>JAZPZN010000017.1:0-45206 GCA_045544715.1 Oscillospiraceae bacterium | reverse complement strand
GTTGCGCCAGTATTCACAAGTGAGCAGCTCTCCACGCTGGTTGTAGTAGCTGATAACTCCCTCATAGTCCACCTTTACAGTGAGCTTTCCCACGGTGAGATAATGGTTGATGCCCTTTGAGTGATAGTGGGAATATTCCTCTCCCTTATACCACGGGTCGGTGGTATCCACCTCCTCGGTGCGATAGCTGACATCGCCCGATGCTACAGACTCTGTCAATGCCCAGTTGTTGGCATCCATAACAGGCTCTGCGGTCATACGCACACGCACGCTGCTGTTGCCCCAAGTGTTTATCCACACCGTTGTGGCACCGTTTGAGATAATAAGACGCTGATGCTGCTTTTCATATCTTACATTCATAGCATAACCCTCACTCTATAAATTGATAATTTGAGTATAGCACAATATATTGTGGCTTGTCAACATAATTTTCAGACAAATTACACAAAAAGCCCTTGATTTTATGTCAAAAATATGCTAGAATATAGTTGCACATCCGACAACTGTCGGTTAAATCTTAAAAAGCGAGGTACACACAAATGGACATCAAGGCAAAGATCGAAGAGATCGTAGAAAAGATCAAGGCTGACCCCGATTTCGCAGCAGACTTCCAGAAGGATCCCGTAAAGGCTCTCGAGGGCGTGCTCGGTGTTGACCTCCCCGATGATCAGATCAATCAGCTCATCGACGGTGTAAAGGCTAAGATCAAGATCGAGGATATCGGCGACAAGCTCGGCGGTCTCGGCGACGCACTGGGCGGACTGTTCGGCAAGAACTGATATTGGCAACAGCATACAAGGCTCCGCTGTACAGGCGGAGCCTCGTTGTTTCAGATAATATTCGGCAAAAAAACACGGATTTTGTGTTTTTGCCCCTTGACAACTCGATGCATATCTGCTACAATTTATATCAATGATGCAAAACGCACGTTTTAGAAAGAGGTAACAATGCCACCAAAACCAAGATTCACCAAAGATCAGATAGTTGACGCTGCGCTGAAGATAGCAGCAGACAAGGGGCTCAGGGCGCTCACATCAAGAGAGCTGGGTGCTGCGCTGGGCAGCTCCGCACGACCGATATTCACCGTGTTCAACAGCATGGATGAGGTGTTTGTTGAGGTGCGCAAGGCTGCGCTTAAAAGGTTTGGAGAGTATGCAAAAAAGGCAGAGGCATACACTCCCGTTTTCAAGCAGATAGGTCTGCAGATGATAATGTTCGCAGCGGAGCAGCCGAAGCTGTACCGCCTGCTTTACATGAGCGAGAAGCCCGAAGCCGAGACATTTGAGGATGTGTTCAACAATCTTGGCGAGGTGGCGGTGCGCTGCATAGATGCCATCAAGCAGGATTACGGTCTTAACGACGAGGATGCCATGCTGCTGTTCAAGCACACATGGATATACACCTACGGAGTGGGGGCACTTATTGCATCGGGCGTGTGCCGCTTCAAGCAGGATGAGGTGCAGGATATGCTCAGCAGGGATTTCGTTGCCATGCTGTCGCTGATAAAGTCAGGCAGGGCAAACAGCTGCACCACCATCCCCGAAAAAAAGTAGCAAGGCTGCATCCTCCTTTTTTTCAGCATAAATCAAAAATTTTCCCTTGCCTTATTGACAAGGGATTTTTTGTGTGTTATAATAAATCATACGATGCAAAACAATCGTTTTGCAAAACGTGCTTTTCAAAGACCTCATACAGACCATAAGGAGGATGAAAAATGAGCATTTCGATATGTGGTATAAACTGCGCAGAGTGTGAGCTTAACGGTTCCTGCGGCGGCTGCGCCGACAGTGGCGGCAAGCCCTTCGGCAGCGAGTGCATAGTGGCAGAGTGCTGCAAGGCAAAGGGAGCTGAAGGCTGCACATCCTGCACCGAATGTGGGCTGAGAAAGCAGCTCATGAATGAGATAAAGGCACTCGATATTCCCGATATGGGCGAGGTGGCGGAGCTTAACACGCTGCTAGGCTCGTTCATCAATTGCGATTACACGCTCCCCAACGGGCAAACGGCGAAATTTTTTGATGACAACAGCATATATCTCGGCACGCAGGCAGAGAAAAAAGGCAGCGACCGCTGCTACGGGCTGGCAGCGGATGAAGATCACCTGCTGCTGTGCGAGTACGGCGAAAACGGCACCGACGCTGAGATAGTGGTGTACAAGCGCAGAAAATGAGCGCACGGAGGACGGCATGGAGGAAAAATGGGTGATATGCCCCGTCTGCGGCAGCAAGACGAGGGTGAAGATAAGGGAGGATACGGTGATAATCAACCTCCCCCTGTTCTGCCCGAAATGCAAGCAGGAGAGCCTGATAAGCGCACAAAAGCTGCAGGTGACCGTACATAAATAGACCTATCAAAGAGCCGGACGCTTAGACGCAGAGCCATTCACACCGCTGATGAACGGCTCTGTTTCAAGCCGACAATAAACAAATTACGGAGGTACAAAATGGAGCTATTAAAAGAAAACGAACGCAGTGCCAACAAGGCAGCCGCAAAAGTAATGCTTGTGACGATACTGGTGTATTCAATAGTGCTGATACTGGATATACTCGGCATATTCGTGATAGAGCTGGGTATCATGATATCGGCATTTATAAAGGGTGCTGTCATGCTGACAGTGCCGTCAGTCATCGTGTTCCTGCTGAAAAGGGACAAGCCGTGGGTAAAGTATGTGATAGTGATGTGTGCGGCAGTGTTCACAATGGTGGTATCGGTGTATCTTTCATGGCATGCGGTGCTGCTGTATGTTTATCCCATTGCGGTGGCAAGCCTGTATTTTTCGGGCAGGCTCAACATTATTGCAACTATAGTCACTATCGTGGGAGTTTCTCTCGGTCAGCTTACGGCATTTACAGCGGGGCACGTCATCGACCACAATTTCGACGATATCAAGGATGTGGTGCTTTTCGGCATAGCTCCGAGGGCACTTGTGCTGATAGCCATCTCTGCAATATTCACGATGCTGTGCAAGCGCACTACGAAGATGCTCGGCAGCCTTATGGGAGCAGAGCAGCAGCGCATCATGCGTGAAAAGTCGCTGGAGGTATCCGAGAAGCTGCTCGTCACCGTAACGGAGCTTGACAAGATATCCGCCGCCGCAGCCGAGGCAAACAGCAGCATCGCCGACGAGTCCGCAAATGTAATGCGTGACAGCGAGGCTAATTTTGAGCATATCAAGGCAGTTGAGGATAGCATGGGCAGCATCGCAAAAAGCCTTGCCGACCTCACCGAGATGAGCGGCAGCATCGCAGGGCTGACCGCCCGTGCAGACGGTCTGACCGCCGACAACAACGAAAAGATGGAGCTTGCATTCTCCAGCATGGACGAGATATGCAAGGGCACCGACGAAAGCAAGGAGATAATCTCACGCCTGTCGGAGCAGTCTGAGCAGATAGTAAAGATAGCAAAGGTGATAACCGACATCTCCATGCAGACCAACATCCTTGCGATAAACGCATCTATCGAGGCATCCCGTGCAGGCGCAGCAGGCAAGGGCTTCTCGGTAGTGGCAGAGGAGAACAAAAAGCTGTCCGAGCAGACAAAGGTAGCCGCAGCAGAGATAGACGGCATAATCTCGCAGGTGACCGAAAACATCGGGCTGACCGTTGCGGCAATGGAGAAAAATGCCTCCCTCACCCGTGTGGGTATGCAGAGCATGGAGCAGATGAAGCTGTCAGCTGAGCAGATAAGCCTCTCCAACAGCGAGATATCCATGCACATTGCGGATATGAACAGGGTAATAAACGACGTATCAGAAAGCGGCGAGAGGGTATCGGATAACCTCGTCAGCGTCAGCGGCAATATCGAAAACAACTGCAGCGCAGTGCAGCAGGTAGCCGCTGCGATAGAGGAAAACAGCGCAGGCACCCAGACCCTCGGCGACATGGTAAAGGATATAAAGATAATGGCAGCAGAGCTTGAAAAGCTGTCAAAATAAGCGGCGAAGCGAAAAATATACTGTATCGCCGCAACAGAGCAAAGGAGAACAAAATGAACATAGCATTACAGCATGAAACAGCAATGTGGAATGCAGCCGTTGACTGCGACCGTGACGCATTTTTGCAGCAGGTTGCCGAGGATGCAATGATGGTATGCGGCGGGCATCGCTGCTCGGGTGCGGAGTACGCATGGCTGATATGCGATGTAGGCATAGGCAGCTATAAGATAAGCGAATACGAGGTCATCCATCAGAGCGACACCCTCATTCAGGTGCACTATATCGTCAGTGCCACCGCAAAGCGTGAGGAGGATGCCGACCTTGCAGGGCTGTTCCACGTTACCTCCACATGGCAGAAGCGTGAAGAGGGCTGGAAGCTGATATTCAATATGGATTCAAGGATAGTGCTTCGCACTTGACCGGGCAATAGATCGAAGAGGATATAACATGAAATACAAACTGATACTTTTAAGGGATAACAAGGCTTTCACTGAGAGGGCTGCGCAATGGTTCCACGAAAAGTGGGGAGTTCCGATAGAGGCTTACCTCGAAAGCATCGAGGAATGTCAGCGTAAGCAGACCTCGTTCGTGCAGTGGTATGTGCTGCTTGACGGCGAGCGTATCATCGCAGGCATGGGAGTTATCGAAAACGACTTCCACGACCGCAAAGACCTGTCCCCCAACATCTGCGCAGTGTTCACCGAGGATGAATACAGAGGTCAGGGGCTTGCAAAGTATCTGCTGGACTATATCTGCGCCGACCTTTCAAGACTGGGATATGATACGGCTTATCTGCTGACCTCCCACACCGAGTTTTACGAAAAATGCGGCTTTCACTACTTCTGCGATGCGAAAGAGGATTGCGGCGACACCGCCCGTATATACCGCCGCATCTCCCACTGCGGAAAAAGCATGGAGGCACTGAAAAACTTCCTCGATGCCGAGGGCAGGCTGACCGCACTGCCCGCAAAGCGCAAGATGAAGCTGCACATACTCGTTTACCTGTCTGAAAAATTCATAAGGGATAAGGTATACACCGAGAGGGAGGTAAATGCCCTCATCAACGAGTGGCACACCTACGGCGACCCCGTAACGCTGCGCAGAGAGCTATGCGACCACAAGATACTCATCCGTGACCCCTACGGCAAGGAGTACCGCCGCAGCGATGCCCTCCCCACCCTTGAGCAACTGGAGAAGATATATGGCTGATATAACGATAAGGGCTATACAAAAAGGCGACATTGCCAAATGCGCCGACATCCTATGCGCCGTTTACAATAACGAGCTGTGGCAGTGCCGCTGGACAGCGGACACCGCCGCAGCATATCTCAATGACTATTTCGATGCCGCAAAATTTGTGGGCTTCGCAGTTGAAAGCGACGGAGAGCTTATCGGCGCAATGTTCGCCCATGAAAAGATATGGTGGAACAACAGCGAGCTGTACATCGATGAGATGTTCATACTCCCCGAGAGGCAGCGCAGCGGCTGCGGAAGCAAACTGATCTCCGCTGCTGAGGAGTACGTGAAAGAGCATGGGCTTGCAGGGCTAACGCTGTGCACCAACAAATATGCGCCCGCACCGTGCTTCTACCGCAAAAACGGCTTCTGCGACAACGAATACATCATGTTCATGTATAAGGAATGTTAAATGCGACACCGTTGAGCACAAAAAGTCGTGCACATCTGACGAGAGTATGGTATAATGTAAACACAGTCAGAGAGGAGTGGTCGCATGAACGGCTGGGCAGAGGGCATACAAAATGCCTTACAGTATATCGAAAACAACCTCACCGAGGAGCTTAGCATCGAGGATGTAGCGGCGAAAGCGTACGTTTCTCCGTTCCATTTTCAGAGGATATTCAGCGTGCTGTGCGGTTTTACGGTGGGCGAGTACATCCGCAGCCGCCGCCTCACACTTGCGGGTGAGGAGCTGTCGCTCAGCGATGCGAGGATAATCGATATCGCAATAAAATACGGCTATGACAGCCATGACAGCTTTGCAAGGGCGTTCACAAAGTTCCACGGCATATCTCCCTCGGCTGCAAGAGAGAGGGGCGCAAATCTCAAAAGCTTTGCGCCGCTGAAAATAAAGCTTACACTGGAGGGCGGAAACATGATAGAGTACAGGATAGTTGAAAAGGCAGCATTCACCGTCATGGGCAGGTCGAGGGGCTTCAATACCGAGACCTCCTACGCTGAGATACCAAAGTTCTGGGGCGAGCACTTTGCCACAGGCGGAGGCGAGCTGGTAAAGGGAATGTTCGGTGTGTGCATGGACAGCAACGGCAGCGAGTTCGAGTATCTCATCGCCGATCTGTATTTCCCCTGGAACGAGGTTCCCGAGGGCTACACAACAAGGGTGATACCCGCAGGCACATGGGCAGTGTTCCCCTGCAGAGGTGCTATGCCAAAGGCACTGCAGGATGTCAACACAAAGATATGGAGCGAGTGGCTCCCCTCCTGCAAGGAGTACAAGCTTGCAGGCAACTACAACGTGGAGATGTATCTTGCACCTCCCACCGATGACCCTAACGTTACACACAGCGAGATATGGGTGCCCGTAGAAAAGGCATGATGACGGTATGTGCCGCACTGAGTACCACCACACATGCTCAGTGCAGCACTTCCATATAGCAGAAGTCAGGCGGCAGCGTCTGGCTTCCGCTCATTTTCAGCGAGGTGATAGCTTGAAGCACAGATTATACATCATTGAAGGACTACCCTGCTCGGGAAAGAGCACCACATCAAAATTTGTTGCAGATCTGCTTTCGGAGAAGGGCAAGGTATGCTATGTTGACGAGGGCAGCGGAGCGCACCCATCTGATTACGAGTTCAGCGCATTTGTGGCAAACGATCGCCTTGCAGAGTTCACCGCCGAGGAGCTGGCCGCCATCGCTGAACACTCTGAAAAAGCGGAGGGCGGCAGCATAGTTCCGTTAGCGCAGTTTAGCGGCGAACTGTTCAACAAGCTGCTCAGATACAAGATATACGACTTTCTCCCGTGGGAAAGGGAGATGCCGCTGATGCTTGCAAAATGGCGCAGCTTTGCCGAAAATGCGGATAGGGACACCGTATATGTGTTCAACTGCGTGCTGCTGCAAAATCCCATGTGTGAAACGATGATGCGCTTCGGCTTTTCAGAAGAGGAGAGCCGCCGCTACATCTCTCGCATAGCGGAAATAATAAGACCCCTCTCCCCCGTCGTCATCTATCTCAGCAACGACGATATAGCCGAGTGCGTCAAAAAAGCCGCCGCCGAGCGTGAGGGCTGGCTTGACGGAGTTATCGACTACCACATAAACGGGGCTTACGGAAAAAGCATCGGTGCATCGGGCTTTGATGGATATATAGAATGTCTTGCAGAGCGGCAGCGCAGAGAGCTTAGCATACTTAAAGGACTGGCAGTTGACAGCCTCGTCACCGAAAACCCCCACAGGAGCTGGAGCACCGCCTACGATACCATCAGAAAACACATCGAAAAGCTTTGAAAAAATTTTTTCAGTTTCCCTATTGACAAATGCGATACTCGGTTGTATAATGAAAAAGTAATCGATCAAATGCGTTGATGGGTGCGGTTTTACCGCCGTGTATGTATCCACCCCTTTCCAGAGAGCTGCCGTTTGGTGCGAGGCAGCAGGGCATATATCCACGATCCGCCCGTAGCAGACAGCCCCAAAGCTTGCCATTATCGGCAATCTTGCGAGTAGGGCTGTACGGATTTCCACCGTTAAAGGGAAGTGCATTGTTGGATGTACAGAGGCTGGTTTTGCATAATATATTTTTGCCCCTTATCCAAAAGATAGGGGGCAATTGTGTTTATGTGCCGCTGCATCCTATTAGCGGTCGTGGCGATGCTATCCTCAGCGGCATCCCTGACGCTTTTGCCTTGCAGTGGCGTTACTTTTTTTCTTGCGGTACACAAAGTACAACGGCGAAAAAGTGCCTTGCTGTCAGACAAGATCGCCATGGGACTTCTCGCTTCGGATAACACTGCCCCGACCAAGCGGTTAATTACCGAACATAGGAGGATTTTTTATGCTTACACTTGACAAGATCTACAAGGCATCGCACGTTCTGAAGGAGGTCATCCGTGACACCGACCTCATCAAAGCCCCGAAGATCAACACCGAGGCGGATGTTTACCTCAAGACCGAAAACCTGCAGGTAACAGGCTCATTCAAGGTGAGGGGAGCTTACTACAAGATATCCCAGCTCACCGAGGAGGAGCGCAAAAAGGGCGTTATCGCCTGCTCCGCTGGAAACCATGCGCAGGGCGTTGCCCTTGCGGCGACAAAGGCGGGCATCAAATCGCTAATCTGCCTGCCCGACGGTGCGCCCATCTCAAAGGTAGAGGCTACCAAGAGCTACGGCGCAGAGGTGTGCCTGGTTGAGGGCGTATACGACGACGCTTATCAGCGTGCGCTGCAGCTGCGTGACGAGAAGGGCTACACCTTCATCCACCCCTTCGATGACGAGAACGTTATCGCAGGACAGGGCACCATCGGTCTTGAGCTTTTAGACCAGCTGCCCGATATGGATGCGGTAGTAGTGCCCATCGGCGGCGGAGGTCTCATCAGCGGCATCGCATACGCAATAAAGCAGCTCGCACCCAATATCAAGGTATACGGAGTGCAGGCGGCAGGTGCGCCCAGCATGGTTAATTCCGTTGCCGACGGAAAGATCGAAAGGCTGCAAAGTGTTTCAACCATCGCCGACGGCATCGCAGTTAAGCAGCCGGGAGATCTAACCTACAGCCTCGTGCAGGAATACGTTGACGAGATAGTTACCGTCACCGACGACGAGATATCGGGAGCCATCCTCGCCCTTATCGAGCAGCAGAAGCTCATTGCAGAGGGTGCAGGCGCAGTATCGGTGGCTGCCGTGATGTTCAACAAGGTGCCTGTCAAGGGCAAAAAGGTGGTGTGCCTTGTATCGGGCGGTAACATCGATGTAACTATCCTCTCGAGAGTTATCCGCAGAGGACTTGTAAAGAGCGGCAGAAACTGCCTGCTTACCATCCAGCTGATGGATAAGCCCGGACAGCTTACAGGAGTATCCTCGATAATCGCAGGACTTGGCGGCAACGTTACCGCCGTGCACCACGAGCGTGCCGATGAAAACGCAGACATCAACGGCTGCTACCTGCGCATACAGCTTGAAACAAGGAATTTCGAGCATCTCAACGAGATAAAGCAGGCACTTACAGATGCAGGCTTCATGATAGTGGCATCCAACGCCTCAAAGTAACCGCAACAACACTTGACATATCGGAGGAAACGACAATGAAAACAATTGCAACAAACAATGCACCGAACGCAATCGGCCCCTATTCACAGGCTAAGGTATGCGGAGATATGCTGTACACCTCGGGACAGATAGCCCTCGACCCCGCAACGGGCGAGATGGTACAGGGCGGCATCGTAGAGCAGACCCGCCGTGTATGTGAGAACCTCAAGGCTGTAGCAGAGGCAGCAGGCACATCCCTCGACAACGTGGTAAAAACCACCTGCTTCCTGCATGACATTGCGGATTTTGCGGCATTCAATGCGGTGTACGCTGAGTATTTCACATCCAAGCCTGCACGCAGCTGCGTGGGAGGCCTTGCGCTCCCCAAGGGAGCCCTCGTCGAGGTAGAGATGATAGCAGAGCTCGGCAATTAAACACGATGCTATCCCCCGCTCACAAATCTGCATAACAAAACTGCCCCGAAAAACTCGGGGCAGCATTTTTATCGGTGCATCATCAAACCTTCACGCTTACGGGCAGCGAGGATGCGCTGTATACCTTCTTGCCGTTAACAGTAACGTAAGACCAAACCTTGAAGTAGTAGGTCTTGCCTGCTGTCAGACCTGTCTTGTTGAAAACAGTGGTATAGTTGTTAGCGATAGTTCTTACTGTAGAGTAGGAGCCGTTCTTAGAGGATGCCATGGTGATGATGTAGCCCTCTGCGGAGGATACAGCATTCCAAGAGATCTGTGCAACGCCTGCTCTTGTCTTCTTAGCGTTTACGCCGCTGGGAGAAGCAACGCTCATCTTAACGGAAACAGCATCGGATGCAGGGCTGTAAACCTTCTTGCCGCTTACTGTTGTGTAAGACCAAACCTTGAAGTAGTAAGTCTTGCCGAGGGTAAGACCTGTCTGCTTGTGAGACAGTGTAGAAGCGTTTGTGATTGTCTTTACAGTCTTATACTTGCCGTTCTTGGATGTAGCCATTGTGACAACATAGCCGTTAGCACCGCCAACCTTGTTCCACTTGACTGTAGCGGATGTGTTGCTGGACTTGGTAACCTTGATGCCTGTAGGTGTGGGAGATGTAACTGTTACCTTAACAGCCTCGCTCTTTTCACCAACGAGCTTATTGCTCTGATAAGAAGCAACCTTGTAGTAGTAGGTCTTACCCTTTGTCAGACCCTTGTCTGTATAAGAGGAAGCAGCTGTAACAGTTGCGATCTTCTTGTACTCACCGTTTTCAGAGGTGGAGCGATATACATAGTAGCCTGCAACGCCCACATCTCTCCAGGAGATTGTTACAGAGTTGATGGTAGCGGGAACAGCCTTTACATCGCTGATAGCTCTGGGCTTGATGGAGATCGGAACAGTTGTGGAGATACCGTTGATGGTGGTAACAGTGATGTTTGCAGTACCAGCCTTCATTGCGGTAACAACACCGTTGTCGTCAACAGTTGCAACTACCTTGTTGTCGCTTGTGAAGAAATAAACGTCGTTGAATACTGCGTTGGAGGGGTAGTTTGTAACCTTCAGCTTCTTGGTGCTGCCAACGGTCAGAGAGGAAACCTTCTCAACAGTGATCTTGGTGGAAGCAGCATAAGTGTTCTGCTTGAGCGCAGTGCTGTCAGACCAGTCGCTTGCCCTGTTGGAGGGATAGAATACTGTAGGAACATTGGAAAGATCGAATACATTGATAAGATTTACATATCCGCCGCCGAATACTACCTTGCTGAGCTTCTTGCAGCCTGTAAAGCAGCCATCGCCGATCTTGCTGACGGAGGGTGACAGATAGATCTCAGTCATGCCGAAGCAGTCCTTGAAAGCCTCCTCGCCGATGTTCTTGGTCTTTGCAGGCACATACATCTTTGTGAAGGAAGAGCAGCCGCTGAATGCGCAGTTGCCGATCTTATTAAGGCTTGCGGGAAGGTGCAGAGCTGTAAGCTTGGAGCAGTTCTGGAAAGCGTTCTCGCCGATAGTCTTTACAGCATCGGTGATGAGGATGCTGGAGATGTTGGAGCAGTTGTAGAATGCGTAGTCACCGATAGCGGTGATGTAGTTGGGCATTGTAACATTGCCCAGAGAGGTACAGCCGTAGAACAGCTTTGCAGGGATCTCAGACATATTGCACTGGATATTTGCGGAGAACAGAGATGTACAAGCCTCAAAAGCGGAAGTACCGATAGAAGTAACCGCACTTGGAACGATCACACCCTTAAGTGCTGTGCAGCGTGCGAAAGCATCGTTGCCGATCACCTGCAGGCTGGAGGGCATAGAAACCTTTTCAAGTGCAGTGTAGTCTGCACAAAGGCCGTTGCCGATCTCAGTGATGCCCTGAGAGAATGTGATGGATGTAACCTTGCCCTTGTGGTTAGTCTTTGCAAGACCACTAACCTTCTTAACAGCGTAGCCGTTAACGAGAGAGGGAACAGTGATGGTAGCAGAAGTACCGATATAGCTGGTGATCTCAGCCTTACCGTCTACTACGTTGTAGTACCACTCGCCGTCAGCTGCGGCAAAAGCCTGCTCAGCAGTAACGAATGTGAACAGGGAAAGCACTGTTACCAGCGCAAGCAGCAGGGCAGTGATCTTGTTTGTTGTCCTTTTTTGCGTCATGATAAACCTCCATATAAAAATTTGCGCATCAGCAGGCACACCTGCCGACTATTAGACTATTATATTTTAACACATCTGTCCAACATTTTCAAGGCTGATTTGATAAAATTTTACAAGTGTATTCCGTGCATTTTTACTAATAAAGCACAATGTAAAGCATTACATCCTATCGATGTTAAAGACTGCGCCACAAAATGATGATTTTCTTTGCCGAATATTGAAAAAAGTCAAAAACCACTTGAAACATAGCAAAAAACATGATATGATGTAAGTAATACCTTACATTCGCCGAAAGGAGAACATCTTATGAAAAAACTCGGATTTGGATTTATGCGCCTGCCGCTGCTCGACGGGGGCGATCAGACAAGCTTCGATAAGGAGCAGATATTCAAAATGGTGGATACATATCTCGATAAGGGGTTCAATTACTTCGACACCGCATATATGTACCACGACGGCTGGAGCGAGCGTATGCTCAAAGAAGCCCTCATCGAGCGTCACCCCCGTGACAGCTACTACGTTGCCACAAAGATGCCCACCATGATGCTTGAAAAGCAGGAGGATGCTGAGCGCATCTTCGCCGAGCAGCTTGAGCGCACAGGCGCAGGCTACTTCGACTATTATCTGCTGCACTGTCTTTCAACAAACCTCTACGAGGCGGCACAGAGGTTCGATCTGTTCAGCTTCGTGCAGGAGAAAAAGAAGGAGGGTCTCATCAAGCGGGTGGGATTTTCGTTCCACGACAAGGCTGACGTGCTGGACAAGATACTCACCGAGCACCCCGAGATGGAGTTCGTGCAGCTGCAAATAAACTACCTCGACTGGGAGGATGCCAATGTGCAGTCACGCAAGTGCTGGGAGGTAGCCCGCAAGCACGGCAAGGATATCATCGTAATGGAGCCTGTAAAGGGCGGCACACTCGCTAACGTTCCGCCTAAGGCTGCAAAGCTCTTCAAGGATCGTGAGCCTAATATGTCCCCTGCATCGTGGGCTATCCGCTTTGCGGCAAGCTGCGAGGGAGTATTCATGGTGCTCAGCGGTATGAGCAACCTGCAGCAACTGCTGGATAACACAGGCTATATGGAGCATTTCAAACCTCTCACCGAGGAGGAAATTGCGCTCTGCCACAAGGCTGCTGATATCATCAACTCTGCGGTCAGCATCCCCTGCACCGCCTGTCGCTACTGCGTCGATGGCTGCCCGATGAACATATCCATCCCCGAGTATTTCGCCCTCTACAACGCCGAGATGAACGGCACCGACAAGCCCGATGACACCGCCGACTACGCCGAGCTTTCCGCAAAATACGGCAAGGCATCCGACTGCATAGGATGCGGCCAGTGCGAAGGCCACTGCCCCCAGCACATTGAGATAATCAACCTGCTGAAGGATGTTGCAAAGACATTTGAGGCATAAGCCTTGCCCGTACCCCAAACAAAAAAATACCCGAGAAGAAATGCTCTTCTCGGGTATTTTTATATCACTTGCGCTCCTTATCCATGTACACTCTTGAGCCTGTCGCCCCTGTCTGCCCCTGATACTTTCCGTTGTAAGGGTTAAGGGCGGGGGCATCCATCTGCGCAAACACCAGCTGACCCACACGTCTGCCTGCTTTAAGCTCGATAGCGCAGCGGTTTGCGTTGAACAGCTCCAGCGTTATCTCGCCCTTGAAGCCTGGGTCTACCCAGCCCGCATTCTGTATGAACAGACCCATCCTGCCGAGGGAGCTTCTGCCCTCCACAAAGGCGGTGAGGTCATCGGGCAGGCTGATATACTCCATCGTTGTCGCCAGCACGAACTGTCCCGGCAGCAGGATGTATGTATCGGTCTTGATAGTCTTGTACTTTATCTCGCTTTCCAGGGTGATGATGCCCGTCGGCGAGTCCTCCACGATGCTGAATGTATCGCCTAAGCGGATATCAACGCTTGCAGGCTGTATCTGAGCCTGCTCCAGCGGCTCGATACCGAGGGTGTTATCCTTCAGCATCTTCATTATCGTCTTGTCTGATAGTATCATTATCTTCTCCTCCACGTTCTATCAGCTTTTTCAAAAAAGCTGTCGCTTTTGTGCTGTCGATGCTTGAGCAGGGCGATGCCGCCAGTATATCGGTAAGCCCGCTTCCCATGAACTGCACCACACCTCTCGAGTTCCTGCCTGCCCAGTGATGAACGATATTTGTGGCTTTAAGTATCCTTTCATCAAAGACCGAGCAAAGTCGGGTATTGATAGTATTGTTCGCATCGATGCCCACGATATATATCATATACACCGCTCTGTCACTGCTTAAAAAGCTTAACAGCTTATCGATATTATACCCCTTCGGATTACTGTCAAAGCTGGTGACCTTAGATTTTATATCCACCTCAACATCGTGAGCGGCATAGCTCTTTGAAAAGTCGCCCAGCGCATCCTCAGTAACGAACTGGGGCAGCGGCAGCTTATTGCGCAGCGCATTGATAATGCGGCGTTTCAGCGGCGTGTCATCCTCGGTGATGAGATACTCTATCACCCTGCCTCTGAGATTGACGTTGTTTGCATAATCTCTCACTGCGATGCCTATCTCAGCCCTGACCTTTTCAACTCTGCTATCCAGCTCGCTTTTTAACTGCTTATATTCGGCAGAGGCGATAAATGCCTGCGTCCTTGTAACGGCATCCAACAGCTGAGCCTTATTGCTGTCATCCACTTGAAAACGCAGATCTCTCGCAACGATATCGTTCGTGGCGGCTACAAGACGGGCGATATTATCCTCTCTCGCAATGCCCGTGTGATACTTGAACAGCTTCTCAAAATTATCGGGCGTGTTATTTATGCCGTTTACCTCTCTTAAAATATCCACACCGTTGAAGCTGCCCTTGATGTTATCCGCACGAAGCTCCTTTGACGAGTGGCTGACCTTTCTAAGCAGCGACGAGTTCGCTAACAGCATGATGTTTTGCTTAGGTGTTACCACGCACACTACAAACGGAGCATCGTCATATTTCAGCAGTACCGACAGCGCAAGCACCGTATTGCTGAATTTCCCGCTGTCCGCCTTACAGAACCTTATCGCAAAATCTTCGCAGCAAAACACTGTACGCTTTTTCTCAAGGGCAAATCGGGCAGTTATCAGCTGCCTCAGCTTTGTTTTATCAGCGATACCATCGTGTTTTTTGATCTCAGCTATCAGCTGATCCATAACAGTTTTGTTATACATGGCAAGCTCCTGACCGATCACTTAGATCTTTTCTGCAGTGCGTTGGTGTTGCGCTCCCAGAACACACCGTCGGTGTAGCCCTGTATGGTGCTGTCCTCCTGCGCCATCTCAAGGCGTTTTTCTGCCCATACGCAATATTGCGGCTCACGCTCGATGCCGATGTAGTGCCGTCCCAGCTTTTTAGCAGTAACGCTTGTAGAGCCGCTGCCGAGGAAGGGATCCAGTATCACATCGCCCTCGTTGCTGCTTGCAAGTATCAGCTTTGCGAGCAGTTTTTCGGGCTTCTGCGTGGGGTGGGCGGTGTTCTCGGGCATCGACCAGTAGGGGATGGAGATATCGTCCCAGAAGTTGGAGGGATAGGTGTTGCGGAAATTTCCGTTCTCTGTTTCCTCCCAGTCCTTCGGTTTTCCGTCTACCTTATAGGGAGCTACCACCCTGCGGCGCACCTTCACATCATCCACATTGAACGTATAATTTTTAGATACCGTAGCGAACCAGATATCCTCCATACCGTTCTTCCAGTTGGTGAGGGCACCTCTGCCCTTTTCACGCTGCCAAGTTATGCGGTTTCTTACGGTCAGCTGCTCGGTAAGCACCTGCCCTATCACCATGCTTGAAAGCCAGTCGCAGCAGACATACACAGTGGCATCATCCTTCAGCAGAGGTATCGCTGCTTTAAGCCACTGCTCGGTATATTCACGGTATTTTTCGGTGCTCATGCTCTTAAATCGGCTGCCGCCGAAGCTTTTATCGAGGTTGTATGGAGGGTCAACGATCAGCAGATCCACCGACTTCTCGGGAAGCAGCGGCAGCACGCTGAAGGTGTCGCCCAGTATCGTTTTATCGAGGATATCATCGAGGCTCACACTGTCTTCAACAGTGATGCAGCGCTCGAGGTATTCCCTGCCCTCATCAACGGATATATCAATGGTCTTGTTACGCTCTGCTTTCATCGGTTACCTCACTTTTGTTGCGATAAGCTGTTTTCATAAAAGCTATGCAACCATTATACCACAAAATCAGCCACAATTCAACCCTGCAAATTTATACACAAACAGCGAAACACAAAACCGCCCGTCGGCTGACGGGCGGTATCTGTTATATCGACTGCGCTGTATAAAGCTTGTAGTAGTCACCCTTTTTGGCGATAAGCTCGTCATGGGTGCCTGCCTCGGTAATTCCCTTGTTGGATACATACATTATCTTGTCGCAGTTGCGGATGGTTGAAAGTCTATGCGCAATGATAAAGGATGTCCTGCCCTTGAGGAGGTAATTAAGACCGTTCTGCAAATAGCGTTCAGTCTTTGCATCGATGGAGGATGTAGCCTCGTCAAGCACCAGTATCTTCGGGTCGGATACGATAGTCCTTGCAAATGCGATAAGCTGCTTCTGACCCTGCGAAAGACCACCGCCACGCTCGTTTACCTCGGTGTCGTATTTGTCGGGCAGCGACATGATAAAATCATCGATGCCGACGATCCTGCAGGCCTCTCTGATCTGCTCGTCGGTGGCATCCAGCTTTCCGTAGCGGATATTGTCACGGATAGTGCCGCTGAAAATAAAGCTGTCCTGCAGCATTATGCCCATCTGCGAGCGCAGCGAGTGCAGCGTAACTTTGGATATATCGCTGTCATCGATGCGCACCGTGCCGCCGTTGATGTTGTAAAAACGGGAGATAAGGTTAACGATCGTGGTCTTACCTGCACCCGTCGGGCCTACAAGGGCGATGCTTTCGCCTGCCTTTACGTCAAAGCTGAGGTCTTCAAGGATGTTGATACCCTCCTCATAAGCAAAGGTAACGTTCTCAAAATGGACATCACCCTTTATCTCGGGCATCTCGGTGGCATCGGGAGCGTCGTCTACAGTTATCGGCTCGTCCATCATCTCGAAGATACGCTCAAGGTTTGCAACAGCGTTGATGAAGGTGTTCATGAGGTTGGAGAGGTTCATCAGCGGCTGCCAGAAGCGTGCGGAATAATCCGTCATCGCAACGATAGTACCCAGCGATATCGCCCCGTTGAAGCCCAGAAGTCCCACTGCGAATATTCCCGCCCTTACAAGGATAGAAACGATGTCTGTAACAGGCCACACGAGGTTTGACAGGCTTACAGCCCTCATCCACTCCTTTTTGTATGCCTTTGCAAGCTTGTCGTTTATCTCGGCATTGGTCTTTTCACGGGTGAACATCTGCGATATCTTTACACCGACGATGCTTTCATGCAGATACGCATTGAGGTTTGAGCTTTTGTTTGATACCGCCTGCCATGCCCTGCGCTGATGATTTTTGATTATCAGCATCACAAGTGCGTATACGGGCAGACCTGCCATAGTCACCAGTGCCAGCTGCCAGCTCACGAAGAACATGAATATCGTGATGAAGATAAGGTTTAGTATCTCAAGTATAAAGTTGATCAGACCGTTGGTCATGAGGTCGGATATTGCGTTGATGTAGTTGATGATACGGGTGAGTATCTTTCCGTGGGGACGGCTGTCGTAATACTCGAAGGAGAGCTTCTGCATATGCTCAAACAGGTCTTTGCGGATGTCGTAAACGATATTCTGACCCACCTGCGTCATCATCTGCGCACGTATCTTTGAAAGCACCACGCTGGCAATTATACACACCAGCACGATGCCGCCGCTTATCAGCAGCGCAGGGATGTCATCCTTGCTGTCCATGTAGTTGTCAAGGGCATTCTGTACCACCAGCGGAGAAAGCAGGCCGATAACTACAGCCACCGCACTCAGCAGCAGCGAAACAGCTACCTTTACCTTATATCTGCCCACATAAACGAGAGAGCGTTTCAAGTGGCGTATGTCAAATGGGGTCTCAAGCTGTTCATCAACATCGAACTTATTGCGTGCCATTGTTCTCCCTCCTTAGCTCTGTAATTCGTACACGTCACGATAGTAGCCGTCCTGCTTGATAAGCTCCTCGTGAGTGCCCTGCTCGGCTATCTTTCCGTTTTTGAGTACGATTATTCTGTCTGCGTGCTTTGCGGTGGATATTCTCTGCGCTATTATCAGCTTTGTGCAGGGGAAATCCAGTGCATCAAGCGCATCCTGTATGTGCTTCTCGGTCTCGAGGTCTACCGCCGAGGTAGTATCGTCAAGGATGAGGATAGAGGGCTTTACAGCAAGCGCTCTCGCAAGGGAGATACGCTGCTTCTGTCCGCCCGACAGGCCCACGCCACGCTCACCCACGATGGTGTCATAGCCGTCAGAGAGCCTCCTGATAAAGCCATCGGCATCTGCCGCTTTCGCAACGTTGTACACCTCTTCCTCTGGCATATCGATGTTGCCGAAGCTGATGTTGCCGTCGATGGTGTCGGAGTAAAGCAGCACATCCTGCGTTGCAAAGCCGATGTTTGAGCGCAGCTGCTTCAGCTTAAGCAGGTTTACGCTTACATCGTCTATCCTTACCTCGCCGCTGTTAACGTCGTAGATACGGGGAATAAGCTCAGCAAGGGTGGTCTTGCCCGAGCCTGTTTCGCCCATGATGACAACAGTCTCACCGGGGGCGATGGTGAACGAAACATCGTCAAGCACCGTTTTATCGCCGAAGGCAAAGGATACATGGTCAAACTCTATCTTGCCCTCAAAGCGGTCGGGCTTGTCAACTGCGTCGCTGCGGTCAACGATGCTGGGCGAGCCGTAGTATATCTCGATTATCTTGTTTGCGGATGCGGAAAAACGCTGCAGGTCGTTGACGATGTTACCCAGCATACGCATGGGGTTTGACAGCGTCCAGATAAGCCCCGAGAATGCGGTGTACTCGCCGAATGTTATCCTGCCGTTGATGACGAACAATCCTCCGCACACCAGCATGACCACCGACAGTGCCTGTGCTGTAGTCTCGAGGAAGGGGAAGAATTTCAGCCACATAAACGCAGCCTTGACATTCGCCTTGCTGTACTCCTTGTTGAACTCCTCAAATCTCTCTATCTCGTAATCCTCACGGGCGAAAGCCTTTACCACACGGTTGCCCGAGATATTCTCCTCCGCAGCGGTGTTCATCGTGGAAAGTCTCTCACGCAGATTGACATAAACAGGGCCGACAGTGCGCCTAAACAGCCACGTGATGAACAGTATGACGGGAGTCAGCGCAAGCAGGCAAAGTGCCATCAGCCAGTCTGTAGTGAAAAAGAAGATGATGGAAACAAGGAACAGCACAACGCACTCCACCATTGCCTTGATTATCCATGCGATGGAGTGACGCACCATTTCAAGGTCGCCGCTGACACGGGTCATGATGTCGCCTGTGCGATACTTATTATAAAAGCGAGAATCCTGATTCTCGATATTGTCGAACAATATCTTTCTCACACGGTAGATGAGCGTCTGCGAGGAATGCTCATACATCATGTTGCCGCCGTACTGTATAAGACCTCTCAGCAGTGTGAAGCCCACCATTGCAAGCAGCATACCGATAAGCACATCGCTGTGGTTCTGCAGGTTTTCCGCTGCGTTTTCGTTGACGATGAAGGTATCGGTTATCTGACTGGTGAAGTAGGGTGTGATGATGTACATCGACTGACACAAAACGGTCATGCAGAGCGCAGTGATGTAGATAGCCCTGCAGCCCTCCATGTTCTTCCATAGCCATCTGAAAAGGAACATAGTCCCCCTCCTCTCTGAAACTGTAAACGATTACTGATGCCACGAAATATTATGCACCCACGCAGTAACAGCAGTGTCCCGCTGCCCCGCAGGTGCAGAAAACTCCGATGTATTGACTACAATGATTATAACAGAAAAAACGAAAAAAACAAGGGGTATTGTAAAAAAATAATGCACAAATATGAAATAAAATCAAATGCTTTTTATGTCTAAAAAGTAAATATCCCACAAAAAGCACAAACAAAGACCTGAGAAGTGCAGCTTCTCAGGTCTTGAGTCATATCAGTATGCCGTCAAGGTGGTCACATTCGTGCTGGATTATCAGCGCTGTAAAGCCGCTGTAGCGTCTGCGGCACTTTTTCATCTTCAGGTCTTGATACTCCACCTCGATGCTTTCATAGCGTGTGGCAGGTCTTGCGCCATCATGGGACAGGCAGCCCTCCTCGGCTTCGTAGCTTTTCGGAGAGTGCCACGTTATCACGGGATTAAGCATCGCTGTATACCTCGCCCCATCCTGAAACACGATGATGCGCTTCAGCACTCCTATCATATTAGCCGCCATGCCCACACACTCGTGGCTGTGGGCGGCTACAGTATCCAGCAGATCCTGCGCAATGCCGATATCCTCTGCGGTGGCGGCAGCCGACTTCATTCCCAGCAGAAATTTATCTCTGCAAACAGGCTTTATCATGGTATCCTCCTTACAAGTGCGCCTCACCGATGCGCTCAAAGTGTATTTTGTGCAGCTTCAGTCCGTTTGCCGCAAAGTGCAGGCGGATGCTCGTAAAGCGTGAGAACATATTCACTTCCTTGCTGATGCCAACAGGCTCGCCGCCTGTGCCGTTCCAAACATAAGTTCCGCAGGCGCTGCCCACGCTGAACAGTGTAACGGCGGTCTGCGCCAGCTCAGAAAGCTCGGAGGAGGCGGTGATGGTTATCCTGTATCTTCCGTGACGCTCAAAATCGATAGCGAAGCTGTAGTTCTCGCCCTTTCTCGTCATCATGCCCTCAAGGTCAAGGCTGAATTCATCCCCCGCCTGGTAGTAGGGAACTTCATCGCTGTCACCGTTCTTCTCGGCGGGGCGGTTGATGATCTCTGCCGCATCGAATATTCCCATCTCACGCTTCATTGCAGGGGTCGTCAGCAGAAAACCGAGTATGTTGCAGGCGTTGCGCTGAAGCTCGCTGCGCTTAAGCTCGCCCCTTGCAAGGCTTTCAAGGGTGTTGTCGTCGTGATCTGCACCGTCGGCGCATACCATATACACATCGTTCTGCGCCATTGCCATAACAGCAAAGTCACGCTTGTCGGGGGCTGCGCCACGGCGGTTGATATTCGCCCACCAGTCGGTCATCGTAAAGCCCTTAAAGCCCCACTGCTCTCTCAATACGGTGGTGTTGAGGTCATAGCTGCCTGCCGTCCACACGCCGTTAAGCGAGCCGTAGGTGGTCATTATCGTCTGGGCACCGCCCTTTTTTACAGCTATCTCGAAGCCACGCAGATATATCTCCCTCAGTGCCCTCTCAGACACTACAGAGTCCAGCCAGTGGCGGTGAGTTTCACGGTTGTTGCCGCAAAAATGCTTGATAGTTCCCGTTACACCGACAGAATGCAGACCTGCTAGCTGAGCACTTGCTATCTCACCAGTGAGGTAGGGATCCTCGGAGAAATACTCAAAGTTCCTGCCGTTGAGGGGGTGGCGATGGATGTTCATACCGGGGCCGAGCAGACAATCCACATTGTTTGCGGTCATCTCAAGTCCCATGAGCACGAACAGCTCGGTGATAAGCTCTCGGTTGAAGGTGCAGGCAAGGAGAGTTCCCCCGGGCAGGCTGAAAGCCTTTGTGCCGCAGTCCATGCGCATTCCCGAGGGCCCGTCGGAGCAGCATCCGCAGGGGATGCCATAGCCCTTCAGCCCCTGCGAAACTCCGCCGAAAGCGGAGGCTGTTCCAGGGGTGACCTTAGGGCTGCCCATGCCCTCGCCACGGATGATGCAGCTGAGATCCTCATCGGACAGCTGCGCCACGAACTCACGCAGGGTATTTTTGCCATTGTAAACATCGGCGAGCTTTATTCCACTGTCACCCGTATATGGTATCTCCTCGGGGAGGGCTGCCGCCCTGCGGTCGAATTCCTCCTGCATGGATAGGGGAGCAGGCTCAAATGCAGGCGAGCCATCCTTGTTTACTATCCTGTCAAAGGGCAGTACGGGGGCAACAGCCTGCTTAAGCTCCTCCACAACGATATCCTCGCTGAGCATTTTGCTCCACACGAACTTTGCGCTGCGCACATCGCTGCCCACATACAGCTTGTATTCGCCCGCCTCCAAAACTCTGCAAAAGCGGTGACCTGTCGCTCCGCTGTCGTCGTAGCTTGCGAAGTCACGCAGGTCTATCTTTATCTCAAGTTCCTGCTCCTCATTGGGTGCGAGGGCATTTGTTTTCTCGAAGCCGCATAGCACTCTTGCAGGCTTGCCGAGCCTGCCCTGAGGGGCTTCGAGGTATACCTGCACGACCTCCTTGCCCGTATATCCGCCGATGTTGCCGACAGTGATATCCAGTGCAGCTGAGGCATCACCCTCCTGCGCTGCAACAGCGTTGATGCTAAACTCGGTATAGCTCATTCCATAGCCGAAGGGATAGCGCACCTTGTCCTTTGCAAAGGTCTCAAACCAGCGATAGCCGACGTAGATATCCTCCACGTAAAAGTCCCTCTTATCCTCGCCGAAATAGGGCGCAGACGGATAATCATCCACACTGTAGGCTATCGTATCGGTGAGCTTTCCCGAGGGGCTGACTTCGCCCGTGAGTACAGCGGCAGTGCCGCTTCCGCCCACCATGCCGCCCTGCCACACATACAGCACCGCCTCGGGCGAGTAGCGGTCAACAAAGCCCATATCAAACAGCGCAGGCACATTCAGCAGCACTATCATCCTGCTGAAATTTGCACGCACCTTTCTCAGCATATCCTCCTCGAGGTCGGTCAGCAGGAAAGAGCCTGCCTTCAGCTTGTTATCCATCTCCTCGCCTGCGGTGCGACCGATGATGACGATGGCTGTCGTGCTGTTTTCGGCGGCGGCAGCTACCAATTCGTCGCTGAGGGGCATCTCCTCCTGACACCAGGGCTCAGAGCCCCAGCCCTCACCATAGTTGAACGGATGGCGGCTATCCCATTCATCGTAGACGGAGTACAGCTCCTCGTTGAGCTTTACTCCCGCATTTCTGAGACCCTCGGGGATGCCCACCACGTGCGAAACATTCACCATTCCGCCCGAGCCTGTGCCGCTCTTATAATAGTGCAGCTGAATACGTCCGAAGATGCTTACGGTATCACTTTTTGCAAGAGGCAGCACTCCCTCATTTTTGAGCATAACGATGCCCTCAGACACCGCCCTTGCAGCGGTATCGCAATATACATTCCAGTCTAAAACTCTCTTTTCCATATACCCTCCGAATTAGGTCGTTATACTGTAATTTTAGCATATATCAGTATCAAAGTCAATTAAATAAAGGCTGTTTATGTGATATTTTTGTTGGTGCTTTCCCTCGTGCAGCTGTAACCGCTTTTTGTTTTCCGCATATACTGTCGTAGAAAACTATTACAGGTGGTGCTTATGGCAGAATTTAGTCTTGATGCGCTGGAGGTCGGACAATGCGCCGAGGTGGTGCGGCTGACGACTGACGGCAGTATGCGGCGCAGATTGATGGATCTCGGGCTTACCGAGGGCACTGCGGTGCGCTGCGTTTCGGCAGCCCCCTCGGGCGACCCGAAGGCTTTCAATATAAGGGGAGCAGTCACAGCCCTGCGGCTTTCAGACTGCAAAGGAATTATCGTCAGCGGCGACCGCTGCGCTGACAGCGCAAGGCGGCGCAAGCCCTCCGACAGGATAGTCGCCCTCGCAGGAAACCCTAATGTGGGAAAAAGCACGATATTCAATGCGCTGACGGGACTGCATCAGCACACAGGAAACTGGGCAGGAAAGACCGTCGGCTGCGCCGAGGGCTATTTCACCACCGCCGCAGGCGGTCATGTGCTTGTGGATATACCGGGCACATATTCGCTGATGCCCCACTCCGCCGAGGAGGAGGTAGCAAGCGACTTCATACGCTCGGGAGAGGCTGACGCAGCAGTGGTGGTATGCGATGCGGGCTGCCTTCAGCGAGGGCTGTTTCTCGCCTTGCAGGTGATGGAGCTATGCCCCCGCACCGTGATATGCGTCAACCTCTGCGATGAGGCAAAGCGCAAAGGCATCACCGTCGACACCGCAGCCATCGAGAGGATGCTTGACATTCCCGTCGTAGCCACCTCAGCCCACGATGCAAAGACCCTCATCCCCCTCACCGAGGCGATCGACAGGGTGCTTAGCGTGCCTGCAAGCGCAGCAGAGCTCCCCCTATTTGAGGAGGTCTCGCCAAAGCCCGTTGAGGCCCCCGATTATCTGAATACCGCAGACCCCTCCGAGTGCCGCATCACCGCCCTTTACAAGCGTGTAGACGATATCTGCAGGGCAGCGGTGACCTCCCCCGAGCGCACCGAAAAGCCGCCCTCCACGCTGCTGCGCAGACTGGGCACATATCCGCTGATGATAGTGATGATGCTTGCGGTGTTCTGGCTGACGATAACAGGGGCAAACTATCCCTCTCAGCTGCTCAGCAGTGCCCTTTCGCAGGTGGGCGAGTGGCTGTCGCAGGGACTGGTGCATATCGGCACGCCCGAGTGGCTGCGTGCCCCGCTGATAGATGGCGCATGGACAGTGCTTGCATGGGTAACATCGGTGATGCTGCCGCCTATGGCGATATTTTTCCCCCTGTTCACGCTGCTGGAGGATGCAGGATTTTTACCGAGGGTTGCGTTTTGCCTTGACAACACTCTGAAAAAATGCAATGCCTGCGGAAAGCAGGCACTGACGATGGCGATGGGCTTCGGCTGCAACGCCGTAGGAGTTACGGGCTGCCGCATCATCGACTCCCCGAGGGAGCGGCTCATCGCAATGCTGACAAATTCGCTGGTTCCTTGCAACGGCAGATTTCCCACGATCATAGCCCTGCTGACCCTATTCTTTGTCGGCACGGATGCAGGTATAGGAGAGTCGATAGGCTCTGCTGCGCTGCTGACTGCTGTCATCCTACTGGGAGTGCTGGCGACATTCGCCGCCTCACGCATCCTATCCTCCACCCTGCTGAAAGGCGAGCCATCCTCGTTCACACTGGAGCTGCCACCCTACCGAAAGCCACAATTCGGCAAGGTGATAGTGCGCTCGATCCTCGACCGCACGCTGTTCGTACTGGGCAGGGCGGCGGCTGTCGCAGCACCTGCAGGACTGGTGATATGGCTATGCGCCAATGTCACGGTGGGAGATGCAACGATACTCAGCCACTGCACCGAGTTTCTTGACCCGTTTGCAAGGCTCATCGGGCTTGATGGAGTTATACTCATGGCATTCATCCTCGGCATCCCCGCAAACGAGATAGTGCTGCCGATAATCATCATGACCTACATGGCGCAGGGCAGTCTCACCGAGCTTGGCACCGCACAGATGCACGAGCTGTTTATCGCCAACGGCTGGACACCCGTTACCGCAGTGTGCACCATCCTGTTTTCGCTGATGCACTGGCCCTGCTCCACAACGCTGCTGACTGTCAAAAAGGAGGCGGGCGGCTGGCGATGGGCACTGGCAGCCCTCGTTATCCCCACTGTTATGGGAGTTGTCGCATGCTTCATCACCGCAAGTGCCGCAAGGCTGCTGGGAATATGACATACCGCCTGAGAGTGCTGCTCTCAGGCGGTAATTTTTATCAAAAATAGTTATACTTCTTCCTCTTGAGTATAACAAACATTGCAGTGACCGCCAGTGCCAGCAGCTCAGCTGCGGTGATGGACAGCCATATACCGTCGATATCAAGCAGCGCAGGCAGCAAAAACAGCATGGATGTTTGAAACACCAGTGTCCTAAGAAACGACACCGCCGCTGATATGATACCGTTGTTAAGTGCCGTAAACAGTGCCGAGCCATAGATGTTGAAGCCGCACACAAGGAACGATATGCTGTACAGTCTGAAGCCCCTCACCGTCAGCTCCAGCAGTGCCTCGTCATAGCTGACGAATATCATCGACAGCGGATAGGCGAGCAGCTCTGCAAGAGTTGCCATCGCAACGCCTGCTATGCCGACGATGATTATGCTTTTTTTCAGCAGACTCTTCAGCTCGTCAGAGTTAAGTGCGCCGTAGTGATATCCGATTATCGGTGCGCTGCCGATGGAGTAGCCGATAAACACCGACACGAAGATGAAGTTTACATACATCAGCACGCCGTAGGCGACAATTCCATCCTCGCCTGCGTAGGACATCAGCTGAAAGTTGTAAAGCATACCCACCAGCGACATGGAGATGTTGCTCATAAGCTCCGAGGAGCCGTTAGTGACCACCTTCAGCAGTGCCCTGCCGTCAAAGCGTGTCCTGCCGAGGCGCAGCAGTCCGCTCTTACCTCTGAGGAAGAATACAAGCGGCACAAGCCCTCCCACGCACTGGCTTATCGCAGTGGCTGCCGCCGCACCCGCAAGCCCTAAGCTGAACACTCCCACCAACAGAAAATCGAGTATGATATTTGTCACTCCTGCGCATACCGTTACCACAAGCCCCATCTTCGGCTTCTCTGCGGTGATAAGAAAGCTCTGAAACACGTTTTGCAGCATAAATGCAGGCAGCGCCGCCAGCACTATCCTGCCGTACAGCACGCAGTAGGGCAAAAGGTTTTCATCTGCACCCAACATCACTGCGATAGGCTCGATAAATGTGATACCTATCGCCGCCACCGTAACACCGAGTATCAGCGTGGTGTAAACTATCAGCGAAAAAAGGCTGTTCGCCCTTTTGTTGTCGCCCTCTCCGAGGGTTTTAGCAACTAAGGCGGTGCCGCCCGTGCCCATCATAAAGCCGACAGCACCGAGTATCATTATAAACGGCATTATCAAATTAAGAGCCGCAAAGGGTGTTTTTCCCACAAAATTCGATACGAAGAGCCCGTCAACAACTCCGTAGATGGATGTAAATATCATCATACCTATCGACGGTATCACGAACCGTATCAGCCGCTTATATGTAAAGTGATCTGAAAGCTTAATCTCTTCCATATTACCTCCAAATAAAAAAGCCCGGGATCAATACCCGAGCGCACTCGACATCTTATCAAGCCATCTGCTGCGGCAGAGGCTTCTCCGATGAACATATATACAACGCTAGATAGTATACACCATTTGCCGATAAATGTCAATAGGTCAGCATAAAATACTTTACAATCGAGGGAAATCGTGGTATAATAATTTTGTATGTACTATAATAAAAACAAATTGGAGGTGCTGTATTTTTGATACGATTAGCACGCTATCTAAAATATTATAAGCTCCACGTTTCGTTAGGCCCTGCCTGCAAGCTGGTGGAGGCTATCTTTGAGCTTATAGTCCCCCTTGTCATGGCAGACATCATCGATACGGGTATCGCAAACGGCGATACCGATTACATCTTAAAGCAGGGCGGAGTGCTGATACTGCTTGCTGTATGCGGCCTTAGCTTTACGCTGGTGTGCCAGTATCTTGCATCCGTCGCATCGCAGGGAGTGGGAACTCTCCTCAGACGTGACCTTTACGCCCACATCAACACCCTCTCCCATAAGGAGCTTGATGCGGTGGGCACTCCTGCCCTCATCACAAGGATATCCAACGATGTAAACGCAGTGCAGACCGCTGTTGCAATGCTGATAAGGCTTGTCATCAGGGCGCCGTTCCTCGTTGTGGGAGCGACTATCATGGCATTTACGATAAATGTCAAGCTGTCGCTGATATTCCTCGGGGCGATGATCGTGATAGTTGCTGTAATGGCTCCCATCATGGTTACAACGGTAAAGCTGTTCAAAAAGCAGCAGCGCAGCCTTGACGACATCTCCCGTATCACAAGGGAGAACCTCACGGGCGTGAGAGTAGTGCGTGCTTTCTCCCAGCAGGAGTATGAGCAGCAGCGCTTTGAGGACTCCGCCGAGGAATACCGCCACTTTGCAGTGCGTGCAGGAAGGATAAACGCACTGCTGAACCCTGCGATATTCATCGTTGTTAACGTTGCGTATCTGCTTATCGTGTGGTTCGGCGGAATCACCGTTGACGCAGGCATAGAGGGCCTCACTCAGGGCGAGGTGATCGCACTCGTCAACTACATGACGCAGATATCCCTTGCGCTGGTGGTGGTCGCTAATCTCGTCAGCATCTTCACTAAGGCGGCTGCGTCCTCCGCACGTATCAACGAGGTGTTCGATATGCAGCCCTCCGTTGTGGGCGCAGACAGCTCCCCAGTAACAGACCCCTCCGCACCCGCTGTGGAGTTCGACAATGTTGGCTTCTCCTACCTCGACGGGGAGGAAGCTGAGCGTTCTCTGACGGATATCAGCTTCACACTGGAAAAGGGCGAGATACTCGGCATCATCGGCGGTACAGGCTCGGGTAAATCCACGCTTGTAAACCTGCTCTGCCGCTTCTACGACTGCGACAGCGGCTCAGTGAAAATAAACGGCGCAGATGTGAGGGATTACCCCTCCGCCGACCTGCGCAGGATCATCGGCATAGTTCCGCAGAGGGCGGAGCTGCTGAGCGGCTCGCTGCGTGAAAACATGACCCTCGGAAGAACGGATATCACCGACGAGGAGATACAAAAAGCCCTTGCGATAGCGCAGGCAAAGGAGTTCACCGACAAGCTTGAGGACGGCTTAGACAGCCGCATCCTGCGTGGCGGAAAGAACCTCTCAGGCGGACAAAAGCAGCGTCTTACCATAGCGAGAGCTATTGCGCACAAGCCCGAGATACTGATACTTGACGACAGCTCCTCTGCCCTTGACTACACAACGGATGCGGCGCTGAGAAAGGCGATAAGGGAGCAGACTAGCTGCACGACAGTGATAGTATCGCAGCGTGCAAACAGCATCCGCCACGCAGACAAGATAATCGTGCTTGATGACGGCGAGGCAGTCGGCATCGGCACCCACGCAGAGCTGCTCAGGGATTGCGAGGTATACCGAGAGATATGCCTCACCCAGTACACCGAAGCAGAGCTTGAAGAACAGGAAATGGAGGGATAACAGTGGCAAAAACGACCGCAAAAAAAGGAACGCTGCTGCGTATCCTCCGATATGTAAAGCCGCAGCTGTGGCTGGTGTTTATTGCGCTGATATGCGCAGCGGCAAGCGTGCTGCTGTCGCTATACACCACGGTGCTGATAGGCGAAGCGGTGGATTGCATCACCGACCTCGGCACGGATTTTGACAAGATGAAGCCTATCGTTGTGCAGATTGCGGTGATAATTCCGCTGGTGGCACTTACACAGTGGCTGATGTACTTCTGCACCAATGCGATAACCCACCGCACCGTAAAGGCACTGCGCAGCGACGCATTCGCAAGGATACAAAAGATACCGCTGTCCTACATTGATGTAAAGGCGCACGGCGACATCATCAGCAGAGTAGTAAACGATGTTGACGCTGTCAGCGACGGACTTTTGCAGGGCTTTCAGCAGTTGTTTACAGGCGTTGTGACGATAGTCGGTACGCTATGCTTTATGCTGGCACTCAATGTGCAGATAACCCTTGTCGTAGTTCTTATCACTCCGCTGTCGTTTGCGGTGGCGGCTATCATCTCAAAGCTGTGCTTCAACAAGTTCAGCGAGCAAAGCCGCATCAAAGGCGAGCTGACGGGCTACATCGACGAGTATATCGGCAGTCAGCGGCTTGTAAAGGCTTTCGGCTTCGAGAGCCACGCAAAGGACGGCTTCGGTGAGATAAACGAGAGGCTCAATGTGTGCGGCAGACGTGCGCAGTTCTACTCTGCGCTGACCAACCCCTGCACGAGATTTGTAAACTCGCTTGTATACGCAGGCGTTGGAGTATTCGGCGCATACAACGTCGTCACAAGCGGAAACGTGTTCAGCGTGGGTGCGCTGAGCTGCTTCCTGCAGTACGCAAACCAGTATACAAAGCCCTTCAACGAGATATCGGGAGTTGTGACAGAGCTTTCAAACGCAGTTGCCTCGGCAAGCCGCATCTTCGAGCTTATCGACGAGCCTGCTGAAGTCAGCGACGAAAACAACAAGGAGCTTGAAAGCTGCACAGGCACCGTGGAGATAGAGAATGTATCCTTCTCCTACGTCCCCGAAAAGCCCCTCATCCAAGATCTGAACCTCTCTGTAAAGAGCGGTCAGCATATCGCAATTGTAGGCCCTACGGGCTGCGGAAAAACTACGCTGATAAACCTGCTCATGCGCTTTTACGATGTAACGGGCGGCGAGATAAGGATAAGCGGCGAGCCTATCCCCGCCCTCACAAGGGACAGCCTGCGCCGCAGCTTCGGTATAGTGCTGCAGGAGACATGGGTATTTAAGGGAACTGTACGTGACAACATCGCCTACGGCAAGCCCGACGCTCCGCTTGAGGAGGTCATCGAGGCGGCAAAGGCGGCCCACGCACACAGCTTCATCAAGCGTCTGCCGCAGGGCTATGATACGATCATCACCGATGGCGGCGACCTCTCGCAGGGTCAAAAGCAGCTGCTGAGCATCGCACGAGTTATGCTTGCACTGCCGCCGATGCTGATACTTGACGAGGCGACCTCCTCCATCGACACCCGCACCGAAATGAAGATACAAAGCGCATTTGACCGCATGATGAAGGGCAGGACTAGCTTTGTGGTTGCCCACAGGCTTTCTACCATCAAGGAGTCCGACTGCATCCTCGTCATGAAGGCAGGAAACATCGTTGAGCAGGGCACTCACGACGAGCTGCTGGCTAAGGGCGGCTTCTATGCCGAGCTGCTCAACAGCCGTCAGGCGAGCGTTTAAGGAGGTGCAGCGATGTTCGGATTTCTGAAAAAGGCGAAGATCATCAAGACCGAGGAGGAAAAGAGGGCTGAGAGCCTCCCCCGCACTAAAAAGGTGCAGTTTCTCCCCGTGGATATCGACGAGGTGGAGGAGCTTCTCTCCACCGACCTCAGATCGGTGCTCACCCTTGAGCCCGTTAACTACTATGCCACAAAAGACCGCTATCTCCTCTGCACGTTCTTCTACGAGGAGGATTACAGCGAGATATACTTCCGCTTTGAGCTGCGTGTCAACGACCTGCCAAAGGGAAAAAGCAGGCTGTACACCTGCGACAAGGTGCTGATGCGTGACGTGCTGCGCAAATTCGGCGTAAATATCAATATATGAGAGGTATCACAATGGAAAAGATAAAGCTGCTGGACTGCCCCATCGACTTTGACGAGAACTCGTTCTTCGATCTGATGTCGCTGTCAGTGGGACGAATGATAGCAATACAAAACAACTTTGGCGCACTCGCAGGCGACAAGGGCTGGAACGTTAATATAAAAGACCGCTTCATCAAATTCGGCGATAACGAGTACAAATCTGGTATCCTCGGTGTTGAAGACCACAAGCAAAACACATGGCTGTGGAGCTGGGCAAACGTTGAAAACGGCCTGCCCGAGCTTGCCGCCGCCCCCGCAAGGAGAGCAAAAAAAGCCCTCCCCAAGGTGCCCGAGTTCACCATCCCAAAGTTTGAGCTTGACCCTGTACATACAGGGCACAACCTCGCAATGGTATGCTGCGCAGTTAGCGAGAAAAACGTCATCTACTACCGCTGCCCCTACGATGGTGGCGCAATGTTCATGCAGGTGGAGGGTATGCCCGAGGAGATATTCCGCCGCACAACAAAAGACGAGTTCATGCAGAACTTTGCTGATATCATAAAGGGCTATTTCTGCGACCACCGACTGCTCGTCGCAGGTGCGCTGTGGATGAACGGCTACCCGTTCGAGCTTGACGGCCCTGCGGTGATCGCAGATTTCAGCGAGGAGGGTAAGGAGGATAAGGTCTGCTTCGTGTTTGACAACAGCAGCGACGACGGCATCTACCGCATCTCCGACATCACCGTAAAGTAACGCCACAAACCAAAAGGCGGAGCAATTACGCTCCGCCTTTTGCTATTTTGTCTGCACGACATCTGCGGCTTACCGCCGCTTTGTCACCCGATAAATTCCTTTATCAGCGAATCCTCTGCAACAAGCTCCCTGTCAAGGGGCGTAAGCTCCTCAAGGAAGCTGCCGATATCCGCATACTCCGCATAGCCCTCATAGTCCTCAGCTGCCTTTTTAAGGTCAGGCAGCAGGATATCACGGTACACCATCGGGCCATAGCTGATGAAGGTATCGATATCAAAATCCGCACGATACTTGAACGGCATGATAAACAGGTTCTCTCCACGCTCTACCGACTTAAAATGCTCAAAGGTCTCCGCAAGGCTCCTGCCACGATACAGCTTGTCACGCATCAATCGGCGCATCAGTCGTATCTTTGAGGGATGCAGCAGCTCGCCCGAGGCATTCTGCAATCGGGTGCGCACGCTGACATATATGCAGGTGGTAAACTCGTCGCTGTCACCCGTCACCAGCGGATTTAGGGCGTGTATACCCTCCAGTATGATGATGTCGTTTGCGCCACGCTTCAGTGGCATTCCCTTTCGGCGATCCTGCGCCGCAAAATCGAACCTCGGTATCTCTATCTCCTCGCAGCGGAACAGCTTTTCAAGGTGCTCTCTGAACAGGGGGATATCCAGTCGCTCTGGAGCCTCAAAATCCACACCTGCCGCCAGCTGCTCCTTCGACAGCGGCAAAAAATAGTTATCCATCGAGATGGCACTCACACCGCAGCCCTTTTTCCTCAGCAGATGCTGCAACCTTGTGGCAGTGGTGGTCTTACCGCTTCCCGACGGGCCCGATATCAGCACAACGGGCTTTGTCTCACGGTTCTCATATATGTAATCGGCAGCACAGGCGAGCTCTGCTGCGTAGCCTGCCTCGCCATCGCTGATCAGCTGCCCCGTGTTGGCGGCAGCGTCATTGAGCTGCTGTAAAGATAATATCTTCATACATTTTCCCCTTTCTGTGGGATATAAGCCATTAATTATATGAAAAAGCGGTGGGCTTTATTCGCACACCGCCTTAACTCAAAAGCGCAAAGCGGAGCTGCACAGCATACCTGCTGCGATATCTCCTTTGCACTACACTGCTTCTCTGCAAAATCTCTCTATCGACAGGCACTTGCCCGTCTTTTTATCTACCTCAAGGCATACTCCGCTGACGATGCAGATGCCGTCTGCGTACTTGTGCCGCCTGGGGTAATAGTTCAGAAACTTCTCGATGATGATATCCTTCTCCACACCGAGAATGGAGTTCTTAGGGCCTGTCATGCCTGCGTCGGTAATGTATCCCGTGCCATCGATAAGCTGCTCGTCAGCGGTCTGCACATGGGTGTGAGTGCCCAGCACCGCCGTAGCTCTCCCTGCGAGATAGTGACCCATAGCAAGCTTTTCAGAGGTAGCCTCCGCATGAAAATCCACGATGACTATCCTGCTCTGCGTATCTTGAAGCAGCCTGTCGGCATACTTGAACGGATTTTCGATGGGCTGCATATAGGTAGTTCCCATGAGGTTGATGACTGTCAGATAATAGCTGCCGCAGTCAAGCTCACACACTCCCCTGCCGATAACATCATCGCCGTAGTTTGCGGGACGGATAACACGCTTGCTGTACGCAAACTCCTCCTCCATCGTTTTCTGACGAAAGCAGTGGTTGCCCGTTGTTATCACGTCAGCCCCTGCGTTGAATATAAGCTCGGCTGAATAAGGAGTGATGCCGTTGCCCTCAGCGGAATTCTCGCCGTTGACGATGACAATATCAGCACCGTAGTCACGCTTCAGCTGCGGCAGCACCTTCTGCAGTGCCTCGCAGCCGATATGACCCACAACATCGCCAATGAAAAGGACCTTCATCAGCGGAAGATGACCTGATCCCTTGCAGGGCCTACACCGAGGATACCGATGTGGCAGCCGCAAAGCTCCTCAAGGCGGAGAACATACTTCTGGCACTTCTCGGGCAGCTCCTCAAAGCTTCTGCAGCCGCTGAGGTCGCCGTCAAAGCCGTCGATCTCCTCATAAACGGGCTGGCACTTTTCAAGCTCCTCCAGAGTTACGGGGAAATCCTTGATCTCCTGACCGTCCTCGGTCTTGTACGCAACGCACACCTTCAGCTTCTCGATGCCCGAGAGGGTATCGAACTTGTTGATAGCAAGGGAGGTAAGGCCGTTTGTCCTTACAGCGTGGCGCATGATAACAGCGTCGAACCAGCCGCAGCGACGGGGTCTGCCTGTAACAGTACCGAACTCGTGACCTCTCTCACGGATGAGGTCGCCCAGCTCGTCAAACAGCTCCGTGGGGAACGGGCCGTTGCCCACTCTAGTGGTGTAGCTCTTCGCAACACCGATGACCTCATCGATGAGCTTGGGGCCTACGCCTGTACCCACGCACGCACCGCCTGCGATGGGGTGGGAGGAGGTAACGAAGGGATAGGTACCGAAGTCGATATCGAGGAGGGTAGCCTGTGCGCCCTCAAACAGTATCTTCTTGCCTGCCTTGTATGCGTCAAAGGTGATGACAGAGGCATCTGCCATATACTGCTTCAGCTGCTCGCCGTAAGCCTTGTACTCCTCGTAAACAGCGTCGAGGTCGCAGGGCTCGCCGCCGTAAACGTTCTTGATGACGAGGTTTTTCAGCTCGCCTGTATTTTTGATCTTCTCCTTGAGTATCTCGGGATGGCAGAGGTCGTAGATACGCAGACCGATACGGTCAGCCTTATCCGCATAGCAGGGGCCGATACCCTTGCCTGTTGTGCCTACATTTATACCTGTCTGCTTAGCCTTGAACTCCTCGGAAAGGAAATCGAGCTTAATATGCCAGGGCATGATAACATCAGCTCTTGCATCGATGCGGAGATTATCGCAGCTGATGCCACGCTCCTTCATGCCGTTTATCTCACCGAGAATGCCCTTGGGATTGATAACGACACCGCTGCCGAGAAGGCAGAGAGTATCGGGATAAAAGATACCCGAGGGAAGCAGCTGCAGCTTGTACACCTCATCGCCGTGCACTACGGTATGACCTGCATTGTTGCCGCCGCTGGAGCGAACGACTACCTCAGCCTGTGCAGCCATTATATCAATGACCTTACCCTTGCCCTCATCGCCCCACTGGGTTCCGACAATAACACTTGATGACATTAGTTGATCCTCATTTCGATTCATATTTTGTGGAACACTCCACACCACATTACAGTATATCATATATTGACGGAAAATGCAAGTGGTAAATCAAACGGGAAAAAATATTGTTTTGCAGCACGATGCTTGATGCCTTGATCGTTGCGCAGATCAAGCCTCACCCGAAAGCTGCTGTTTACGCTATCCTGTCGGCTCTGCTGCTCTTTTTTGGCTTGTACATTTTAATGACGGGCTTCTCCTGCTTATTGCCTGCGGCACGCTCTCTCAGCGTAAATGCCACCCACACTGCCGATGCCGCCAGCAGTGCCAGCAAAGCATCCTGCCAGCCGTACTGATAATAGCACGCCCCTGCCCCAAGCGCATCTAAAAACCACAGCACCTGTGAGCCTGTTATCGCTGCAATGATGCAGGCTATCGCTTTCATCTCGTTCATTTTATATTCCTCCTGTCAGCGGCTGAGTGCCGTGTTTATCATTGTCGATATGCGCTGTCTAAGGACTGCTGCAACTTCATCTGTGGGGAATTTTTGCTCCCCTGTGATTATATTATAGCTTTTCCGCCCCTCTGATGTGTCGAAATATTGGGACTATTGAAAAACTTTCGCAACGGTTGACATTTCCTCGGCAAACTGATATACTTATTTTATAGCAACTTTCAGCGCAACCCTGCGCTGCTTTGGAGGTAAAAATGAGCGTTAATATGTCAAACAACAATAATAACAACAGAGCCCCAAACAATAAAAAGGGCGGCATAATCAGCTTTTTGGTAGTTGCGGTGCTTTTTATCGCAGGGCTTTTGGTGACGGGCAACTACAAAAGCTTCCTGCCATTCATCGACTGGGGAGATGACGCAACAAGCTCCTACTCCCAGCAGACCGACTACGATTATGAGGAGGAAAGCCCAATAATTGTAGGAGGCTCCGCTGACGAGGAAAGCTCCTTACCCGAGCAGACCACCGCAGCCACAACTACCCCACCTGCGGCAACAACGACAGCCCCCCCTGCTGCGACCACCGAAGCCCCTTCCACCACGACAGCCACCGAAGCCGAGCCCGAGGAAGAGCCGATCGAGATAGCCTACACCTTCCGCAACCAGTCCACCTACGACAGCCATTACGAAAAGCATCGTGACGAGTTTGGCGACATCACTCAGGACGAATATCTTGAGCTTGCCAACAAGCTGATATTCTCCGATGCGGACACTGTGCTGACGAAGTATGCAGAGGACGGCGACTTCATGTATTTCGATACGGCGACAGGATACTTCCTTGTGCTGTCACCCGATGATTACATACGCACCTTCTTCGTGCCCAACGACGGCATCAGATACTGGGAAAGACAGTAAAACAAAAGCGGTATCATTAAGATACCGCTTTATTTGTTATCTCTCAGTATATTCAGCAACGATGTCATCCCAATTATCCAGCACTATTGCAGCAATTGCGGGGTCGTACATTATGCCGATGTTTTTTTCTATCTCGCTGCGCACCACATCCAACGGCAGTGCCTTGCGGTAGGAGCGGGTGGATGACATGGCATCGATGGAGTCGCACACGGCGATTATCCTCGCCCCCAGCGGTATCTCCTCGCCCTTTGCACCGAAGGGATAGCCCTTGCCGTCAAAACGCTCGTGATGGTGGAGTATTATCGCAGATATCCTGCTGAAGGAGTCGGAGCCTGCCAGTATATCCGCTCCCGTCTGAGGATGACGCTTCATCAGCTCCCATTCCTCATCATCCAGCCTGCCCTCTTTAAGCAGCACCCTATCGGGAACCCCTATCTTTCCTATGTCATGCAGATGCCCTGCAATGTGTATCTCCTGCGTTTCCTCAGCCGAAAGCCCAAGCTGCCTGCAGATATAGCAAGCCATATCGCTCACCCTGCGTGAGTGATCGCCTGTATAAGGGTCACGGGCATCAAGGGCGGAGGTTATGCACTCCACCAGCTCATGATATTGCAGATCCTGCTCACATTCACAGTTCATAATATCACTCCTCTGACATCAACTATCATTAAGGATAGCACAACATTCAGCTTTTGCCAAGCTTAGACGATCTGATATCACCTGCGGTATAGCCAAGGTCAACGATAGTTTTTCTCAGCAGCAGCTCGGGCATCTCCTTTTTTGTGTATAGCTCTGCCCTGTTGTCCTTGTGACTTACACGGGCGAGGCAATCCTGCTGCCTGTTGAAAGCATTCTGTATGCGCAGGGCGCATTTGGGGCAGGTCATGCCGCCCACCTCGATGATATAGCGGTAGCTGTAGGAGGAGATATCCTCATCAGAGGCTTTTACGACATTCTCCTTGTCGGAGGTAGCTCCACAGCAGCCCTGCCGCAGCTTTTTGACATACAGCACCACCGCAGCGATGCATACTGCGGCAATTGCCGCTATTATGACAAGCTCAGCCATGACATTCCTCCGCCAGTATGTAGTTAACGAGCTTATCCACTGTTTCATCGGAAACCCTCGATACTATGTTTACAGCGTCATCCTCGGCGCACACACGCTCCACCCCCACCCTTTTGCGGAGAAAATCCTCCAGCACGAGGCACTGAGTATAAAGCGAATTTGCCGTTCTGATGCCAAACTCGGTCAGAGTTATCCTGCCGTAGTATTCCTTCTCGATGTAGCCCTCCATGATCAGTCTCTGCGTCATCTTGACGGTGCTTGCCTTGCTGACACCGACCAGCCTTGACACCTCAGCCGAGCGCACCTCGCCGCCGTTCCTGCCAAGCCTGTAGATGGCGCATAGATACCTTTTCTGTGCATAAGTCAGCATTATTTGTGCTCCTCTTTATGGTGTGCATGGCACATTCCTGCATTGGGGCAGCCTCCGCAGCTGCCGCCGCAGGAGCTCTTGCCCTGCTTTTTATCAGCGTACATCCTCCACGCTGCAAGGGCGCAAGCGATGACAACCAGCAATGCCACTACGATAGTGCCCCAGTTTTGTGCTAAAAAATCAAGCATGATAAACACCTCTTATATGACCATGCAGCAGGCAAGATACCTGCTGCACGATGATCGTCCTGTTTCCAGTGCTGCAAAAAGCCCGTCGGATGCGGAGTAATTGCCGCAGTATAGTTACTTGACCTTTACTTCCTTAGTCAGCTTTGTTGCCTCCTTGTAGGGGCGGAAAAGCTGGAAGCAGATAAGTGCCAGTACAGCAAGTGCGCAGATAAGTCCGATGATGTTCAGACCGCCTGTAAAAACAGAGCCGATCTGATATACTATAAGGGATATCGCATAGGCGAACACGCACTGATAAGTGATAGCGAAAGCTGTCCACTTAGGGTTGTTCATCTCTCTGCGCATTGCGCCCATTGCAGCGAAGCAGGGAGCGCAAAGCAGGTTGAACAGCAGGAAGGAGTAGCCTGCGAGCTGACTCATACCCATAAAGTCGAGTACACCGAATACCGCAACGACCTCTTCCTTTGCAACAAGACCCATGATAGTCGCAACAGCAGCGGTAGGATCGCCGAAGCCGAGGGGAGCGAAGATCCAGCAGATAGCATTGCCGATGATACCGAGCACGCTGTCACTCATCTCCATATCGAGGCTGAAGCCGAAGCCGCCCTCGGGAAGTCTGCCGAACATCGAGCCTGCCCAGATGATGATGGAAGAAAGCAGGATGATAGTGCCGGCCTTCTTGATGAATGACCAGCCTCTCTCCCACATGGAGCGCAGAACTGCGCTGACAGTGGGCATATGGTATGCGGGCAGCTCCATAACGAAGGGAGCGGGGTCGCCTGCGAACATCTTAGTCTTTTTCAGCATGATACCGCTGATGATGATAGCAGCGCAGCCAACGAAGAATGCACTGGGAGCCACCCACCATGCATTGCCGAACAGTGCACCTGCGATAAGTGCGATGATGGGCATTTTAGCGCCGCAGGGGATGAATGTCGTCGTCATGATAGTCATACGGCGGTCACGCTCGTTTTCGATGGTACGGGATGCCATGATACCGGGAACACCGCAGCCAACACCTACCAGCATAGGAATGAAGCTCTTACCCGAAAGGCCGAACTTTCTGAATATCCTATCCATTACAAACGCAACTCTTGCCATGTAGCCGCAGCTTTCAAGGAACGCAAGCATGATGAACAGCACGAGTATCTGAGGCACAAAGCCGAGAACTCCGCCTACACCGCCGACGATACCGTCAAGGATAAGGCTCTTGAGCCAGTCTGCGCAATTGATAGCGTCAAGACCACCCTCAACAAGGACAGGAACACCGGGTACCCAAACGCCATACTCAGCAGGGTCGGGAGTGCCCTCCATAGGCTCGTCAACCAGTGCGCCCATGTCGTAGCCAGCCTCTGCAAGTGCGTCGCCGTAGCTGCCGTAAGCCTCCTCAAAGCCGCCGAAGTCAGCCTCTTCAACCGCACCGAGGATATCCTCAGCACCTGTAACACCTGCGTCAGCAGCCGCCTGCGCCATAGCGAGAAGCTCATCGCCGAACACATTTTCCTCAGCGTAAGCATCAACAGCGTCGCTGTACTCACCTGCGCCGATATTGAACAGGTGGAAGCCGTCGCCAAACAGTCCGTCATTTGTCCAGTCGGTCACCCATGTGCCCACAGTGGTAACTGCGATGTAATATACAATGAACATAATAGCCGCAAAGATAGGCAGCGCAAGGAAACGATTAGTAACGATCTTGTCGATCTTATCAGATGTGGAAAGTGCGCCTGCATTCTTCTTTTTAAGGCAGCCCTTGATAACGGATGCTATGTAGATATAACGCTCGTTTGTGATGATGCTCTCGCTGTCGTCGTCCATCTCGGTCTCGGCAGCTGCGATATCCTTCTCGATGTGCGCCATCTTGTCAGCAGGGATATTTAGTATCTCAAGCACCTTTTCGTCACGCTCGAATATCTTGATGGCGTACCATCTCTGCTGCTCCTCGGGGATATCGTGGAGGAAAGCCTCCTCGATGTGTGCGATAGCGTGCTCAACAGCGCCGCTGAAATTGTGCTGCGGAACAGATTTTTTGCCGCTCTTTGCAGCCTCAACAGCCTTTTCGGCTGCCTCGGTGATGCCTGTACCCTTCAGTGCGGATATCTCGCAAACTGCGCAGCCAAGCTCCTTAGACAGCTGCTCAAAGTTGATCTTATCGCCGTTCTTGTTGACGATATCCATCATGTTTACAGCAGCAACAACAGGGATGCCAAGCTCTACCAGCTGTGTGGTGAGGTAGAGGTTCCGCTCCAGATTAGTGCCGTCGATGATGTTAAGGATAGCGTCGGGACGCTCGCCCACGAGGTAGTTTCTTGCCACTACCTCCTCCAGTGTGTAGGGTGACAGAGAGTAGATACCGGGCAGGTCGGTGATGATCACCTCCTTGTTGCCCTTCAGCTTGCCCTCTTTCTTTTCAACGGTTACGCCGGGCCAGTTACCAACATACTGGTTTGAGCCTGTCAGCGCATTAAACAGCGTAGTCTTGCCGCAGTTGGGATTGCCTGCAAGTGCTATTCTTATCTCCATATTCCTTTTCTTCCTTTCTACGAGTTAGATTTTACTAACTCGGCATTTTAAGCAAGACCCGATAAGATATCGGGCTTACATGGTTTCGATCATCTCAGCGTCAGCCTTGCGCAGAGAAAGCTCATAGCCTCTTACAGTCACCTCGATAGGATCGCCCAGCGGTGCCACCTTGCGAACCGTTACCTCAACGCCCTTAGTGATGCCCATATCCATGATCCTGCGCTTTACTGCGCCCTCGCCGTTCAGCTTCTTTACTGTAACGGTCTCGCCGATCTTAGCATCTCTCAATGTTGCCATCATTTACCCTCCTGTTTTACAAACGGCTGCAGGGCTGGCCCTGCGCCCGCTGTTATATACTATATGTAAACCGCCTTAACGGATACAAGCAGCTATATCATTATCTTCATAGCCATCTCTTTGGAAACAGCCACTCTCGCATCCTTTACGTTTACGATCACGTTTCCGCTTATCTCGTTGATTATCGTAACGGTGCCGCCTGCAACAAAGCCAAGACTTTCAAGAAACTTGCGTGTCTCGGGGCTGCCGCCGACTTTTTTTATCATATTCTCTTCGCCTGTGTTTGCCATTGTAAGGGGCATCATATCCATCCCTCCTGCCGATCGCTGCAGATGATATATCGTATAGGTTAGTAATAATTAACCTTATGCTCTTAAACTAGGTTAGCACTTGCTAACCCCTATATTATATTATCTTATTTCGCCCGAAATGTCAAGGCTTTTACCAAAAAATCACCCTCAAAACTGTAAATTTGTACAAATTGCAGTTAGCTTAAACGAACTCAACAGCGTATTTTGTATCATTGCACAAATACGATAATACCGTCTATTTTCTCCCGAAAAGCAACAGCCCGTGATCGCTCACGGGCTGGGATATTACGCTATACAGATCATTCTCTGCACTGGAAGCGGCTCACCTCGTCGCTGAGAGTTACCGCAAGTGCGGAAAGCTCCTCGCTTGCCGCTGCGCTCTCCTCGGCGGTGGCGGAGGTGTTGTGGATAGCGGTATTGACGCTGTCCATGCCTGCGGAGATCCTGCCAACGCCTGCCTCCTGCTCCTCGCTGGCGGCTGCGATGCCCTCCATTACGCCGCTGACCTCGGCAACACCGCTGACGATGCCGTCAAGGGCTGCGGAGGTGGTATCAGCAAGTGCTGCGCCCCTATTTACAGCCTCGATGGAGCGCACGATCAGCGTGCCTGTCTCCTTAGCTGCATCAGCGGATTTGGATGCAAGGTTGCGCACCTCGTCAGCAACCACTGCAAAGCCCTTACCTGCATCGCCTGCCCTTGCAGCCTCGATAGCTGCGTTGAGGGCAAGTATATTGGTCTGGAATGCGATATCGTCGATGACCTTCATGATCTTCTCGATCTCGTTGGAGGATTCCTCGATCTCTCTGATAGCCTCCAGCATATCGCTCATGCTGCGGCTGCCCTCCTGAGCCTGATCGTTGGTGGTGTTGATGGTATCAAGTGCCTTGCGCACATTTGCAGTGTTCTCCTCTGCCTTCTTTGCGATGTCCAGCACGGTGGTGGTGATGGTCTCGACCTCGGCAGCCTGATTGATGGCATTCTGCGAAAGCTGCGAAGAGCCGTCAGCCAGCTGCACTGCGCCCTCTCTTACCTCGCTTGCGGAGCGGCCTACCTGCGCCATAACGTGGTTGAGAGATTCAAGTATCATATCAAGGTTGCTCTTGATCTCGATAAAGTCGCCCTTGTAATCCGCCTGCGTAACAGCAGTAAGATCGCCGTCAGAAACGGATGTAAGCACATTTTTGATATCGCCTATCCAGTCCTGCATAGAGGTTATCATACCTGCAAGGGCATCCGTCATAGCCTGCACCTCGCCGCCAATCTTTGTTGTGGGAGCGGGGCTTGTGATATCGCCCTCAGCGAAGGCTGTAAGGCGGTCAGCAGTCAGTGCGATAGGCACGCAGATATTTTTGGTGCGGTTGAGGATGATGAAAATTGCTGCGATCATCAGCACGACAGCCACACCAAGTATCAGAGCCGCATCGAGAACTATAGTCTGCACCGCAGAAGCCCATGGAGTACCCACTGCGATAGACCAGCCCTCTGCACCCTCAATGGGAGCATAACCCACAAAATAGTCAGTGCCGTGTACGTTGATGATACCTGTGCCCTCGGTGTATGTAAGCATATCACTGCGAAGGCCGCCCATAGCCTCATAGCCCTCGCTCTCGCCGAGTACAGTAAGCAGGGGCAGCACCTCAGTGTTGCTGGCTGCGATTATCTGACCATTCTTGTCGATGATGAAGCAGATGCCATTTTCACCGAAATGTACTTTTTCGATGATCTTGTTAAATGTATCGGTATCAAGACCGCCATAAACAAGGTAATCCTGACCGTTTGCATTGAAATACTTACCCATCATGACGGTGAGAGAGTTATCTGTCATGCGCAGCACGGGGCTGGAAACATAAGTGCCCTTGTTAGCCATGGCATTGATGAAGTAGTCACGGGTAGAGATATCGGTATCGTTATAAGTCTTACCATCGGCATAGGCTACAGAAAAATCCTTGAAGGTGCTTGTGCTTGCACGGTTTTCAAGTATCGCCTTGCGCTCATTCATAGCGATAGCATCATTGACGATATCGGGATTTTCGATAACAACATCAAACTGCCGGGATAAGCTGTCAACGAGATTTTGCGCTGCAGTGCCGTAAGCACTCGCCAGCGAAACAGACTCATCCTTATAATTCACAAGATAAGTAGCGGTGACAGTAATTATCGCCACGATAGTGATGATAGCCGCCGAAAGTGTCATCGGCAGCATGGACAGCCTCAGCAGCCTCGACTGCAGGCTTGAACTTTTGTACTTTTTCTTTGCTTTGTCTTTTGCCATGATATATGCCTCCTGTTTTGACAAATGCCGTTTATGCGACACTAGTCCTTTTATGTATATCATTATAACATATATCGGCGGTCGTGTCAAACATTATTATCTATAATCGTTAATATTTTGTCATATTCAACAAACATTTTTGTTCTTTTTCAACAAACCCTTCAAATGGTCAAAAGTCTCCTGCTCACCCTTTTCGGCAAGCATTGTTAGCAGGCTCTCCAGCAGGTCGGAGGTCTCGGGATGTATCACCCTCCTCGCCTTTGCCGCAAGGAAATAGTCCAGCGGTGCACGGTCGGTGTATTTCTTCCCTTGATATATCTTGCTGGCGGCCACCCTGTCGCAAAACATCTCTGCAACGTATCTCAGCGGCATTTTTACAGGCTCCTGCTTTTTTGTTGCAGGGTTATAGTCCATCCAATACTCAAAATGGTGGCGGTTTCTGCCCTTGTGATGCAGCCAAGCCTTCGAGTAGCCGAAAAGCTCCCTCTCCATCTCATTGGGGCTGCGTGTACCCTGATAATATCTTGCACCCTGCATGAACTCCGTCGGCGAATACTTTGACAGATCATGCTGCAATCCCTGCCACAATATGCCCGCTCTTGCACAATGGGCTATCACCTTGTGACGATGCCTTGTTATCGTGCAAAAATGCCCGAATGCTCCTTTTAGCGACATTTATCCTTCCCCCTTGCTTCTCTGATACTCCGCAATTGCTGCGCTGAACTTTTTGAAATAACGCTGAGTTTTCTGCGAGCCCACACCCGATACAGACATAAAATCCTTCTCGGTAAGGGGCTGCTTTACGCTCATCTCACGCAGCGTTGCATCGGAGAATACCACGTATGCAGGCACTCCCTGCACCTGCGCCGCACTCTTGCGCACTGCCTTCAGTATCTCCATAAGCTCTGTATTCTCGGCGGGCTTTGCTGCAGGCTCTGCGATGACGGGAGGCTCGCCGCCCTTTTTAGGCCGCTTCATGAGCAGTGTGCGCCGTGACCTTACCAGCTCTCCTGCGGCATCTGTAAGGGCGCATAGCCCGTCGTTGTTATCGATATAGCCGCTGTCGCAGAGGTATGCTATCATCTCCGCCACCGCAGGGCGCACCGTATCCTTCATTATCCCGTAGGTAGACAGGGTGTCGTAGCCGTTATCTGCGATGCTGCCCTTTGCGCTGCCGCAGAGAATATCCGCAAGGGTCGCCGCATCCGCACGCTGCTGCCGCTGCCCCAGTCTGAAAATACAGGATAGTATCTTCTGCGCCTCAACGGTGATATCTGCTGTTTCAAGGCCTCCGTTGCAGCTGCTGCAATTGTCGCAGTGCCACGGGGCATTCTCCCCGAAATAGCCAAGCATATATTTACGCAGGCACTTTTCGGTATAGCAGTAGTTTGCCATCTGTTTAAGACGCTTTTTGTCACGCTCACGCAGCTGCTCAGCCTCATCAGCGGACAACTCGGATTCCTCATAGCTCTTTTCTATCAAAAACTCAGCTATCTTGATATCCCTCGGCTGAAACAGCAGTATGCAGCGTGCGGGGCTGCCATCTCTGCCTGCCCTGCCCGCCTCCTGATAATAGCTTTCGGGATCTTTTGGCATATTGTAGTGCACCACCAGCGAAACATCGGACTTATCTATGCCCATACCGAAGGCATTAGTTGCAACGATGATATTGCAGCGGTCATATATAAATGCCTCCTGCGCTGCACGACGCTGCTCATCCGACATACCTGCGTGATAGCCCTCGGCACTGCAGCCGTTTAGCTTCAAAAAGCTTGTAACGCTGTCAACAGCCTTCCTTGTGGAGCAATACACGATAGTGCTGCCCCCCGACGACCTGCGGATTATATCCAGCAGCTCGGCATCCTTTGATTTTGGGCGGCGCACCTCAAAATATAGGTTTGCCCTGTCAAAGCCCGTGGTGATGCTGTATGGATCGTTAAGTGCAAGGATATCCACGATATCACGCTTGACCATATCCGTTGCAGTGGCAGTAAATGCCGCAACGACAGGGCGGTATTGCAGCGACGAGATGAACTCGCTGATATGCAGATAGCTAGAGCGAAAATCGTGCCCCCAGTGCGAAACGCAGTGAGCCTCATCCACCGCCA
>JAZPZN010000016.1:0-3731 GCA_045544715.1 Oscillospiraceae bacterium | reverse complement strand
TAACACCCGCCTCGTATAAGCCTCTGGCAACCGCCTGATTGCCGAGCATCAATTTAGCCATATTGACCTCCGTATGTACTACAGTATTGCGCAGCGTAAATGCTGCAATATTATATAATTATAGCATATTCTGCTGTATTTTGAAATACCCAAGCCCGATTTTCATCTAAATGTGCAAATTTTGTGCCGCTATATATACGATATGACAAAAAAATCAGCCAACTATTGACAAAATGCTATGATGTGTGATATAATTCAAATGTTATCGGCTGTCGGCACTTTAGCGGTTTAACGCTTTTCAGCTTTTCAGCTTTCCGACTGTACAGCCAAAACAGAGAGGAACGGAGAAAGATATGAACTCACAAATTGCAACGTTTATCATTCTCGGCGTATACGTCGCAGTGATGATAGGAATAGGCATCTATATGTCACGCCGCACAAAGTCGGCGGATGATTTTATGCTGGGCGGCAGGAGCGTAGGCGGCTGGCTTACGGCATTCTCCTACGGCACTACATACTTTTCGGCGGTGGTATTCATCGGCTATGCGGGTCAGTTTGGCTGGAGCTATGGTGTTTCCGCCACTTGGATAGGCATCGGCAATGCGCTGCTTGGCAGTATGCTGCCGTGGATAATCCTCGGCAAGCGCACAAGGCTCATGACCAACGGCATCGGCGCAAAGACCATGCCCGAGTATTTTGAAAAGCGTTTTGACTCCAAATTCTTAAAGACCGTATCTGCGGCTATTGTATTTATCTTCCTTATCCCTTATACAGCGTCTGTTTACAACGGTCTGTCCCGTTTGTTCAGCATGGTGTTTGATCTGGGCGACAACGGTTATGTTTACATCATCATCGCTATGGCGCTGCTTTCCGCTTTCTATGTTATCCTCGGCGGCTATGCAGGCACTGCCCTCAACGATTTCTTCCAGGGCATCATCATGCTGGCAGGCATCATCGCTGTTGTATTCTGCACCCTCAACTGCAAGGGCGGCTTCTCCGAGGCACTCACTCAGCTGGGCGAGGTAGAGGCTCAAAGCGGCCTCAACACCCTGTTCGGCCCCGACCCTGTAAACCTGTTCGGTGTAGTTATTCTGACCTCTATCGGCACTTGGGGACTTCCGCAGATGGTGCAGAAGTTCTACGCCATCAAGAGCGAGAAGGCAGTGTTCAAGGGAACCATCATCTCCACCATCTTCGCACTGATAGTTGCGGGAGGCTCCTACTTCATGGGCGGCTTTATCAGACTTTACTGCTCCACCGATGCTGCTGACGCAGCGGCAACAGGCAGGACTCTCATCGAGGTAGTAAACGGCAAGCCTGCCTTTGATACTATGGTGCCTGCGCTGCTTGAGACAGCCCTCCCCGACCTGCTTATCGGACTTGTTGTCGTGCTGGTGCTTTCCGCATCGCTGTCCACGCTGTCCTCGCTGGTGCTGACCTCAAGCTCCACCCTCACCAACGATCTTATCAAGCCCCACGTAAAGGGTATGCACGATAAAAATCAGATGCTTGTGATGCGTATACTTATCGCAGTGTTCCTGCTGCTGAGCGTTATCATCGCATCCAACAAAAATGCGGCTATCACAACGCTGATGAGCTACTCTTGGGGCGCACTTTCCGGCTCGTTCTTAGGCCCGTTCATGTACGGTCTGTTCAGCAAAAAGATCAGCAAGGCTGCCGTTATGACAAGCTTCTGCACGGGCGTTGGCATCACCGTCATCCACATGGTGATATTCGGCTTCGGCATTGAGGCATTCGCAGGCATCCGTGAGGCTGTTGCGGGGCTGCCCATCGCTGTTGCATCTCCCATCAACGCAGGTGCGTTTGCGATGATAGTTTCCATCATCATCGTGCCTGTTGTAAGCCTGTTTACAAAGGCTCCCGACAAGCAGGTGGTCGATGAGGCATTCAAGGCACTGGAGACCTCCGCAAAATAAGCAGATATTGCAATAACACACGACCCGAGAGGCATCACCTCTCGGGTCGAGCTTTTTAGATGTCTATCTGTGCTGCGGTCTTACGCTCTCGCCTGTAGCTGCGTCGATGATATCCCTGTCATCTGTATAGATGTATTCGCCACGCATCAGCTTCAGCATGAACTCATACACTGCGTCGGGGTCAGCGGGCTCGTCCTTTATCAGCAGGGGAGTTTTGCGCTGCTGCACTCCGCTTACATCGAACACGAACACCCTGTCAAGGCAGAGCGGCTCGCCTTTGCCGCCGTCGGGATATCCCCAGCCAGTGAATGCGACTGTAAGGGTTTCAGCCTTGTCGTCGATGGTGACGGTGTAATCGAGCTTTGCACAGTTTTGGAACGTGGTGGTAACATCGTAGGCATAGCACTGCAGCGGGTCGATGAGGGCATTGTATACGTGCCAGTCCTCATCAACACGCACACCGAAGTTTGCATTATCCTCAAACCACGGAAACTTGATAGTGTAGCCCTCAGCGTGCATAGCGTCGATATCCTGCCCGTCTATCACCATTGCGTGTGTGCAGGGCTGATAGTTATCCAGTGGCAGCTCGTATATCAGCGCAAGCACCCATATCGCTATTCCGATGACGACCGCCCCAAGTGCGGCGGCGGTGATAAGTATCGCTTTTTTTGCCTTGCCCATAAAAACCTCCTAAAGTGTGATGGTATCAGCGATCTCTATAAGCTCGCCGATGGTGTAGTCATAGCTGCCCATCTCCAGCACATAGCCGTTGTACACCGTTGTAAGCTCGGTGTAGCCCCACTTGCTTTCGATGTACACGCCGTTAAGCCTGCTGCTTGAAAACGGCATCGGCATACCCGATATCTCGCTGAACAGCAGGTGATTTCTCAGGTCGTTGTAGCGACGTGGAGTGAATTGCTTTAGGCTGATGCACTTTCCGTCCAGTGTGTAGTCGTACCAAGCCTCGCCGCTGTATTCGTAGGTGGTGGTGCGGTAGCCGCCGTTAAGCGCAGAGAAGGTGGGGGTCGCTTGGATGCGGGCAGGTGCGATCTCGTTAAGCTCGGGAGTAAGCTGCACGAACATCTGAGTCCTGCTGACCGCAAATCCGTTCACGAAGTGCAGGTCGTTCCATCCCGTAAAAATCAGCAGCACTGCCGCCAGCATTGCAGCGATCTTAAAGCTCAGCCGCAGCCCTGCCTTTGGCGAGGTCTGCTTTTCGTACCGCTTGATGTTCCTGCATCGCAGCCGCATATAGCGTTCGGAGAACTCGTGCTCCGTCTCCTCGGGGATGTCGCTGAGGATATCATCTATCAGCAGCTTTTCTATCTCGTTCACTCTGTCACCTCCAAAAGGTCGCTCAGCAGCCGCCTTGCCTGCCGTATCCTGCGGTATACTGCGTCGGTGGACAGCCCTGTAAGCTCTGCGGTCTCCTCCGCATTGAAGCCGTACACAAAGCGCAGCGTGATGATGTGCTTTATCTCCTCGGGGAGGGCGGTCAGTGCCTCACGGATATCCTCGGGGCTGAGGGAGAAAAACTCCTCCGATGTTAGCAGGGGAGCTGCCTCGTCGATATCCTCAAGCGGAACCGTCTTTTTCCTGCGGCGGATGATGTTGAGGGATTGATTTTTGGCGACCAGCATCAGCAGCGCACGCACCCTGCACTCCTCGTCTAGGCATAGGCTGTCAGCCTTGCCGATAAGCACCGCAAAAGCCTGCTGCACCGCATCCTCGGCATCCTGCGCATTGCGAAGTCGGAGGCCAAGCGGTCTTAGGAAGACAAGAAATCTACTCAAC
>JAZPZN010000015.1:0-2947 GCA_045544715.1 Oscillospiraceae bacterium | reverse complement strand
ATAATATTGCGCCAACAGCTCAAACATACCCTCCATCAGTTCGCCCTCAGGGGTATCATCCGTCGGCTCTAACACAGATATTACACGGATATCATTATTGCCGAGGAGAGATTTTGCAATAGTGCTGTCAAAGCGGTTTCTTGCGAATCTATCGAACTTATGCACTATGACGTACTTGAATCTGCCATATTTGCTGTCCTCAATCATGCGGTTGAAATCATCACGCTTTGCCGTGGTGGTTGCTGTTTTGGCTCTGTCTACATACTCCTCTACTATAACATAGCCATGGGCGGCGGCATATCTGTTTATAGCATCCTGTTGAGCTTCGATTGAGGTCTCATGCTGCATATCCGAACTGAATCGACAGTAGCTTGCTACGGGGATAGGCTCAGATTTGCCGACATCTGTTGTGATTAAGTATTCTTCTGACATGTTTTTTTCCTTTCTGATAGTTTTAGGGTCAAGCCCTTATCTCAAAAAGATAATATATGCTTGACCCTAATTAAACTACATTTCTTGCTCTACTTGTTGTCACAAGTAGGGTTATTTTTTTGATGCTTCTCTATAAGCAGCTTTGCCATCAGCTTTGAGAGATACAGCAGACCGTCACTCTGCTTTACCTCGTCTGCATCGGCATCACTGACGTTCTCTTTATCATAACTGTCATAATCATTTTTATTTAGCATTTTTCTACTGATCGTGTATCGGACCATTTGATACCTCATAGCATGTCATGCCATCGTCTGTGAGTGCTATGCCGCTATAATACTCCACATTGTTCTTTACTATTGCGACATTTAGTCCTGCGTCATTACAGGCTTTTATGAACAGCTCTCTGAATTTTCTGCGGTTATCATAGCCATATATGGAGATATCCTCACTTATCGCCCATGCTTTGAAGCAATCATACATTTCAGAGGTTTTTATACGGCTGTCAGTATGTTGCTCGATACAGTTATGCACAAAATTGCTCACTGGGTTTGTCATCAGTTGAAATTCTGTTTTCAAGGAGCTGATCTTGGGATTAGCAGTCATATTCCAGTTGTTGTTACGCAGACGAAGCAAGCCTTGCAGTGCCCAGTTCATGATACCTGCTCTTTCCTTTTTCAGATGCTCGATAAGCTCCTTATCCATGGGCTTGTGATTGCTGGGCAATTCGCATGGAGAGTCTACCTCAACATAGGTGTTCTCAAAAGGGAAGATTACCAAACGGGAGAAAAAGCCATGGCTGGTATCATAGGTGGTCAGCATCTGATTGGTGCAGATGATGAACTTGGTATATATCTTCGTCGAAAAGGAGTTTTTGTATTTCTGCTCTATCTCGACCGTATCGCCGCCAGTAAGGGACTTGATATAGGCGGTCTCCATAGGCTTCATATTGCTCTTTTCGGGAGAGATATTTGCCATCTTGTTATAGATGTTCTGTCTGCCGAATCGCTCCTGAAGCTCATCAGCGAATACAGCAGAACAGTTTTTCTCGCCCAGCATCATGGTGATGCAGTTTGAGATAACTCCCTTGCCGTTTCTGCCTGTGCCATAGAACACAAACAGCTTTTGCAGTGGATAGTTCTTGCCATAATACAGCAGATACCCGAACATCTCCTGCAGATTATCTATCGTCGGCTTGTGTCCGTTAAAGATATCATCCACAGTGGCGAGGAATTTAGGGGCAGTCGCTGTTGCATCATAGTCGTAGGGAATGTTGGTAAACCTTGCGATATTTGGGGTGTGATTATAAAGCTGCATTTGCTGCAGATGAAGTATGCCGTTGGTAAAGAGAAGATATTCAGGGTTATATCCTACCTCACGATAGGTGACGAGCAATCTGCAGAAAGCGGTATAGTAGCTATTCTCATAGCTGATAGACCACCAACGGTTGCCTAGCTCGTCCAGAACTGATTTCATATAGCCCTTGACAGTGTCCTCTGGGACAGCTTCGTATATGCCAGTGTTGTAATTGTATAGGTGCATAGCTCCGAAGAACACTCCTGCGCAGATTCGTGATTTAAGGTATTCAGCGAAACTGGCAGGATTGAGCTTCTTGGGATTTATGCCCCTATGCTCAGCCATCAGTCTTAGTAGGTTTTCCTTTGCTGACCTGATAGCGGATTTGTCGCAGGGGATTGAGGATGACAGCTGCGTGATCTCGTCACGCAGCTTATCCTCGCTGGCATCTGGCTTTACGAAGTCATGGAGCTTCCAGACCTTTGCCATGATGCGCCCTCCTTAATCATCGTCATTTAAACAATCAGCCCTTTGATTTACATAATCAAGATCTAGGGTTGAAGATGTTTTTTCCGAGCTATCACAAATCGTTATATTAGTAATGTTGCTGTAGCATAATGAATCATTTACATAATTACTAACAGTAAATTTAACTTGCGCTCCTATAGCTGCCATGAACGCAATCTCATAATCGTTTGCGAAATGGTTATATAGCTCGCATATAGGCTGAGTGATGTAGCACGAATCAACTTTCCCCTTAAAAACCTTATAAGAGTTTGCCAGCTTAATGTGAATAAAAAAGTAAGCCGAAGTGGTGGACTGTGAAAATCTAACGATATGACCGCTGTAAACGCCATCCTCAATAACAGTAATTGTGTTTTCGTTATCTCTGAGTGTTGTCCAAACATATTCAGGGATTCTGATAACAGAGGCTTCCTCTAAACTCAGGCGATGTCTTAAGGTTTGGTCAATATTACATTTGGATTTATTCATTGATATATCCTCCTTGGGTATGACGGGAGTGAGGAGAGGATAAAAAATACTGACAAAAAAAGCAGTAAGGAAATCTCCCCGAAAATAACGCCCGTCGCACCCGACTTGTTTTCCATGCTATCAGCCACAGTCTATGCGCATAGAGCTATGGGGACAGCAAGTAGTCTTATGTCGCCGCAACAATGACTCGGTAGCGAATGAGCTATCTCTGTCACTGATATAATTATAT
>JAZPZN010000014.1:0-16281 GCA_045544715.1 Oscillospiraceae bacterium | reverse complement strand
GGTGGATGATGTTGGCGCTACATCTGCTGCACTCATCACTTTTATGAAGGACATGGTGCGTCGTTATGGCAGGGATGATTTTGCTGGCATCAAGCTGGATACCTCCGACCGTATGAGGGATTTCTGCTACAATCTGTTCAGAGGTGAGAGCAAGGAGGTATGCAGAGTGCTGTTCCTTGACTCTACGATGAATATGGTGAGCGAATCTGTTATCACCCGCTCAGAGGATAACAGGGGCGATTACGATATGAGACTGATTGTTACAAAGGCTGTGCATACACAAGGAAGCAATATCGTGCTGGCGCACTGTCATCCCGGAGGGCTTTTGCTGCCCTCGTCGAGAGATGTAGCGGCAACAAGGAGAGCGGCAACGATACTTGATAGCTTAGGTTTGAGCTTGATAGATCACATCATAGTCAGCGAGGAGGGAACATATTCCATGCGTGCCGCAGGAATGCTTCCCGATATATGGCAGACTAAGCTCATAGATCAAACCCATTGAGAGGGAATAAATGAAAGAGATAACAGTATCAAAAAACGACGCTGGTCAGCGAGCAGACCGCTTCCTTACGAAAGCATATCCCAATCTTACCTTGCCGCTGATATGCAAGCTGATGCGCAAGAAGCGTATCAAGCTGAATGGTGCAAAGACAGAGCCGAATGTGAAGCTTGCTGAGGGTGATGTGTTCCGTTTTTATCTTAGTGATGAACTGTTGGATAATGGTGGTGCGGCTGCGGCGAATGACGATTTTCGCAGGGTTCCTGCGGAGATATCGGTGATATACGAGGATGAAAATATTCTTCTCTGTGACAAGCCTGTTGGAATGGTGGTGCATGAGGATAATGACAATACCAGTGATACTCTTATAAATCGTATAAAGTGTTATCTTTGGAAAAAGGGCGAGTATAATCCTGAGAATGAACAGAGCTTTGTGCCTGCGCTCTGTAATCGTATCGATCGTAACACAGGCGGCATAGTGATAGCTGCAAAAAATGCCGAGGCACTGCGTGTGCTCAATCAGAAGATTCGTGACAGGGAGCTGGTCAAGCTATACCTTTGTGTAGTTGGTGGAAAGCCGCAGGCTTCAACTGCTACCCTCACTGCTTACTTGAAAAAGCTTAGCGATGAGAACAGGGTAATAGTCAGCACTAAGCCGCAGCCTGGCTTTCTTACTATAAAAACGAAGTACAGGGTGCTTGAAAGTAAGGGGACGCAGAGCCTTGTCGAAGTGGATCTTCTTACGGGTAGGACTCATCAGATAAGAGCCCATTTTGCGCACATAGGTCATGCGTTATTGGGCGACGGAAAGTACGGCAGCAATAAGATAAACAAGCAGTACGGTTACAATTGGCAGGCGTTGTATTCCTATAAGCTAAAGTTCGAGTTCACCACTCCTGCCGGAGAGCTGGAATATCTCAATGGCAGAGAATTTGCTGTTCCCGACAAGGAGCAGATATGGTTTGTAAAACGTTATCGTGAGCAATAAAACAAGGGCGAACAATGTTCGCCCGTTTTGTTATATTCGTGCTATCTCCCACAGGTAGAATGATGCTATCGTTCCATAAGGCGTGTATCGCTCTATAAAGCTGTTCAAGGCTTTTTTATCAGTCATTTCTATACAGTGGAGCACCGATAATCCCTTGCGTATACCGTAGTCGGAAAGGCTGAGCACATTCTCACGTTCAAGGCAGAATATCAGCGTCATTTCGGCTGTCCATTTGCCTATGCCCTTTATCTCGGTGAGTAGCTTTACCGCCTTTTCATCGGGCAGTGAGCGCAGCAGTTCTGCGGATAGCTCGCCGCTTTTGAATTTTTCTGCACACCGAGCGATACAATCGGCCTTGCTTTTTGAAAGACCACCGCTTTTTAGAGATTCTGCATCAGTCCAGTCATCTGGAGTTGCATTTCCAAGAGTTGCACAAAGCTTACTCCACAGAGTTTCACATGCTTTCATAGAAAGCTGTTGATTGACAATGTTAAAGCACAGACCTTCAAACACATCATCATAAACTATGCGGTCGATATGACCGATCTTATTTATAAAAGTACCGAGCTTTTCGTCACGCAGTGAGAGAAGCTCGGTTGCTTTATCAGTATAGTTAAAATATCTCATGATTCTCCGATAAATATCTGTGTCCAATAGTCGCAGTAATAACCGTCGTAGTATCCGATACCTATATATTTTGCATCGGGATTAAGGATATTGGCACGGTGGTAGTAGCTTGCCATCCAGCTATTCATTACTGCTTTGGCAGTAGAGGAGTAATATGCGATATTCTCAGCACGTATATCACGCTTCAAGCCTTGGGCTGCAAGCAAACTGTCCCACTTTGTGCCGTTGGGACGCCAGTGGGAAAAATAGCTGCTGCATTCTTTGGCACGCAGCTGAGCTATCTCTGAGAGCTGCGCCATTTCCTCCAACGGTGAGAGTCCGTATTCCGCTCTTGCTTCATTCACAAGCTCGAACAGCTGCTGACGCAGTGGTTCATCGTACACTTCGCTGCCTACTTTGTATTCTCTGGTTACAACCGAACTCTGCTCTTTACCATCGGAAAAAGCCGCAAATTTAAGGATACAGTCACGTGTGATTGAAAGAGGTCTTGTATATTGCCGTGATTCTGTTGTAGGATCGCTTCCGTCGGATGTATAGTAGATGATTGCGTTTTCAGGACAGCTCACCTTGATGATGAACTCTTCATCATACAATCCGCTGCTATGGGAAACTTCAGGGGAGGCTGTGCGTATACCGATAGTTGCTCCGCTGTACTGAACAGCCTCTCCGTTTTCAAAGGCTGCAGCAAAAATCGTAGTATTTTCGCTTATGATTATCGGCTTTCCGTCATATAGGGTGCTGTTCTCGGTAGGGATGGTACTGTCGGTGGTGTAGTATACATCTACATCCTCAGGGGCTGTTATGCGAACCATTTGAGTGCCACCGTAGATGCCGCTCACATGGGATAGGGAGAGTATTGCTTCATCAGCAGCAGCCACGATCGAGATCATAGCACTGCACGCAGCGGCGAGCAAGATTCCTGCAAGTATGTTGAGTTTCATATATATTCTCCGTATTTATGACAAATATGCTAAATTCTTAATTATTTTACTACAAAACCCAAAAAATGTCAAGATGGTTACAAAAGATTACAAAATGGTTACAAAATTTTTGTAATATTTCAAAAAAGCATGAAATCGTTATCCTAGGCATTACAAGTGGGTTTGCGAGTGATGGAAATTAAATGGAAAAATAATTTTCATCAATTTTTCACGCAAAACTTGTTGACAATCACGAAAAATTTGGTATAATTATATTGTTGATTAGTGAATGAAATTTAGCAAGATAAGAGTTCGGTTCGCTAATTATAGATGGATTTGTAAAGCAAAAATCACTGTAGACCATCTAGAAAGGGAAAGAATTATGAAAAACAGCAACAACAACACATACCTCTTCAAAGGAAATGACACAATCAAGGGCGTTAATGACGCATCTTTTCTTTTTGCCGAGTTTATCGGCAGAGAGCTTGACAGCATCGGTATGAGAGCATCCTATCGTCATGTTATGAAGCCGCTTATGGAATGCGATAATGAGCTCGGTATGACACAGCTGCAGCTTGTTAACATCACAAAGCTGAAGGCTCCCACTATAAGCATTACTCTGCGTAACATGGAGCGTGAGGGCATCGTGCGTCGTGAGAAGAACGACAAAGATCGCCGTGAGACCTATGTTACCATAACCGAAAAGGGCAGACAGATGCACGCAAAGATACTTGAGGCTTACGACAAGGCAGAGGAGATCATGCTCCGTGGACTTAGCGCAGATGAGCTTGCAGCTGCTGACGCAGTTATCGCAAAGATGCAGGCAAATCTTAAAAGTGAGCTTGGAGGCGACAATAATTGATAAAGGTACTTGGTTACCTCAGAAAGTATTGGTATATGGCGGTGCTTTCACCACTGTTCATGATACTTGAGGTGAGCATGGATCTTATCCAGCCCACGCTTATGTCAAGGATAGTGGATGACGGTGTACTTGGCAAAAATGTTGATCTTATTTTAGAGGTCGGCATACAGATGGTGATCTTCACTCTTATTGGCTGCTTTGGAGGTATAATGTCGGGAGTGTTCGGCAATATGGCATCTCAGAGCTTTTCAAATGATCTGCGTAAGGCTGCGTTTGCAAAGGTAATGAAGATGAGCTTTCAGCAGACCGATAAGTTTACGACTGGTTCACTGGTAACACGTCTCACCAATGATATCACTGCTTGTCAGGATTTTGTTGGTATGGCACTGCGTATGATGGTTCGTACAACGATGCAGTTTGTGGGTGGCATCGTTATGGTGCTGAGCATTAATGTGCAGTTTGGCCTTATATTGCTTGTTACACTGCCGGTACAGCTGGTGATAATCACTGTTGTGCTGAAAAAGGGAGCTCCGCTGTTCAGCATCGTTCAAGATAAGCTTGATAGAGTTAACAATGTTGTACAGGAGAATGTTTCCGGTGCGAGAGTAGTTAAAGCTTACACCCGTGAGGATTATGAGATAGGGCGTTTTTCCAATGCCAATGATGATCTCTGCAATACCAATCTGCGTGTGCAGAAGCTAATGGCACTGCTCACTCCGATACTTTCTATACTTATGAATGCATCAGTGCTTGCTGTTATCTATATTGGCGGCTTGCAGACCGAGGCACGAGAGCTTGAGGTAGGCAGCGTTATGGCAGCGATCACTTACATAACCCAGATACTCATGTCTGTCATGATGATAGGCATGATGTTCCAGCAGGTAACAAGAGCCTCTGCTTCGGCAAAACGTATCAAAGAGGTGCTAGAGTGCGATCCTGCTGTAGAGAGTGGCAGCTTTGACGGCGTTACTGAGCAGAAGGGTACAGTTGAGTTTAGAAATGTATCCTTCCGTTATCCTGGGGCACAGGGCAACAATGTTCTTAATGACATAAGCTTTAGTGTACACAGCGGTGAAACAGTCGCTATCCTCGGTGCAACAGGTTGCGGAAAGACCTCGCTTGTAAATCTCATTGCGAGATTTTACGATACCACTGAGGGTGAGGTGTTTGTTGACGGAGTCAACGTCCGTGAATACGATCTTGAAGCACTCAGAAAGAAGATAGGCTTTGTGCTCCAGAAGAGCGAGCTGTTCAGCGAAACTATCGAGGAGAACATCCGCTGGGGTAAAGCTGATGCAACTGATGAAGAGGTTCGCAGTGCCGCTGAGATAGCACAGGCGGCTGACTTTATCGAGGGCTTCAATGATGGCTATAAAGATCTTGTCACTGAGAAAGGTTCGTCTTTGTCGGGTGGTCAGAAGCAGCGACTTTCAATTGCCCGTGCGATAGTAAAACGACCTGAGATACTCGTTTTTGACGACAGTATGTCGGCGCTTGACCTTGCAACAGACGCAAGGCTGCAGAAGGCTCTGCGTGAAAATCTCGATGATATAACTATAATAATGATAGCCCAGCGTGTTGCCAGCGTTATGGGGGCTGATAAGATCGCAGTTATCGAAAACGGCAGACTTGCCGCCTTTGATAACCACGAAAATCTGATGAAGACCTGCGAAGTATATCAGGACATCTACCGCTCGCAGATGAGAGAGGGGGATGAGCAGGTTGTCTGACAACAAAAATAAGCCTGTAGTGAATCTCCGTCCCGGTGGTGGACCCGGCAGGGGCCCCGGTGCAATGGCGATGCCACATGAAAAGCCGAAGAATGTTAAACAGTCTCTCGGCAGGATAATCAGCTACATCGGCAAAAACAAGAACCTGATGTTTGCTATGCTAGCAGTTATGCTGCTGGCAACGCTGCTTGGTATCGTGGCTCCGTCTATTCAAGCGAAGGCTATCGATGCCATCACCATCAGTGAGGAGCAGTTGCACGTTGATCTCAGCGAGCTTGCTAAATGGATGATAGTGCTTGGAGTAGTCTACTTGTTTACTGCACTGTTCACCTATTTTCAAAATCTCTTTGCGGCTATGCTTTCTCAGTATACTGTTAGGATAATGCGTAAGGATTTGTTTTCACGTATTTCGAGGCTTCCTATTAAATACATAGATACCCACAAGCACGGCGATATCATGAGCCGTATGACGAACGACGTTGAGAATGTCAGCAACTCTGTTTCGCAGTCGCTGGGATCGCTTATTTCGGGCATCATCATGCTTATCGGATGCTTTGCGATGATGTTGTATTATTCGTGGTTCCTTACGCTTGTCAGTATGATAACTATAGTGCTCACATTGGTGGTGTCGAGAAATCTTTCGAAGCTTATGAGAAAGTTTTTCCCCATGCAGCAGGCAAAGCTTGGTCAGCTCAACGGTCAGATAGAAGAGGCTGTCAGTGGCTATAAGACAGTTAAGGCATTCACTCATGAAAAGACTATATGTGAGGAGTTCAACAAGACCAGCGACCAGCTTAAAAAGATAGGCATCAAGGCTCAGGTGCTGGGTGGCTCCATGGGACCTTGCATGAACTGCATAGGTAATATCGGCTTTCTGCTGATAGCTGCCTGCGGAGGTTGGCTTGCAGCCGAAGAGATCATCACTATCGGCACTATTCAGGCATTTATCACCTATTCAAAGCAGTTTACACGTCCTATCAATGAGATAGCAAATCAGTTTGCGATGCTGCAGTCGGCACTAGCGGGTGCTGAGCGAGTGTTCGAGATAATGGACAGCGAGCCTGAGGATGAGGGCGGCAATGCGCCTTTTGAGATCGAGGATGTTAAGGGCGATATCAATTTCAAGGATATCGAGTTCTCTTACACTGAGGGTGAGACCGTGCTCAAGGATTTTGATCTTTGGGTAAAGAGCGGTCAGAAGATCGCTATTGTTGGTGCTACGGGCAGCGGCAAGACTACGGTCGTAAACCTGCTTACACGCTTCTACGATGTCGATAGTGGCGTTATAACTCTTGATGGACAGGATATTCGCAGTATTCCAAAAAATAAGCTGCGTGGTAGTATCGGTATGGTGTTGCAGGATACAGTTATCTTCTCTGATACCATTGCGCAGAATATTCGTTATGGCAGGATAGATGCAACCGATGAAGAGATACGCAAGGCTGCAAAACTTGCAAAGGTAGATGATTTTGCAGAAAAGCTCCCTGAAGGCTATGATACGAAGCTTACCGAGGGGGGCAGCAATCTCAGCCAGGGTCAGCGACAGCTTATATCTATTGCGAGGGCAGTGCTTGCCGATCCGAAGATACTTATCCTTGACGAAGCTACATCCTCTATCGATACCCGTACTGAGATGCACATACAGGAGGCTATGATAGCACTGATGAAGGGAAGAACTTCTCTCATCATAGCTCATCGACTCTCAACTATCCGTGATGCGGATAAGATAGTGGTGCTTGCGGGCGGCAAGGTAGTTGAGGCAGGAAATCACGATGAGCTGCTCAAGCAGCAGGGTCACTATTATAATCTGTATCAGAGCCAGTTCGCAGGAATTGCAACTTAATAATAAAAGAGCCGAGTTTTCTCGGCTCTTTTGCTTGCATTATGTGTCTGAAAGTGGTAAAATCATTATAGTGATTTATGATTTGATACATCAACTCGTGGGAGGTATTATGGGAGAGTTTGATATTAAGGATAATATTCTGCGCAAATATAAGGGCAGCAGTACGGACGTTGTAGTGCCTGATGGAGTAGAGCGGATAAGCAAAGGCGCATTCAGCGGAATAAAAGTTAGATCTGTTGTGCTGCCTGACAGTGTCACACATATCCGCCCCCGTGCGTTTGCAGGCTGTAGTGAGCTTACGTCTGTAAGATTGTCTGCGCAGCTTACCGAAATAACGAAAGAGGCTTTTTTTGATTGCAGCTCTCTTGCTGAGATAATTATTCCTAGCAATGTGACGGATATAAGGGAGAAAGCATTCTATGCTTGCGAATCGCTTGTAAACATAAGTTTGCCCGACGGCTTGAAAAGTATAGACAGAGCAGCATTTATGGGATGTAAGCAGCTTTTGGAAATAGATATTCCAGATACAGTTGAACGTATAAATGAGAACACATTCAGAGGCTGCATTTCCCTTAGTCGTGTAATGCTTCCTTCTTCGCTTAAATGTATAGCGAGCTCAGCGTTTGCTGATTGCAGCAAGATAAGTGAGATTGCTCTGCAATCCGATGAGTTCATTTATATATCTGATGTCAGCGGTATTGAAGAAACCAGCTGGTATAATGATAGCCATGACGATTTTGTAATGATTACCGATAAGCAGCTTTTCAGATATCATGGTACGCAGCGTGTGCTGATGATACCATCTTATATTGAATACATAAGCAGTAAAGCTTTTGATAGCAACGATACCGTTGAAGAGCTTACGGTTCCCTCGACGGTAAAATATGTGGGAAGTGATGCTTTTTACAACTGCACAAATCTGAAAAAAGTATGGTATGCTGCTGAAGAATCAGATATCAGCATATTTGATGAATGCAGCTCGTTGGAGGAGGTATATTTTGCCGACAATGTGCGCAGTGTAGGTGGTTATTGCTTGTATAACTGCCGTTCTGTAAAATATGTCAGACTTTCAGCTGGAATGGAAAAAATCGAGATATCGGTGTTGCCGAGGTTTTCAGATTTTGATCTTGAACTTCCTCATGCAAAGGGAAATATGCCAAGTATTACAATGTTCAATTATTCAGGGATCCATCGGATATACGCACCGTATCTTACGGCTGAGGATGTTGCTCCAATGGGTTCGGTGGTGCTTATGTGTGCAGCAATGGGGTATATCGATATGTGTATACAAGGCAGAGTGTTTTCGCATGAGGTCAGCAAAAGCTGGCAGCAATTTATCATAAGCAGAAGTGCGTATATACTGAGTAATATGCAGTTTTCCGATGAAGCAGTGGAGTATATGTGTAGCAAGCAGCTTATAACATTTCAGCAGCTGGAGCAATGTATGGGTCTGGCGAGGGATGATATCACGTTAACTGCACGTTTGCTGGAGTATAAACATACCCTCGGAGATAACAGCGATTACAGTTTGGATTGATCTTCAAGCAGAGGTATGATTTTCACAAAAAATTTTTTCAAAAGCTATTGACAAATCAATAGGTGTATGCTATAATTTAATCATCGGAAAACCGATAATGATTACTATTTTTGTTTTAATGAATTTAATTTATGGAGGTAAATTTTATGAAGTATGTATGTCCTGTATGCGGTTATGTTCACGAAGGTCCTGAGGCTCCTGAGAAGTGCCCTCAGTGCGGTGTTCCCGGTAGCAAGTTCAATGTAATGGAGTCTTCCGAGAAGCTGGTGTTCGCTGATGAGCACAGAATCGGTGTTGCTAAGGCAGTTACAGACGCTGAGATCATTGAGGGTCTGCGTGCTAACTTTATGGGCGAGTGCACCGAGGTAGGTATGTATCTCGCAATGGCAAGAGCAGCACATAGAGAGGGTTATCCCGAGGTTGGTCTGTATTACGAGAAGCCTGCATGGGAAGAGGCTGAGCATGCTGCTAAGTTCGCAGAGCTGCTGGGCGAGGTAGTTTCCGAGTCGACTAAGGAGAACCTCACAAAGCGTGTAGCTGCTGAGCATGGTGCAACCGAGGGCAAGCTGATGCTCGCTAAGCGTGCAAAGGAGCTGAACCTTGATGCCATCCACGATACCGTGCATGAAATGGCAAAGGACGAGGCAAGACACGGCAAGGCTTTTGAGGGTCTGCTGAACAGATACTTCAAGTAAGACGAGCAAACAGATAACACAGAGCGGCTCCCGTATTGGGAGTCGCATTCATTTATGCTCATTTATTAGCTTTTTGATATCGTTAAGAAGTTTGATGTCGTTGGCAGAAAAAAACTCAAATTCACCGAGGTCTAGCAGATATCGTGGGTCAAGGCGGAGTATCTGACAAATGCGTCTTAGCTGTTCAATGTTGGGTTCTTGTATGTTTCTTTCTATTTTTGAGTAGTTTGATTGGTTCATTGGGATAAGCTTTGCCATATCTAGTTGTGACAGATCCATATCTTCACGGACATTTCTTATTTTTTCGCCTAATGTCATATATCAACACCTCCATATAATATATTATAGTTTTTTTAACTATAACTATTGACAAATAGGTGTAAAAGATATGTAATATAGTTAGCGTAGTTAAAAATTAACTAAATGGTATGCGATAATGAAAATTACTCTCATGCCATTAAATGCGCTGATTATAGGAGGGTTACAATGAAAGTAAAAAACATGATCTTATCGGCTGTATTGTCAGCGGTGTTGTTGACAGGTGCTGTAGGTGCAACGACTGTAACTACAGATGTGGTTGCGGTTGCAGCGACAACTGCAAAGCTTGGTGCTCCTAAGGGGATCAAGATATCTGAAAAAACATCCAGTAGCTTCAAGGTTAGTTGGAAAGAGGTTAGCGGTGCATCGGGATATAGAGTATATCTCTACAACGCTAAGAATAAAACATTTGAAAAGTACAAGGATGTTTTGGAGAATTACTGCGTCATAACCGACCTTAGTGCTTCTAAGAAGTACTATTTCAAGATAGCTCCTCTGGTGTTTGTAGAACAGACAAAGACAGGATCCTATGCGACAACGACCGCTGCAAAGGGCACCTCTTCTACCACAAAGACATCAAGAAATATCGGCACTGATAAGTCTATTGCGCTTAATCCTGATGTTAAACTGCCTGCAGAATACGGTTACTATTTTAGCGGTTCGTGGAAGACAAAGAGCAGGATAGATGACTATACATACAAGGTACAAAAGAGTTATGACGGCGATTATTCACTGACAGTTTATCTTAAGGGTGAAACTACTTACTGGGATGGCGAATCCAATGGCTATCAGTATGTTCAGTTTATACTCATGGATGATGAAGGTTATGCTGTAGAAACAAAAAGCGCTTATCGTGATGCAAGCGGACTTGGCAAGTTCAAGGATATGAGCGTTACATTCTATGGTCTGAAGCCTGGTAAGTATTCGTTCTCTTTGGGCGATTATGGTTATGGTGACAAGCCTAAGTTAGAAGATGAGAAGGCAGATAAACTCAATGGTTGCACTGTTGATCTGCCTTCTGTACCTCAGACTATCAGCAAGTATAATTACAGCAATAATATCACCAGTTCTTGCAGCGTTACTGCTATCTCCTGTGAAGTTGAGGGCGATGATCTTGTTATCTATTTCTCTGGCAAGAAGACTTATGATTCAAAGGGTGCAGGTCAGAGTGCAAGCTGCTATATTGGCTGGAAGCTTTATGAGGTGAGCAGCGAGGGTGATATAGTTGTTGCAGATGGTACATGCTATACTCTGTCGCTTAAGAAGGGTGAACTGTTTAAGAATGCTTCTGACAAGGCATATAACTGTATAGAGAAGGGCAAGCATTATCGTCTTGAGATTATGAGTGTAAACTAAACTGCATTGTTATCTATCGCTAATTAAGTGTGAAACGCAGGACATACAAGTCCTGCGTTTCATATTTTGATCTTAGTAAAACGTATTGCATTTTTTACCAAGTTGTGATAAAATAGAAATATACCATTAACAAAAGGAGTGCCGCTATGCTTGACTATTGCCTTTGCCCCAAGTGCGAGCGCATGATAATGCTTGACGGGGATTTTCAGACGGGGTTCTGTCTATATTGCGGCACGCATATTGCTTTTGACGAGGCAAAAGAGATGTTTTTGAGCGGTCTGCGCAGTGCTATTCCTGATGAGCTTGCATTGGAGGTTGATCTCAGTGACCTCATAGATGAGGATGATGCAGAGGTGGATAGCTACGGGCTTTCCGAGTGTCGTGAGGAATGTTCAAAAGCGCAGGAATATATGGGTAAATGGGATTTTGCTAAGGCTTATGAGCATTTCACCCGTGCATTGGACTGGTTTCCTACTGATTTCGAGAGCAGCTGCGGCAGGCTGACGGCAGGAATACTCAAGCTCAACGATGTTGAAAACTGGGAGAGCCGCCTTATTGATACTACCTCGCTGATACGTTCTCAAAGTGATTGGAACATGGCTCAGAAGGGACTTGAATATGCCCTCGGTATCCTTAAACGCTTTCTTTCAAAGGGTGGAAGATTTGTTGCACCTTATTATACATACGGATTTTTCAAACGCATGATGGAGAGTTTCCCCACTCTTCGGGAGATGTGCTGCGATATCTATGCCCATTGCCTCAATGTGGATAATGCGCCGTTTACCGATGCTGCAAGGCTCGACCACGAAACAACCAGATTTGCGGTAGGAAGCTTTTCGGCAGAGCCTGATAAAAATCTCCGTCATTCTCTGCTGCTCATTTTGAAATATCACCATGACAGGCGGGTGAAGGAGCAGCTTTGCAGGGCGTTGTATGTCTATGACAGAGGTGTATGGCTCAGAAACAAGGATGACGCACGGATAAACGATGTTATCGAGTTCATGGAAGCTGCTTTTCGTGATGATCTTCACGATGATGATAAAAAGCTTGCACTTGCTGTTGGGTACGATCTGCTGATGATGGGTGGGATTGAGCCGGCGGCTACTCAGCGTGAAAAGCTGTTGTTCCTTTCGACAGTGTATAGTTATCAGCAGATGAAGCGCATGGAGAGATTTTTTGGCGGAAGCGTGTTTTTTAACAAAGTTTATGCGGAGGTGTTCTTGAAGCAGAAGGGTGCAAGCCTAATTTCTACTGAATACAAGCGACTGCAGGAAAAGATACGCCGCCTATCCGAAAATGACAGCCAGCCAGCCGACTTTTATTCGGGGGCTAAGATATAACGGGAGTTTCCCGTGGAAAGGACTTAATTATGGCTAATATTGAGAAGCTCACTAAAGAGTATGGAACTATTGTATGGACAGGAAAGAAGTGCATATTGGGTATGCCGATATCGTTCACACGTTACATCATGACAGAAACAAAGCTTATCACACGTATGGGTTTATTTAACCTCAAAGAGGATGAGATAGAGCTTTATCGTGTGTACGATATGTCGCTTGATCTCTCTTTCGGTCAAAGGATCGTAGGATGTGGCACGATCAAGCTTCTTTCAAAGGATAGCGATACGGCTATCAAGGAGCTTATGAGTATCAAAAAGCCCCGTGAGGTGAAGAAACTGCTGGATGAGGCTGTAGAGGCTCAGCGTGACAAGTACTATGTGCGTGGCAGAGATATGATAGGTAGCGGCAGTGGCGCAGTCAATCACGACCTTGACGGCGATGGCGTTCCCGATTGTGAGGAATGATAGCAGCAGATTTTGTGATTTTTAGGATCGTTTCACTTGAAGAATAAGAAAAGCGCCGAGTTACCTCGGCGCTTTCGTATTATCTGAGAAGCAATCTTTCATCGCAGTAGTCGCAGATCAAGATATCGCCGTACTTGCGGAAACTTCGGGGGAGATATTCCTCGTTGTGTGTTACACACTTTTCATTTGTACAGCATATATCCTTGCGGACAGTGCCTGCAAGCAGCGGGTTTGCTTTTAGCTCATTGTTAAGGGTCGAGAGGATAAGAGCCATGCGTACATACATTCCATAGTTTGCTTGCTTGAAATATGCAGCTCTGGGGTCATCGTCGACAGCTACTTCGATCTCGTCTACACGGGGCAGGGGATGCATAACTATCATATTGCTTTTGGCGAGTGTCATCTTCTCCTTTGTAAGGCAGTATACACCCTTCTGCTTGTCGTATTCATTCGGGTCATCGAAACGTTCACGCTGAATGCGGGTCATATACAGCATATCAAGCTCAGGGAGCACTTCTTCAATGGTGTTGACCTCTCTGTATTCACAGCCTCTTGCGCTAAGCACATCCTTGATATAAGCAGGCAGTCGCAGGTTGGGGGTGGATATCAAGATAAATTTGTTGTTTTTATAGCAGGAGAGAGCTTTCAACAGAGAGTGAACAGTTCTGCCATTTTTGAGGTCTCCGCAAAGACCTACGGTAAGTCCCTCGAGCTTTCCCAGTTCGTTTTGCAGGGTCAGCAGGTCAGTCAGTGTCTGGGTTGGGTGGAGATGACCACCGTCACCTGCGTTGATAACAGGACAATCCGCAGTGAGGGCTGCAGCTTTGGCAGAACCCTCCATAGAGTGACGCATGACGAGGATATCAGAGTAGCTGCTGACTATCTTTACGGTATCCTTGAGGTTTTCGCCTTTGGCAACGGAGGAGTTGCTTGGATTATCAAAGCCGATAACGCTGCCGCCGAGTCTTATCATAGCTGCCTGAAAGCTCATCTGAGTGCGGGTAGAGGGCTCGTAAAAAAGCGTAGCCATTATCTTGCCCTTGCACTTTTCTGAGTAGCTTTCGGGATGACGCATAATGTTCTGTGCAAGACGAACCATAGCGTTCCATTGAGAAACTGAGTAGTCGTCCATGTCGATAAGATGATTAAACTTCTGGTTCATTCGTTCGTTCACCTTTCTGTACCAAAAAAATTTTGTTTTATCCTATACATTATATCAAATCAGCGGTTACATTGCAATAACTTTTCACAAAAAATACATTTTTGTATTGAAATTTTTCGGATAGGATGATATACTCAATTACAGAGCCAATTAAAGAAAAAGGAATATAAATATGTCGATAAATACGATTCATGAAAAATACCGCAGTGAGCGTAGCCGTGAGGTGGTGCTTGTTTGCCATATTACTGATCACAGCATTTCGGCTGTGTATTATGATCTTGTGTTGGAGCGCAGGATAGGTAGGAGCATTTGTTTTGGGGCAGATATTGCTTTTGATACGCTGATGTATCAGTTGCGTATGCTGATATCATCTTCGATAGGTGAGTATTCCATACTGCCCGAGGATATCAAAAAAGCAGCTTTTGCTGCACCCGAGGCATTCTCAACACTGATGATGTTGCAGTATGATACTCCCGAGGACTATTTGCTGCATCCTGACACTGAGCTGATGGTGTTGAACAGGCTTGGTACGGGAGGCTTTGCAGCGTCGCTGGCTTCGGTTGAACTGGCAGAAGGAACAGCAGTTGTGGAAATAGCAGATAGCATCAATATGGCATGGCTCACAGATGGCAAGGTAAGATACGCCTCTTATCCGTTGACGGGAGCACTGACAGGATATAAGTTGGATTGCGGAATGCCTGTTGAAAAGGGCGCTATTGATGACGTGTGGCGTGATAGTAGCAGGATCCTTTGTTACAGCGTAGAGGGTGATGGTGACAGCCGTGGCATTGCGCCATCTGGCGCAGTGGCTGCGTTGCGTGTGATGCTCGAAGAAGGAATAGTTGATTCTGACGGCATAATGACGGATAGAGATATCCTTTACATCGGTGAGGATTTTTATATATCTCAGGCGGATGTGCGTGCGATGCAGTCTGACAGAGCTATGATCTCAGCGGCGTTGTCGCAGCTTCCTAAGGAAAGCAATGTGTATTTTACAGGTGAAGTGTTTGCGTCAAACGGCATGAAGAACCTTTGTGGGATAGGTGCTATACCTCAAAGTGTTGCACATAAGGCAGGCTTTTGCCGCAATGCTGCAGAGCAGGGAATGATAAATCTACTGACTGACAGCGCACTTTGCAGCAGCATTGATGATATCATCGATAATTGTGTGGATGTTTCTGACGAATGCATTGAGCAGATAGATGAGCTTTATATTGAAAAGCTTGTGTTTTGACAGAAAATCAATATAGATACAGCACTGCGACAATAAAAATGGGGCACTACAATATAAATTTGTGTAAAATTTATCACAAAACCCCTTGCAATTTTTTGTGAATAGTGTTATAATATTAAAGCATTTAGTATCCGTTGCTATGGGATAGCTATGTCTTGTGGCAATGTGTGTTAATGCGAGGCGTAATTCGCCGCACATTAAAAACGGATAGTCCGCTGATATTGGGGCATACCCCAGCGTATTGCGTACGAATAGGTCGGTATCAAGAATATCCGAAAATCTAGGAGGAAAAGAAATGGACGCACTTAAGATCATTGAGCAGAGCAGCCTCAAGGCAGAAGCTCCCAAGGTAGAGGTTGGTGACCTTGTAAAGGTACACGTAAGAATCTCCGAGGGTGACAAGACTCGTATCCAGGTATTTGAGGGTACAGTTATCGCTAAGAAGCACGGCGGAATCAACGAGACTTTCACTGTAAGACGTGTAGCACACGGTTGCGGTATTGAGAGAGTATTCCCCCTGCACTCTCCGTCTGTTGAGAAGGTAGACGTTATCAGAAATGGTAAGGTTCGCAGAGCTAAGCTGTACTACCTGAGAGACAGAGTTGGTAAGGCTTCCAAGGTTAAGGAAAAGATCTGAGTCCCCTTTCGTTTCTGTATCAAACGCAAAAAGCACTGCCGGTTTTGCCGACAGTGTTTTTTCTTTTCC
>JAZPZN010000013.1:0-55509 GCA_045544715.1 Oscillospiraceae bacterium | reverse complement strand
TACGTGTTTATCCAGAATTAATTTGTTTGTTTCATCTCCGTCGTTTCCGACGGCGAATCGACAAGGTAATGTTAATTCGCTTATCTTTATTGTTCAATTTTCAAGGAGCTTGTTCGTCATCCGCTTCTCAGCAGCGACTTTATCATTATATCACATCTCTTTGAGTTTGTCAAGTACTTTTTTCAAAATATTTTTTTGATTTTTTCTTGACCGACTCTCAAGCAGTGACTAGCGCTTCCGTAGAAGGCTTATCTATTGTATCACAACTTTTTTGTTTTGTCAATACCTTTTTTCGAAATATTTTTCAAAATTTTTGTTGTGATATTGTCCGTTGGCTTTATCATTGCTTTCGGACAGCTTTTGTATTATATCACCGTTTCATTGTTTTGTCAACACCTTTTTCGATAAAATCTGCATTTCTGTGACAAAAGTGCACTTTATTCCGCATTATTGCTTCTTTTAAAAGCATTTTGCACAAATGCCTCTCATCATAATTGACAACTTCCCCTTTTATATGGTACACTCTTACTGTTATAAATATAAAGGAAGTGTATTATGAAAGAAAAAACAACCACCCAAACCGAAAACAAGCTCGGCATCATGCCCATTAAAAAGCTTGTAATGTCTATGGCTCTACCTCTTATCATATCCAACATCGTTCAGGCGCTATATAATATTGTTGATAGTATTTTTGTTGCCCAGATCAACGAAAATGCAACCAAGGCAGTTTCCCTAGCTTTTCCCGTTCAGATGCTCATCATTGCTTTCGCCGTAGGAACCGGTGTCGGCATGAGCAGCCTTATGTCCAGAAAACTCGGCGAGAAAAACTTTAAGGATGCAACCATCGCCGCAAACCAAGGATTTTTCCTTGCTGCCTGCAGCTATCTTATGTTCCTGCTATTCGGACTTTTCTTCACCGAGATTTTTTTCACCTCCACCACTAGCAATGCCGAGATATGCGATATGGGAATCTCTTATCTGCGGATTTGCTGCTGTATGTCCCTCGGCGTTTTCGTGCAGATCAACTGCGAGCGTATTCTTCAAGGTGCAGGCCATGCAGCTCTGAGCATGGCAATGCAGATCATCGGTGCAGTTGTAAACATCATCTTCGACCCTATATTCATATTCGGCTGGTTCGGATTGCCCGCCATGGGTGTTGCAGGCGCTGCCGCCGCCACCGTGCTCGGTCAAAGCATAGCCGCCATCACCGGCATCATAATGGTCATAAGAAAAGTAAAAGAGGTGCGCATCTCATTCAGAGATATGCTCCCCAACGGTGCAATGATACTGACAATATATCAAGTTGGCATACCCTCTATAATAATGCAGGCGCTCAACTCTGTCATCCTTACCGTTATCAATGCGATACTTATGCCCGTATCCGAGGTTTCCGTTTGGATAATCGGAGTATACTTTAAAATACAGAGCTTTGTATTCATGCCGATCTTCGGACTAAACAACGGACTTATTCCCATCGTCGCCTACAATTATGGAGCGCAGCGCAGAAAACGCATAATGGAGGCTTTCCGCTTCGCCATGACCATCGCACTCTCCATTATGGTCCTTGGAACCCTGCTTTTCTGGCTGATACCCGAGCTGCTGCTAAGTATGTTCAACCCCACTGCAGAAACTATGGCAGCTGCCGCCTCTGCTTTCCGTATCATCTCGATAAGTTTTGTATTTTCGGGTGTAGCGATCGTCTGCAGCGGTACATTCCAGGCTCTGGGCAAGGGATTTTCAAGCCTTATAATCTCTGCAATACGTCAAGCGATCGTGCTGCTGCCCGTATTGATAGCGTTGCTTAATCTCATAGGCCCCGGATCTATCTGGTTCGCTTATGCCATTGCTGAAGCCGTTGCCTGTGTGCTTTCCGCTTTGATAATGACCAAGACCTACAAAAAGCAGATCGCACATCTTCCCGAATAAACATCACTAATTCACACGTCGCCGCACAACTGTGCGGCGACGTTTTCGGTTTTTAAGGCTAATTGCAACAAAACCATCCACCCACTTTGTGCTAAACTGACAATAATATCGTTTTCATCAAAAAGTACTGGAATTTTGTCAAAAACCATGCTATACTGTATTATGTATAAATGTCTACTATTCTTATTGTATAAAGAGGTAACAAGATGAGATCAAAAATACTTAAAATGTCCCTTGCTGCGCTGACTGCTCTCAGCCTCAGCGGATGCTACTTTTTCCCCGCAGAGGAGGAGCTACTTGAACCTCCGACCGTTGCCATCGAAGATGTGGCATACTCCACCTACACCGCCAAGACCAAGACCATCGAAAACAAGACAATGGCATCAGGTTATGTAACATCAAAAAGCGAGTATAGCGCCGCTTTCACCGAAAGCGGCGGCACGCTGAAAAAGATACATGTCTCCGCAGGACAGTATGTTGAAAAGGGCGACCTCCTCGCAGAGCTTGATGTTGGAAACCTCGAATACCTCTATGAGCAGCAGAAGCTGCTGGTAGAAAAAGCCCGCCTTATTTACAACTCTACAGGCAGCAATGCAGACTGGCTCGACTACGAGATGGAGCAGAACACCCTCACCGAGTATGAGCGTCAGCTTAACAACGCAAAGCTGTACGCAGGAATGTCGGGTCAAGTATGCTTTACAGAGGCGATGAACCCAGGAGCCACCGTCACTGCCTACCATACCATTGTAAAGATCATCGACCCTGAAAATCTTTTTATAAAGTATACCTCAAATTCGCTGAAAGCATTCCCGATCAACAGCGAGGTGACCATCACCGTCAACGGTGAGGATTACAAGGGTTACGTTTCCAAAACCCCCACTGACAGCATCGAGGGACTTTATGAGGAATATCCCCATCTGTTTGAGGATACCGAGTCTATCTTTTGCGAGTTCACCGAAGGACTGCCTGCGTTTGTTTATATAGGTACACTTGCAGATATCACCGCAGTGTTCGAGGTGCATGAAAACGCTGTCGTTATCTCCAAAAACCTCGTAAAGGAAGACGGCGACCGCACCTATGTTACCATCCTCGACGAAAACGAGAACAAGAAAGAAGTAGACGTGACCACGGGCATCGAAAACGCCACTGAGATAGAGATACTCTCGGGATTAAAGGCAGGCGACAAGGTCGTTGTACGATAAACGGAGGTTACTGATTTGCTTACACTATTACTGCGTAAAATGCGCAACACCAAATGGATGGTGCTGTGCCTTTTCATAGGATTTCTGATGGCAGCGGGAATGATGAGTACCGTGCCTATCTACATGGACTCCTCCCTGCAGCGTATACTTATCAAAGATATGCAGGCATATCAGGAGGAAACAGGACTTTACCCAGGCGAATACGTAGTCACACGTTCTCTACAGCTGAAGGCCTCCCCCGAAGAGCGTCTTACAACGCTAGAGCAGCTGACCCAGCTGGTAGATGCACGGACATCATCGATAGATATCCCCCGTGCCAACAACAAGACCATCCTGCTTGACGACTATATGTATATCCTCGGCAGCTCTCACCTGCGGGCAAAGGCGATGGCAATGTCAAACATCGAGCAGCACATAACTATCATCGATGGCAGAATGTTCAATGCAGGCAGACAGGCTGACGGCAGCTTTGAGGTTATATGTAACGCAGAATGCTTAAAGACCCTCGATATCGTCTGCGGCAATACATATCAGATGCAGAACAGCTTTTACAGCAAAACCGAGCCGTTGACTTTTACCGTAGTAGGCGTTTTTGAGCAGAGCAGCGAAAACGACAGCTACTGGAGCGAGACCATGGACGAATATCTCAACGCATTCTTCATGGACTACGATACATATATAAAAGGCTTCCTCTCAACGGGTGTAACGATGCTTTCCGACATCACCTGCCGCTACAGCTTCGATTATCAAGAGATGGATCTCAACGCACTCTCCTCCATCACCGAGAGCATTGCCGAGGATTTTGAGCTTTATCCTCAGTACGGCTACAAGTTCAGCATGGGCATCTATGATATACTCACCGAGTACGCTGTTCGTGCGGAGAATCTGAAGCAGATGCTATGGGTGCTGCAGATACCTTCAATCGTTATGCTTGCATTCTACCTATTCATGGTATCGCAGCTGAATGTTGAGCAGGAAAAGAACGAGATCGCAGTTTTCAAGAGCCGTGGCGCATCCTCAAAGCAGATATTCGGCATCTATGCGATGGAAGCAGGTGTTTTGGGCCTTGTTACATTCATCGTTGCGCCCTTTATCGGACTATGTCTGTGCAGCTTCCTCGGAGTTTCCAACGGCTTCCTTGAGTTTGTAAACCGTACAGGTCTTGCAGCAAAGATAAGCCTCGATGCATTCATCTATGCACTTATCGCTATCGTTATCTTCTTTGTGACGACGATGATACCCATCATCCCTGCCTCAAAGCTCTCTATCGTTAAGTACAAGCAGAGCAAGGCAAAAGTGGTAAAAATGTCGCTGTGGGAGAAGATTTGCATCGATGTGCTGCTGCTTGCAGGCTCATTGATATGGTATCTCCTTGCCGCAAAAAGCATCGAGACACAGTTTGCCGAGGGTACTTTCGTATCCGATGGCAGCATAAATCCGCTTTATTTTGTGTTCTCTACAATGTTCATCATGGGCGCAGGACTTCTGTTCATACGCCTGTACCCCTATCTTGTAAAGCTGATATATCACATAGGCAACCGCTTCTGGAGCGTATCGCAGTATGTGGCTATCACCTCAGTTGCACGCTCGCAGGGCGGTAAGGAACGCTTCCTTATGTTGTTCCTCTGCGTCACATTTGCACTGGGAATCTTCTCCGCAAATACCGCAAGGGCAATAAACAACAGCAAATCCGACCGCATCTACTACTCCACTGGCGCAGATATCGTTATGGATGCTTTCTGGAGACTCGAATCCGTTGAGGATGAGACTAGCTATGTTGAGATAGATTTCGCAGAGTTTGAGTCCCTTGCAGGAGTTGAAAATGCCACAAGAGTGCTCAGACAGGATGTAAAGACCTTCGTCAACGGCGAACGTAGCGAGGCCGACTCCACCCTCATGGCAATAGAGCCCGGCAAATTCTCTCAGACCGCATGGTTCAGAGATGACCTGCTCCCCGTACACTGGTGGAACTACTGCTCCGCCCTTGTGGACTACAAGGCAGGCGTGCTCGCATCAAGAAGCTGGGAAGAAAAAGGAATGCAGCTAGGCGACAAGATATCCGTAAAATGGGGCAAGAACGACAGTGTTGAGCTGACCATCCTTGCCTTTGTAGACTACTGGCCCGGCATCGACCCAACTGAGCAGATTGTCATTAACGACCGTACAGGCGAAATGGCTACCAAAGACTTCCTTGTATGCAACTACAACTATATAAGAAAGCTGACAGAGCTTTCTCCCTATCAGATTTGGGCCGACATGGCAGAGGATGCCACCAGCGAAGAGCTCTATGCCGATATCGAGGCTAAGCATATCAAGCTGCAGCGCATCATCGACAGCAGCCAGCTCCTTATCGAAGAAAAGACCGACCCAGAGCTGCAGGGCATGAACGGTGCGCTCACCCTCGGCTTTGTCGTTATCATGCTGATGACGGTTATCGGCTTCCTTATCTACTGGATACTCTCCATCCGCTCGAGAACGCTGCAGTTCGGTGTCCTCCGTGCAATGGGCGTAACGTTTAAGGAGATAATCGCAACCCTCGGCTATGAGCAGCTGCTGGTAAGTGTTGCTTCCATCGCAGCAGGCTTCGTTGTGGGCGGCATGGCAAGCGATCTGTTCGTACCTCTGTTCCGCACGATGTATGATGCTAACAACCAAATACCACCATTCATCGTACAGGGCGAGGGCGGCGACTACATCAAGATGTATGTACTCATCGCAATAATGCTGATCGGTGGATTTACCGTACTCGGCGGAATCATCCGCAGGATCAACATCAACAAGGCACTCAAACTCGGTGAGGATTGATAAACAAACACAAAACGGCAGGTCTACCCTGCCGTTTTTGTATTCTGTCACCAAAATGTAACAAATTGTAACTCTGATGTAATTGCAATTATCGCACTAATGTGATACAATAGTATTAGACTACCATATATGATCAAGGAGGTTCTATGCTCGGACTGTTCTCCAAAAAGAAAAACACGGACACCATGCCTATTTCCAAGATAAAGACCCTCAACAAAAAAGAGCTGCGCTATGTTGCCATGCGTGACCCCGAAACCTATAAAGAGATACGCCTCGGCACTGAGGGTGCGATAAATATAACCGACGGCGAGATAAGGCTGGTGTGCCTCGGCGATACTGTATTCGCCTGCAAGCTGGATGATGTAAAAGTGGGCGAGCTCATGTCTCTTGACGGCATAACGCTGAAAGGCTCCGACCGCATAAGCGGAGAAGAACGCACCGTCACCGCATTCTATTTGAAGAAGGACTAGGAGGTATTGTATGAAATGCAGGCATTGTAAACAAAAGCTGCCGCCGCTGGCACAATTCTGCCCAAACTGCGGTAAAAGCGTAAAAGCCCAGAAAGAAGAACGAAACACCTCCGCACTTGAATTTCTGATAGACCTTGCGGAACTGATATTAGACATCTTTACCGATATAGATATTGATATATGAAAGGAGTACTGCGATGATATATCAAAGCGGGTTGGGCTCGTTTATCGAGTTTATAACAGCACTTTTCGAGCTTCTGCTGGAGACTATCGGCATTATCTAAACTCACTTGACAAAGTACAATCGCTGTAATATATTACATACCAAACCATAGCAAGGTGCTGTAAAATGTGGCACAGCACCACACAAAACAGATATTTGAAAGGAGTGTGCCGTATGGAAAACAATAATATTGATGGCATACAGCAGCCTCAGATCGAGCAGACAAGTCAACAGACCACAACTGCCGTTCAGACACTGCCACCGCCGCAGCCCTCGCAAAACATTGCCGCTGCGCAGGGCTATCAACAGGCGCAATATCAACAGGCCGCAGCCCCAGTGCAGCCGCAATCGCCCGTTCAACAGGGCGGCGAGTTCTTCGTGGGCATAAATCTGCTGAGCAAGATCGGTGTTGTATTTATCATCATCGGTGTAATTGCATTTTCATGGGTATCTGCGCCCTATCTCGACCCTCTTCCGAGGACTCTTATCATCTTCGCCTTAGGTCTGCTTATGACCGCTCTCGGCGAGATATTCTACCGCTTGCGCTCCAAGATATTCGCCCGTGCACTTACCTTAGGAGGCATAGCTGAGCTGTTCATCTCAATACTTATTGGCTTTTTAGCTTATGAATCGCTGAACGAAACAGTCTCCGTCATCATCGGCACTGTCGTCGCTGCAGGAGGTCTGCTACTGTCATACCGATACAACTCGCAGACCATTATGGCAGTGGTTAGCGCTGCAGCATTCCTGCCTGCATTCACCTCCCTCGGAGATATCGATGTACTATTTGCTGTCGCTTATCTGCTGGCTGTGCAGCTGGCTTCGCTGCTTATCTGCCGCCGCCAGATGTGGAGGATAGTTCCGTTCATCACATTGACGTTCAACTGGGTAATATCTATCACGATGTTCGCCATGGATGATACCGACTGGTATCGCTACACTGCTGCAGCATACATAATAGTATCCTTTGCACTGTATGTGGCAGTACCGTTGATAGCCTCCCTCATAAAGGACGAAGAGCTGCACTGGGATGACCTTATCATTCTCATCAGCTCTGCCGCATCCAAGCTTCTGCTGTCGCTGATATGCTTCTGGGTGATCGAATCGATAACGATGAGCGGCTATGTACTCACATTCTTTGCAGTGGCTTATCTGGCACTGGCATTGCTGGTAAAAAGCTTCCGTGGTAGCGGAAATGCCCTCACCGCCCTTGTCAATATCACGCTGGCTACCGCCTGCATCGCAATATTCACTACGCTTATCGGCAGATATGCTTACATGGTGTTCCATGTGTTTGCTGCAGCACTACTGCTTATGGGCTTCCTGCGTGGTATTAGGATGTATAAGATATGGGGATATGCCACCCTCATACTTGCGCAGGGATATTTTAGCACGATATGCCTGCTTAATGCCGATGAGCCCATCTTTATGCTTCAATTCCTGCTCAACGCCGCAATATGGATAGCTATTATGGTCATCTATGCTGTTAAAGGAGTACGCTCTGTCCTGTTCAGTGTTTATTCCATCGCAGTATGTGTCAACACCGCCCTACTCGGAATATACCTTAGCGGTAGACTGGTCGCACATCTCGATGACTTATCGGTGCTGGCAGGCAGGTCGGAGAACACCTTTTTCTCCGCAATGCTGATGGCACTGATTTGGCTGCTCACTGCCTTTGCGGTCAACAAGCTGAAATTTATCGGAAAAGCAGCACCCTGGGCTTCACTTGCAATGTATTTCATCGGATTTATGGCATTGCTCGGTGCAAATCTCACATCTATAGTTCTCACCCACAATTTACTGCAGATAGTCACAGCCATCATTATAAACGTGGTCTCGGTGCTTGCAGCATTGGATATGGCACTGACCGTACAGGGACTCGCTCCAAGATTCTCCCGTGCCGTGGGTCTTGTGGTATCCGCTTATGCACTGTTCACCATGACGGTCATGCTGAGCTCCAACGACCTTGTGGCATTCACCAGCTGTATTATCAGCGTCATCTACCTTGCCGCTGCCTGCGCATGGATAATCATCGGGTTTATCAAAGAAAACGCTCTGCTGCGCCGCTTTGGCCTAACGCTGGTGCTGTTCTCCTCTGCAAAGCTGTTCCTGTTCGATTTTGCAGGTGTGGGCCCCGTAGAGAGGACGCTGATGTTTATTGGCTTCGGCATCGTGCTGCTATGCATCTCTTTTGTATATGTATACTTTGAAAAAAAGCTGAAAGACAAAACAAAATAAAGCAAAGCTCCTGAGAGAACCTCTCAGGAGCTTGTTCTTGATCACGCATTGTAATACATATCATAGACCACATAGCCGCCGATACCATCAAGCGAGCCTTTCGACGTTTCCTGGCACATCATGCATCTTGGCTCGGTCATAGGATAACCGCTCGTGGGATATATGCCAAACTCAGAGGAGGTCTTAAACCCTACACGGTTATAAAAATGATAATCTCCCTCAACAGTTATTCCCTTAAAGCCGTATTCTCTGACCTTTTCGATACCCAGTGCCAACATAGTTATTCCAATATGCTTATGAAAATGATCGGGATGCACTGTAACCGGGGCAAGCATAGCTATATCTCCGCTATCGATATGCCCTCCATCCTTCTCCCTTGAAAGCGGAAAGCGTGAAAACAGGAAATGCCCCACTATCTTGCCGTCAAGCTCCGCAACGAACGAAAGCTCAGGAATATAGTACTCGGACATACGAATCTCTTCGATGAGAGCGATTATATCCGTACCGTCTGAATAATCCGTACCCTTACTGAATGAACCCAGCGCCATGGAGATGATATCCTTATAATCACGCTGAGTTTCGGGGCGAATAGTTATATCGTTTCGCATAGTTCCTCCTTCAAAATATAAATGTAGCGAGTACATTATAGCATTGACGCTGCCAAAAGTCAACAAAGCAAATGTTCATTTTTCACACTTTTGTGCGAAAAAATTACAATCTGCGATATATTGAAAAAAGCAGAAACTTATGCTATACTATTTATAAATATTGAATTTTTCGGCAGGTGACGATGTGAAGCTTATAATAACCGATATAAACCCCGCCCTGCTGACCGTAGCAGGGGAGCATATCACCATCTCCGACAACGGCAATATACAAGGCTGCACAGGATGTCTGCGCTGCATGGCAGAGGAAGTATGCTGCATCCACGACGGCTACGAGCGTGTGGCGGAGCAGTTTGCAAAAGCGGATGAAGTAATATTCGTTGGCGAGTGCATCTACGGCAGCCTTAGCCCCTTCTGCAAAGCGGTGCTCGACAGAGCAAGGGCATACCTCTCCCTTGATGCCGACAGATCTACAGGGCTGCACACCAAAAAGCATGACAACAGTTTTTCGGTATCCGCATACCTTTATGGCACCAACATCACCGAACAGGAAAATCTCACTGTCCGCCACCTTATCTCCGTATGTGCGGAGAGCTGCGGCGGCAGAGTCGGCAAAGTAATATTTTTGAGAGACAGCGGCAGCATACGGGGGTTCGAGTTATGACATTACTTATCAGAACGCCCGAGCACGCAAGCGAACGCATTGCACATCAGCTGAAGCTGAGCATCCCCGACATAGAAGAGTTGATCATCCGAGGCGATGCACCCGAAAACGCACTGGATTGCGACAGGATAGTGGTACTTTTCCCCCTTTATTCCGAAGGGCTGCCCTCTGACCTACTAAAGCTGCTTATGCTGCTTGACAAGGCACTGCACGACGAGGAAATACCCGTCTACGGCATCGCCCTCACCGACCTTTACAATCCTATGCGATGCGAGTGTGCCCTCATCACTCTTAGCAACTGGTGCCAAAGGGCAGGACTGTCGTGGCACGGCGGTATGGCACTGTCGGGTCAGAGTCTTATACCGATAAAAGTCCTTTTCCGAAAGGATATGGGCAAGGCGGAGATGGCTGCAATAAGCTCGTTTTCGCAGAATATCCTCAGTGGGATATCCGCCGAAAACATCTTCATCAGCACTGACCTTTCAAACAAGCGATACTGCTTGGCACTTAATTCAGCCGCTAAAAAATTTATCAAGAACAACAAGTAGGAGCAAAACATGGAAAACAAATTCCTCGCAATGACCCCTCCCATGGGCTGGAACTCATGGAACACCTTTACATGGCAGATAAATGCCGACCTCATCAAAGGCGCAGCCGATGCCTTTATCGAATACGGTCTGAAGGACGCAGGCTACGAGTACGTCGTTATCGATGACTGCTGGAGCGAAAAACAACGTGATGAGAACGGCAGACTGGTTCCCGACCACTGGAAATTCCCTAACGGAATCAAGGAAGTCGCCGATTATGTACACAGCAAGGGTCTTAAATTCGGCATATATTCCTGCGCAGGCACTCATACCTGCGGCGGTCACCCGGGCAGCTTCGAGCATGAGTTTGACGATGCCGATACCTTCGCTGAGTGGGGCGTTGACTACCTTAAATACGACTATTGCTACAAGCCCGAGCACGTTCCCGGCGAGGTGCTCTACAAGCGCATGAGCACAGCCCTCAGGAATTGCGGAAGAGACATTGTGTTTTCTGCCTGCAACTGGGGTAACGATAATGTTTACAAGTGGATAAGAGAGAGCGGCGCACATCTTTTCCGCTCTACGGGCGACATTCAGGATAACTGGGAGTCTATCAAGCGTCTTGCCCTCTCGCAGATGGGCAACGAGTGCTACGGCGGCTGCTACTGCCACAACGACATCGATATGCTGGTAGTTGGTATGCACGGCGGCAGCAATAACGAGTGGATAAATGCAGCAAACGGTAGCGAAGGCGGTCAGCTCGTACTCGGAAGTGAAACAGGCGAGCAGCCCCAGTTCAAGCACAAGCTGGGCGGCTGCACTGATACCGAGTACAAGACACATTTCTCCATGTGGGCTATCATGAACTCTCCGCTGATGATAGGCTGCGACATCCGCCACATGACCGAGGAAACGAAGCAGATACTCACCAACAAGGATGTTATCGCCATCAACCAAGATATTGAGTGCAGAGGTCCCTACTGCATCAAGCAGTGGAACAATCCCGACAACGTGTTCGCCCTTATCAAGCCCATGAGCGACGGCGGCTTTGCCATCGGTATGTTCAACCTCAGCGACAGGGCAAGCGAGATGTCGCTCCAGCTGTGGGATATCGGTCTTTCCACCGCAGCAGGTAGAGGTCTGGAGGTATACGACTGCTGGAAGCACGAAAACATCGGCACATTCAGCGAGCGCATCTCCCTCACCGTTGAGCCCCACGATTGCTATATGCTCCGTGCAAAGGTTGTCAAGACCCGATGAGCGCATACGACAACTGCAAAAAGTGCAGCGCATCTTTGGGTGCTGACGATATTGCGATAAACCGCAAGCTGATATCTCGCAACGTTACAGATTTTTACTGCATCGACTGCCTTGCGGAATACTATCACACCTGTCGTGAAGCGATACAGGAACGCATCGACTATTACCGCAAAAGCGGAAATTGTACACTATTCAGATAATACATAAACGAAAGGAAATGCAAAATGAAGAAATTTCTCTCCGCACTGCTTGCCTGCTCCATGCTGCTTGCTGTGACCGCCTGCAGTGGCGACACCACAAGCACCACTGACAGCGGCACTGCCACTGACAGCACCGCCTCCACCGACGGAGCATCCACTCCCACCGAGGGCGACAGTGCTACCGGCCTGCTCTCTAATCCCATTGCCCTCGACGAGAACGGCGATATCGATATGGAGAAAGCACTCGCATATCAGACAGATATCGATGCACTTGTTGCCTCCTTCAACGCAAAGGAGATCGACCCCTCAAAACCCGTATCGGAGAATCTCAACGAGGCGGGTCAGGGAGTTTTCAACTACCTGCGCAGCATCTACGGAAAAAACATCATCGCAACCCAGCAGATGATGAACACCGATTGTCACGAGGACATCGTATACTACAACGCAACGAACGACCTACCTGCCATGAAGGGATATGATTTCATCTTCAATACAGGCTCCTACATCAACGACTATATGACCACCGAGGCCATCGAGTGGCATAAGGATACAGGCGGCCTTGTTACATTCACATGGCACTGGAACGTTCCCCGTGACATTGACAATCCCGATATGGGCACTGCCTTCTATCAGGAGGAGATCATAAACTGGAGCCAGATAAATGCCGTAACCCCTGGCACTAAGGAGTACGAGCAGGTCATCCACGATATCGATATCATAGCTATCGAGCTGCAGCGTCTTGAAAGCGCAGGAGTTACTGTTCTTTTCCGTCCTCTGCATGAGGCAAGCGGTGGCTGGTTCTGGTGGGGCATCCAGGGCAGAGACTCTGCTGAGAACGAGGTATTCCAGAAGCTCTGGTACACCATCTACGACAGACTTGAAAACTACCACAAGCTCACAAACCTCATCTGGGTATGGAACGGTCAGTCCAAGCACTGCTACATCCACCCCAACTCCTACGACATCGCAGGTATCGACTACTATGCAGACAGCGAGAACCATACAGCATGCCGTGACCAGTATGTTAAGCTTGCATCCCTCAACGACCACAATTACAAGCAGGCAGGAATAGAAGATTATGACACCCTTGCTGATGGCTACAACGGCAAGATGCTTGCAATGAGCGAGTGCGGTTACATTCCAGACCCTGCTGACTGTGTTGCAACAGACACAATGTGGCTGTACTACATGATCTGGAACGGCGATTTTGTATACAAGGCAAGCGGAAACGGCAACGCTATCACCGACCTGAGCGGTACACCCTCCCCCAACCCTGATCGCATGACCAACGAGATGTTGGTCGAGTATTTCAGCAACGAGGCTATGATAACCTATCGTGATCTCCCCGCTGAGTACATTGAGGGCAAGGATATCCCTCAGTCCATCAAAAACTGGGAATACTTCAAGATCGATTGATCCTCAAAGCCCCTGCTTAATGCAGGGGCTTTACCTGTATGCAGGATAACACACGATCGACTGCACTTTGCTGCATAGCTAAAAAACTCGTCGGTCAGCCGATGATTTATCAGATAGTGTTTTGTTTATTATATGTAGACCGCAGTCTCCCTAAACAGAAAAAAGGACATGTCTTTTTTGTGCGATATTACAAATAATTTAGTACATCTTGACGAACAGAGGAAAAGATGATACAATAGATAGTGGAAGTGACAATTAATTAACATCCTCCCCCAAAATGCAACACCCACTGACAAACGGAGATAATGATATGATAACTCAAGATATCAAAAACGAGCTTTACACCGTAGGGCTCGACTGCAAAGAGATGATCGAAAAATTCATGGACAGCGAGCAGATGTTTCTGAAATTCTTCAAAAAGTTTTTCGACTCCTCTGACAGCGTTGTTGAGGAGCTGCGTATAGCAGTTGACTCCAACGACTACGCACAAATGGAGAACCGTGCCCATGCACTCAAAGGCATGGCAGGAAACATAGGGCTGAACGCAGTGTTCACCCCTGCGCAAAAGATCGTAGATGATATGCGTGCGCAGAGATACACCGATTACAAAGCCGATTTTGAGAAGCTGCAGGCAGCTTACAGCACTGCAAAATCGATCTCAGAAAGGCTTTAATTTTAAGGAGGTTACTTATTATGGAATGGATGATCCCCGCACTTATCGTTGCCGCAGTCGTTATTTTTATGTTCACTGCAGGCTACCGCAAAGCTCCGCCCGATAAAGCCTACATCATAAGCGGTCTGCGCAAAAACGCAAAGGTCGTTGTTGGTAAGGCAACGGTAAAACTACCCTTCTTCGAGCGCTGCGATATCCTTGAGCTTGCCCTGATGTCCGTTGACGTAAAGACAGCACAGGCAGTTCCTACCGCTGACTACATCAACATCTCCGTTGACGCTGTTGTCAATGTAAAGATATCGCCCGAGCCCGATATCATTATGAAGGCACAGCAGAATTTCCTCAACAAGAATGTTGAGTATATCACTAAGGTTGCAAGAGAGGTACTCGAAGGTAACATGCGTGAGATCGTAGGTCAGATGCGCCTTGAGGAGATGGTATCTAACCGTCAGGCTTTTGCCGACAAGGTAAAGATGAACGCAGACCCCGACCTCAGAGCTATGGGTCTTGAAATAGTATCCTTCAACGTGCAGAACTTTGTCGATGACAACGGTATCATCAACGACATGGGTATCGACAACACCATGCAGATCAAGAAAAAGGCAGCTATCTCCAAGGCAGAGGCTGAGCGTGACATCAAGATTGCACAGGCAGAGGCTAACCGCAAGGCAAACGATGCCCGTGTAGACTCCGAAACTGCTATCGCAGAGCGTGAGAACGAGCTTGCGATCAAGCAGGCTGAACTGAAGCGTGCTGCTGATATCAAGCAGGCAGAGGCAGACGCAGCCTACACCATCCAGCAGGAGGAGCAGCGTAAGACGATCGAGATCACAACAGCGAACGCTAACCTCGCACGTCAGGAGCGTGAGGTAGAGATCAAGGCAAAGGAAGCCGAGATCAAGGAGCGTGCTCTCGAAGCTGAGATCAAAAAGACCGCTGAAGCTGAAAAATACGCAGCCCAGCAGCGTGCTGACGCAGAGCTCTACGCTACGCAGCGTAATGCAGAAGCTAAGAAGTATGAGGATATCCAGAACTCCGAGGCTGAGCTGGAAATGAAGAAGAACGAAGCCGCAGCTACTCTCGTAATCGCACAGAACGAGGCAGCCGCAGAAAAAGCCCGTGCAGAGGCAGCAAGATTTGCAGCCGAGCAGGAGGCTGAGGGTATCCGTGCAAAAGGTCTTGCAGAGGCTGAGGCAGTGCGTGCAAAGGCTCTCGCTGAAGCAGAGGGTCTTGACAAGAAGGCAGAGGCTATGAAGAAGATGGAAGAGGCTGCTGTACTCCAGATGTATTTCGAGCAGATGCCCGCAGTTGCACAGGCTATCGCAAAGCCGCTGGAGAATGTGGACAAGATCACAATGTACGGCGACGGAAACACATCCAAGATGGTCAAGGACATCACCGAAGCTACCACACAGGCATCCGCAGGTCTGCTTGACGGACTCGGCATCGACCTTAAGACAATGGTAAGCAGCTTCGTGACAGGCAAGGCTATGGCGGCTGGCATCAACAGCGAAAATGACGGTTTTGTCGAGAACAAAGATAATATCATGAACTGATAACCACCCAAATAGAGCGGAGCTAAGGCTCCGCTCTATGCTTTTTAAACAATGTAAATCTCTTTAATTCTACAATATCGTGATTGACAACATCCATCATATGTGTTAAAATAAACCTTGGGGACGGCACCCATAACAAAAAACAGCAGAATATATTGCAAGGGGAAGACACCCATGACAAAAAACGCATTGCAGACAGTCCGCATCTACTCAGCGGACGGAAACCTTATCGGCACCACCTACCCAAAGCGGGCAAGTGGGCTAGTCAAAAAAGGTCGGGCGCATTTTGATGTGAACGGCTGTGATATTCATCTCAATGTGTCCGATGTGAATAACATTACGGAGGATACCACTATGATGGATAATAATACAAATATTGACCTTAACAAGGAGCAGCCAAGCGAGGCTGTCAACAAGCTGTATTTCAATGCGAGAGAATGGAGCTTCAACAAGGACTGCAAGAACAATGTCGGCAGTCGCTCGTTTATGAACGGCCCCGATGATCAGCTTTCCGAAGCGTTTATGATAGGCGACTGGGGCTACAACTGGACAGAGATAGTTTCCAAAACGCTCATTCTCCCGAAGAACACGCTGAACACCTTTACCTTCTGGCTCAACGGCGGCGAGAACGACAACAACAATGAGATCTGCCGCTTTGAGGTGATCTTCAACAACGACTGGGAGGGCAGATTCAGCTACAACCTCAACCGCAGCTTTATCAAGCCGCTCAAGAAGCTCAACGGATGGGAGCTTTACGAGATACCATTCCGCACAAGCGACAACGAGTACACTCAGCTGCGTTTTGTTGCCCAAAGAGCCTATATGACAGTAATGGCCGCAAAGGATGTATCGGCATACGCAGATATCCCCGACAACGCTGATGAGTTCGAGAAATACAGACCCCAGCGACACAACATAGTTTTCGAGGATGGCTGGCCTACAAATACATGGTACAGCACCCGAAGCCTAGCTGCAAAGTACACAAATTCAGAAAGCGATGTAATATCTCAATTCCGTGACCAGATCAGAAGCATCAGAGAAAGCGGCGAAGAGACACTGAAGAGATATAGCGAACGACCTCAGCACATTTCAATACATCCCAACTTTTTGAACGATGATACACAGAATGCCATCTACGACACCGCAGATAATATTCAGTCTATCGTAGAGCAAACACTGGCAGGCTTCAATCTCGATGAGCTGAAGGAGGATATAAAATCCACCATCAAGAGCTCTCTTGAAAGCGGTGCCAATATCTCTCCCGATAACATCGATGACATCATCGGAGAGGTCATCTCAGGCATCGAAAATTCCTTTGAGGACGCCATCGACAGCCTTAACGATGCGGTCGATAACATCAACGACTCCCTCAACGACCTCAGAGATACGCTGGATGATATAAACGAAGGTTAATATCCATCATCAAAGCAAATAGCAAGCCGCCCCTGTAAAACAGGGGCGGTAATTGTATCTGCTCGCTTTTCGTCAACACATAAAAATTCTGCCGCCTTTAAAGGCGGCAGTGTTCATCTTTTGTCACATCATATTTTTGATTTGGCAAGAAACTGTCTTGCCCTGTTGACAATAAGCTTGTCATTGTCATAGGCAAGCTTAGAAGCCGCCTGACCGATCTGCACCCAGCGGATATCCGCTATCTCCTCCTCCTGTTTTATGCAGTTGAAGCTGATAGCACGGGCAAGAAAATACACTACCTCCTTGCGGGTATCACGGCGAGGATTGAAGGTCACTGTTTCACGGAATGCAGGGTCATCGATGACGATATCGATATTAGTTTCCTCTTTTATCTCACGGATGGCAGTCTCCGCTTCACTTTCAGCCCCCTCCATGTGACCTTTCGGAAAGGACCAGCAGCCTGATTTGATGTGTTTGATGAGCAGAATTTCGGTATTCCCGTGGTGCTTGCGGTAAACGACAGCTCCACAAGATTTCTCATAATTCATGCGTCATATCCTTTCTGTAGATTAATTAACTATATTATATCACACAATTATCGTTTTGTCACGCTTTTTCGTTATTTTTTAAAAAATATCTCATAAATGTGTATAAAACACGATTACAGTGCCATTTCCGAGTCAATTAGCCGACCTAACTCCAAAGCGTTATTTTTGGGAAATTCAACAAAAAAATCGCTCGAAATTGGGAATAAAAGTAAATAAATAAAAAGTTACAAATTGGTTACAGGCGTTTTCATTGTCTATTTTTCACAAAAACATGAACTTGTTTTTATTTGACATTTACGAAGAAGTGGGTTATAATAAGCCGTACCCTGAGGACATCCGCAAGGATAATCAGGTGCGCCTTTCGAGAGGAAAGACAGATATATCCCCGAAGGCTAAGACGGATAACCGTTCTATGGGGGCGATCAGCATCGGATAACAGAGTGATCGCTATCCCCCGGATTTGATACATCGCCGCCGCTGCCCTAGCAGGGCGGTCGATGAAATCAGGAGGCAATATGAAACCACAGATAGTAAATACCAAGATGAACCGTTTTGAGATCAAAAACAGATTCATCAAGGCAGCAATGTTTGCCATGTCGCTGCTGATGGTAGCACTCATGACAGGTACCTTGTACTTCCGTGATCGTGTTTACATCATCGACAATGGCGAAATGCAGGAGATAATGACATCCGACAAGGACGCTTATGCCATCCTGCGTGAGGCTGAATACACACTCAGCCCCCATGACCGTGTAGACTACAAAGAGATCGACGAAAGCACAGCGCACATCATTATTCACCGTGCATTTGATGTTACTGTTATCGCAGATGGCAAGGCAGTAACCATCCCCATGCTGGAGGGCACCGCAGCGCAGGCTCTTGAAAAGGCAGGCGTTGAAATAGATGCTGACGATATCGTTGACTGCGACCTTGAAGAGGCAGTTGCCCCTGACGCTGTCATCGCTGTTACCCGCATCGAGTACCGTGAGCGTCAAAACACATCTGAGATCGAGTTTGAGACCACCTACATTGATAACTCTAACCTCGTTATCGGCGACGAGAATATCATCACTGAAGGCGAAAAAGGCGAGCTGACTTACTACATCACTGAAAAATATGTTGACGGCAAGCTGACCGAGCAGACCCTCTCCCGTGAGGAAGTGACCAAGGAGCCTGTAACTCAGGTCATCGAGCGTGGCACCGCCCTTGCAGAACCCTACGCAAAGATGGAGAACCCCCAGTATTTAGAGCTGGAGAACGGACTTCCTACAGGATACACCAGAGTGATCTCGGGTAAGGCTACCGCCTACACTGCAGGCTACAACGCACTCACTGCCAGCGGACGCAAGGCAGAAATCGGTACAGCAGCAGTAAACCCCAACGTTATCCCCTACGGCAGCGAGCTTTACATCGTTGCTCAGGATGGAAGCCGTGTTTATGGCTACGCTATCGCAGCTGATACAGGCATCGGACTAATGGATGGCACAGTAGCAATAGATCTCTATTTCGGAAACAAGTACGACCACTACGGCGACAGCTGTCGCTGGGGTGCTGTACAGGTAGACATCTACGTTCTCACCGAAGGCAGCGGATATTAATAATACAGCGGTATCGTCATTACGACGATACCGCTTTTTCATTATAAGCAAAGGTCATCGGCTTATTTCAAAGCACCTTACCTCACACAGTTCGTCCGAGTCGAACTTTTTCTGCGCCATCATATTTCTCACATAGGTCATTCCGCACTTCTCCATCACCCTGCCCGATGCAGGATTATCAACACAATGACACGCTCCAACCTTATCGAAGCCGCAGCGAAACAGCTCTTTGATGACCGCTTCGACCACCTCAGTCATTATTCCCTTTCCCCAATAGTCATAGCATAACACATAGCCTATTTCGGGAACTCCTACACTATTTACGCCCACCACATCGATACAGCCTATCGGCTCATCAGTGTCTTTCAATGTGATAGCCCAGCTATACTCTGTTTCAAAACACATTTGGAGATATGCTTTAGTTTCCGCAATGCTTTTATGAGCATTCCAGCGGCAATAATGTGCCACTCGCTCATCTGATGTCCAGTTTTTATACATTGCCTCTGCATCCCCGTGCTTAAAACGCCGCAGTACAATACGCTCTGTTTGTATAACGCTCATTTTTATACCTCCTTAATATGCAAAAAGCCGCACCCATAACGAGTGCGGCTGCGTTGCTTTTGACGATGGATTACTTTACGATGTAAGCATCGATCTCCTCGAGAAAATCAGTGCAGTTGTCGCTATGGATGTTCAGTGTGAGCTCCTTGGAGAGGTCAAGGCTGAAGATACCCATGATAGACTTAGCATCGATAGCATATCTGCCACTGATGATATCCACGTCATAGTCACACTTTGTTACGATGTTTACAAAATTCTTTACCTCGTTGATAGTGTTGATGTTGATGTTAACTGTCTTCATAATAATTTTCCTTTCTTACGATCGTTTTGCTTTGTTGTGTTTTCCTTTGTTTGCGTCTGCCATCACTTTACTGTGAACTTTTCTGCCGCCTCGATAAGCTCGTTCTCAGTGCTTCCGTCGCCATGTACTACCAGGTTGAGCGGCTTGGACAGGTCCAGGCTGAAGATACCCATAATAGACTTAGCGTCTACAGCATATCTGCCGGATACCAGGTCACAGTCGTGCTCGTAACTGTTTGCAATGTTTACGAACTCCTTGACATCTTCGATCGAGTTGAGCTGAATCTTGCATTCTTTCATGAATGTCGCCGCCTTTCTGAGGATACATATCTATCACAAACAAGCTGCTTTACGCTAGAGTATATGCCGTTTGTCTGATATTTTTCTCTCCTCAACAATAAATATAGCAACAATTCATAAATTAGTCAATAGCTTATTGCAAAATTCGTAATAATCAAGTATAATATAATTGTACGGAAAAAAGATTTAGTCATTTTATCCAAAGAATTATGCGCATAATATACACTATGCACAAAATTCGACACGTATTACCACAAGCTATATCGATGAGGAGAACCAGATGACCTTTACCGTCCACACCCTCGGCTGCAAAGTCAACTCCTGCGAGAGTGCCGCCATATCCGACAGCCTTATCGCCCGAGGATATGTGCCTGCCACATTTGGCACCCCAGCCGATATTTACATAGTAAACTCCTGTGCGGTTACAAGCATCAGCGTCAAGAAGGCACGGCACACTCTGTCAAGGTGCAAACGTGACAACCCCGATTGCATAACGGTGCTTTGCGGCTGCTATCCTCAGGCATATCCAGAGGAGGCAAGTGCTGCTTTCGCCGATATCATCACTGGTAACGCTGACAAGGCAAGGATAGCCGATATGCTGGAGGAATTCTTCAAAAACCACACAAAACGTTTTGCGGTATCCCCTCTTACCAGAGGGTTTGATGAAGCTGCCTCAGGCACCGACCTCGACCGCACAAGGGCATTCATCAAAATAGAGGATGGATGCGACCGCTTCTGCACCTATTGCATCATTCCGACAGCAAGAGGCAGGGTACGTTCTCGTAAACTGTGCGAGATAACAAGGCTTGCAAAGCTTGCCGCCGATAGCGGTCACCGTGAGATAGTGCTGACAGGCATTAACCTCAGCTGTTACGGTCAAGACCTCGGGCACACTCTTTCAGACGCAGTAAGCGCTGCCGATGTGGAGGGCATCGACCGTATCCGACTGGGCTCCCTTGAGCCAGAGATGATGACCGATGAGGAAATAGCAAAGCTGCATGGATGTAAAAAGCTATGTCCTCATTTCCACCTTTCGCTCCAGAGCGGATGCGACGCTACTCTCAAACGTATGCGCCGCAGATATACCGCCGCAGAATATACTGAGGTCTGCAGAAAACTACGTGAAAAATTCCCGTCCTGCTCGATAACCACTGACATAATGGTAGGCTTTGCAGGCGAGAGCGATGAGGAGTTCGCAGAAAGCCTCGCTTTCGCAGAAAGTATTGGTTTTGCAAAGATACACGTTTTCCCCTACTCGATAAGACTGGGCACTGTAGCGGCCATGCATGATATTCAAGTCCTGCCGCAGATAAAATCCGCAAGGGCAAGGACTATGGAAAAGCTTGCCGCTGAGGAGGAACAAAAGCATTTTCGCTCCCTCATCGGCACTGAGCACACCGTGTTGATAGAAAAGAGCCGCAGCAGTGAGTACAGCAACGGCTACACCGAGAGCTACATTCCCGTAAGGATATACGGTGAACAGCTTGAAAGACACTCCCTTGTCAAGGTGCGGATAACCGCCGCCGAGAAGGATTATTGCAGGGCAGAATCAATCAGATAATACGGAACCGACGTTCCTATTTATATACAAAAAAACGAGCTTATGCTCTAAAATATGGAGGACAATTAAAAATGGCAGTTTATCGAATTTATGTCGAGAAGAAACCCGAGTTTGCTGTCGACGGAAAGGCTACCCTTTCCGACCTTACCGTAGCTCTCGGTATCAAGTCGGTGGAGGATGTGCGCATAATCAACCGTTATGACGCAGAAAAGCTCCCCAAGGAGAATTTTGACAAGGCAGTTCCCACTGTATTCTCCGAACCCCCTGTTGACGAGGTGTTCTATGAGCTCCCCGCACTTGCGGCTGACGAGCGTATGTTCGCAGTTGAGTTCCTGCCCGGTCAGTTCGACCAGCGTGCAGACTCTGCAGCGCAGTGCATCCAGATGCTGTGCAAGGGCGACCGTCCCGTTGTAAAGTATGCCAAGATCTACATTCTCAAGGGCAAGATCACCGATGACGAGTTCGACAAGATCAAGCACTACCTTATAAACGCTGTTGAGTCCAGAGAGTGTGGCTTTGAAGAGTATCAGACTCTTGAGGTGCAGTACGATATCCCCACAACTGTAGAAACTCTTGACGGCTTCATCAACAAGACCGATGCCGAGCTTGCAGACTTCGTTGTAAAATACGGTCTTGCTATGGATAACGACGACATCAAGTTCTGCCAGGATTATTTTAAGAGCGAGAACAGAAATCCTACGATTACCGAGATACGCATGATAGATACATACTGGTCTGACCACTGCCGTCACACCACCTTCGGCACTATCATCGACAATGCTGATATCGCCCCTTCTTATATCGCTGATACTTATGCAGAGTATAAAGCTGACCGTGAGGAGCTGGGCAGAGCAGGCAAGCCCATCTGCCTTATGGATATCGCTACCCTTGCAGCTAAGAAGCTCAAGGCTGACGGCAAGCTGAACGACCTCGACGAGAGCGAAGAGATCAATGCCTGCTCCGTAAAGATCACTGTTGATGTTGACGGTGAGGATCAGGAGTGGCTGCTGATGTTCAAGAACGAGACCCACAACCACCCCACCGAGATCGAGCCCTTCGGCGGTGCGGCTACCTGCCTCGGCGGCGCCATCCGTGACCCCCTGTCGGGACGTTCGTATGTATATCAGGCAATGCGTGTTACAGGCGCATCCGATCCCCTGCTCCCCGTTGAAAAGACGATCAAGGGCAAGCTGCCCCCCAGAAAGATCACAACTACTGCTGCAGCTGGCTACTCCTCATACGGTAACCAGATCGGTCTTGCTAAAGGTCACGTTGCCGAGATCTATCACCCAGGCTATATGGCTAAGCGCATGGAGATCGGTGCTGTTGTAGGTGCTGCTCCCATCGAGAATGTAAGACGTGAGCGTCCCGCACCAGGCGATGTTATCATCCTGCTCGGCGGCAGAACAGGCAGAGATGGCTGCGGCGGTGCTACAGGTTCTTCCAAATCCCACAGCGTTCAGTCCCTTGAAAGCTGCGGCGCAGAGGTGCAGAAGGGTAACGCCCCCGAGGAGAGAAAGCTCCAGCGTCTGTTCAGAAACCCCGAGGCTACACGCCTTATCAAGCGCTGCAACGACTTCGGTGCAGGCGGTGTATCTGTTGCCATCGGCGAGCTCGCCGACGGTCTTGAGATCGATCTTAATGCAGTTCCCAAGAAGTACGACGGTCTTGACGGCACTGAGCTTGCTATCTCCGAATCTCAGGAGAGAATGGCAGTAGTTGTTGCCGCAGAGGATGCTGATAAGTTCCGTGCTCTCGCAAGCCAGGAGAACCTTGAGTCTACTCCCGTTGCCGTTGTTAAGGCAGAGGCAAGGCTGCGTATGAACTGGAACGGCAAGACTATCTGCGATATCAGCAGAGATTTCCTTAACTCCAACGGCGCAGAAAAGCACACAACAGTTGCTGTTCCCGCTGTAAATGTAAGCTACTCCACTGGTCGCACCAACACCGCAAAGGATTGGGAGGCTCTCGTTACCGACCTCAATGTATGCTCTCAGAGAGGTCTTGTACAGCGTTTTGACTCCACAATTGGCGGCGCAACAGTGCTGATGCCCTTTGCAGGCAGAACACAGCAGACCCCCGTACAGGCAATGGCAGCCAAGATCCCTATGATCAATGCTACCACCAGCACTGCATCTATTATGGCATGGGGCTTTAACCCTGCTATTTCTGAGCAGTCCCCCTACCACGGCGCTGTATGTGCAGTTGTAGAGAGTATCGCTAAGGTAGTTGCAGCAGGCGGCGACAGCGAAAAGTGCTGGCTGACCTTCCAGGAGTATTTCGAGAGAACTCAGGGCAAGGCAGAGCGTGGGGGCAAGCCCTTCTCCGCACTGCTCGGTGCATACAAGGCTCAGCTCGAGATGGGTTGCGGCGCAATAGGCGGCAAGGACTCCATGAGCGGTACCTTCGAGGACATCGACGTACCTCCCACCCTCGTTTCTTTCGCAGTTTCTACAGGCAAGGCTGAGGATATCATCTCCGCCGAGTTCAAGTGTCCCTACAGCAAGATCGGCTATATCGCTCCTGAGTACGATGAGAACGGCCTGCCCAACTTCGACAGCGTAAAAGCTGTATTCAGAAAGATCACAAAGCTCATCAAGGATAAGAAGATAATGTCTGCCTGGTCTGTTGTAAATGGCGGTCTTGCAGAGGGTATCTTTAAGATGGGCCTCGGCAACCGTGTAGGTGCAAAGCTCGTTGACCTTACAGATGATGAACTGTTCACACCTGTATACGGTGCATTCGTGCTTGAAATGACCGAAGATATCGACGGCATCCGCACTATCGGTGAGACCACTCCCGAATACGAGATCACTTGCGGTGATGTAAAGCTGGACATCGCTTCCCTCGAGAAAAAGTGGAACGATGTTCTTGAGCCTATCTTCAAGGCACAGCTCCCAGAGATGCCTGCTCCCGAAAAGATCGCATACGACAAGGGCTGTGAGCTGCTTAAAACTCACACCTGCCCCAAGCTTGCTAAGCCTAAGGTGCTCATTCCCGTATTCCCCGGCACAAACTGCGAGTACGATATGGCTAACGCATTCAACCGCTACGGCGGCGACAGCGAGATATTCGTTATCAGAAATCTCTCCGCAAAGGATATGGAGGAGAGCGTTGCAGAGTTCACACGCCTCATCAAGCAGTCCCAGATGGTTGCTATCCCTGGCGGCTTCAGCGGCGGTGACGAGCCCGAGGGTTCTGCAAAGTTCATCAATGCGTTCTTCCGCAATCCTATGATCAAGGAAGCTGTTGAGGAGATGCTCTACACACGTGATGGTCTGATGATCGGTATCTGTAACGGCTTCCAGGCGCTCATCAAGCTGGGTCTTGTTCCCTTCGGACACATCGTACCTCTTACTGCTGAAAGCCCCACACTTACATACAACTCTATCGGACGCCACCAATCACAGCTCACAATGACAAGGATCTGCACAAACAAGTCTCCTTGGCTGATGCATACAAAGGTAGGCGACCTCCACAACATCCCGATCTCCCACGGCGAGGGACGCTTTGTTGCTCCCGAGGCTGTTATCAAGGAGCTTATCGCTAACGGTCAGGTTGCAACTCAGTATGTTGACCTGAAGGGCAACCCCACAATGGATGTTGCTTACAATCCCAACAGCTCTATGTACGCTATCGAGGGTATCATCTCTCCTGATGGTCGTGTTCTCGGTAAGATGGGACACACCGAGCGTCTCACTCCCAACTGCTGCAAGAATGTTGACGGCAACAAGGAGCAGCTGCTGTTTAAGGGCGGCGTGGATTACTTCAGAGGTTAATTCACAACTATACAAACAAATTCAGGCGGAGCTTATGCTCCGCCTGTTTTGCCATAAAAAACAAGGTCCCCACGGCATTACCGTGGGGATTCTTGTTTTAAGGGGTATTATCTATATGAGAAAATATCAAGCCATCTCAACCGCAAGGCCCTCAGCAGAGCGAACCTTGAAGTTCTTAGCAGAGCCTGTGGTAGTAACCTTGATGGTGTCGCCTGTTCTTGTTGCGCAAACAGTCAGTACAACATTGCTCTCGCTGTCGTAGATAGTAGTCTCAGCGGTCTTGCCATCCTCAAGTTGATAAATAACGATATCTGCGTTGTCAGCATAGTCATAGGTAAACGCACGCTTGAAATCGCCGTAAGCTACGATGCTGTTGGGCTTAGCAAGTACAGGCATGGAGAAGTAGTCGTGCTTTGTCTCATACCACTTGCCGCCGTCGAATACCTCGCCCGTCTGGATATCTGTCCACTTGCCCGCAGGAACGTAGTACTGCGCAATACCTTCCTCGTTGAATACGGGAGCGATAAGCAGGTTGTCACCCAGCATATACTGTCTGTCGAGTGCGAGAGTTGCAGGGTCATCGGAGTATTCCATAACCATAGCTCTCATCATGGGGATACCTGTTGCGTGGGTCTTGTTAGCCTGTGCGAACAGATAAGGCATCAGCTTACCCTTGAGCACTGTCCAGTGACGGAGAACATCGCAAGATTCCTCATCAAAGTTCCACGGAACCCTGTAGGAGCTGTTGCCGTGGAGTCTGGAGTGAGAGCTCATAAGACCGAATGCGCACCATCTCTTGTAAAGGTCGGGAGTGCCCTGAGCCTCGAAGCCGCTGATATCGTGGCTGAAGTAGCCGAAACCGCTCAGACAGAGAGACAGACCGCCTCTGAGTGTCTCCCACATAGACTCGTAGTTGGAGAAGCAGTCACCGCCCCAGTGTACAGGGAACTGCTGACCGCCAACAGTAGCAGAACGGGCAAACAGACAAGCCTTATCCTTGCCGTAATACTCCTCAAGCACCTCAAATACAGTCTTGTTGTAGAGATAAGTGTAATAGTTGTGCATCTTGTAAGGATCGCTGCCATCATAGTAAACAACACCCTTAGTAGGAATTCTCTCACCGAAGTCGGTCTTGAATGCGTCAACGCCCATCTCGCAAAGTGCACGGAGCTTGCCCTTATACCACTCACAAGCAGCAGGATTTGTAAAGTCAACGATAGCCATACCGGGCTGCCACATATCGCCCTGCCATACACTTCCGTCAGTATTCTTTACGAAATAGCCGCCCTTTACACCCTCATCAAACATAGAAGAACGCTGAGCGATGTAACTGTTGATCCATACGCAGATCTCAAGGCCCTTAGCCTTCAGACGCTCCAGCATAGCCTTAGGATCGGGGAACATTCTCTTATCCCAAGTAAGGTCACACCAGTTGAACTCCTTCATCCAGAAGCAGTCAAAATGGAATACCTCAAGGGGAATGTTGCGCTCTGCCATACCGTCGATAAAGCTGGAAACGGTCTGCTCATCGTAGTTTGTGGTGAAGGAAGTTGTCAGCCACAGACCGAATGTATATGCAGGAGTGAGCGCAGGCTTACCTGTAAGTGTTGTATATGTGGAGATAACATCAGCGATGTTGTGACCGCCAATCACGAAATACTCCATGTGCTCGCCCTGAACGGAGAAAGCGACCTTGGAAACAGTCTCGCTTGCCACCTCAAAGTTTACCTTCTCAGGATGATTTACGAATACACCATAGCTTCTGGAGGACACATAGAAAGGAATGGACTTGTAGCTCTGCTCAGAGGATGTACCGCCATCGTTATTCCAGATATCTACTGTCTGACCGTTCTTTACAAATGTGGAGAACTTCTCACCGAAGCCGTAAATGTTCTCACCAACGGAGATGTTCATCATCTCACGGATAACGCCCTGCTCAGCTGTCTCCTCATGAGCGAAGAAGGGCTTCATCTCGTCGTTAGCCATACGCTCATTGGTCTTCCACTGATCCTCAAGGATGTAGGAGGTGGTTCTCCAGCCCTGCTTTGTCATCAGCTTGTCACCGTAGTAGTACTTGATATCCCAAGCGCCCTGCTTTGCAACAACTACCTTTGTCTTGCCAGAAATAAGCTCATAAGCGTTTTCTGTTTCATTGATAACGGGCTTGAAGCTCTTGTCCTCAAACAGTTCAAAGGAAGGAGTCTTCTTAACTGCGCCCTTGAAATGGTCGATAGTAACCTTTATGGTATTCTCCAATGTGGACGTAAAGGAGATCTCCAGTACGGGGCCGCCGAGGGTCATACCTCTGTTGCCGATCCACTGGTTTGTAGCGAGTACATTAATAGATGTTTCGTCAGCTGTGACCTCATACATCTGGGTAGCGTAATTAACGCCGTAGCCGGGCTTGTTAAGCCAAAGTCCGTCTGCATACTTCATAATTGATGGTCCTCCGTTTTATGTTTGTAATTCGGCGCACTAATGCGGTGCCGCCTTAATCCCATAATAAAAGAAATCGTTTACACAACTTCTGTTACTATTCTAACATACTTTATATCAAATTGCAAGGGGGTATTTGAAAAATTTATTAAGTTTTTGAATAAATGCAGCTAATTTTGCGATTTTAGCTAATTATGGCTGTTTAGTTTACATTATCACCTGCTGCATTGTGCAAAAAACCTAATATTAACGATAATATGTCAGGATTTTTCTGCATTAAAGCGGTTGACATTATCAAAGATTAGTTATACAATTAATATGTATAATAATGCCGACAACGGCACTATTTTATATTCCTACAGACAAATAGACGAAAGGAAAATATTATGCTTTGTAATAACTGTAAAGCCGAGATGCCTGCAGATTCCAAATTCTGCCCCATGTGCGGCGCAAAGAATGAGCCTGCCCCTCAGCCGACAGCAGAAAAGTTCTGCACGGGCTGCGGTGTTCAGCTTGAAGCTGGTGCAAAATTCTGCACGCTCTGCGGCACCCCTGTTGATGGTACTGCTAAGACAGCTGCCCCTTCCGAGCCTGTTTCTATGGGCTATGCAGGTAATGTAGATGCAGCTCCTGCTACCCCTTCTGCTATCCCCACTCCAGTGAACGATACTGCTGCGAAGCCCGTTTCTGCTATCCCCACTCCAGTGAACGACACTGCCACAAAGCCTACTTCCGCTATTCCCACTCCAGTGAACGACACTGCCGCAAAGCCTGTTTCTGCTATCCCTACCCCTGTAAATAGCAACACTGCTCAGCCTGTATTTGGCTCGGTGCCCACACCTGCAGCTGACAGCACCGTAAATCTAAATAAAACCACCGATACCACATCGAGTGAGAACAGCTCTTCCTTCTCAGTGCCCTCCTATGATTACTCCATGGGGGCAGATGCTGCTGCAGTATCCGCAACCCCTATAAAGAAAAAGAATTTTGTTCTACCTATCGTGCTGGGTGTTATCGCAGCACTGCTCATCGCAGGTGGCATCTTCTTCCTTGTAAACAAAAGTGCTGTTATGCAGCTCTTCATGGGCAACAGCGGCTACGCAAGGATGATCGAAGGCAGCGGAATCAAGTCCGTAAGCGAGCTTGCAGCACAGCCCTCCGTTGCAGCAGGAGTTGAGTCTGCCCTCACCGCCGCAGCCTCCGCTGCCGCTGCTGAGAATATGGACACCGACGATCTCTCCTCCTACAGCGAAGCTATCAACATCAACCAGTACATAAACACCGTATCCGCTTCAATGATGGATGCCTACGGAAAGAACGGTGCAACCGTCGACATCGATTTTGATCTCAACCTTACCGACAACGCAAAAAGCACACTTGCAGGCGAAGGCGCAGAGACAGCCGAGCTGGATGAGATGCTTGATTTCATCAACTCTACCGAGATCACCTACAAGGCAGCTGTGACCGAGGACGCTATCTCCGCCTATGCTGCTGTTTACGATAGCGAAGGTCTTGCGATCGATGCACAGGGCATAATCTACTCCGACGGCAACGTTGTTATCAAGTTCCCCTTTGGCTCTGACAAATGCATCGTAGGCACCATTGATGATGAGTACATATCCACCGAGGAAGCACCCACGATCGACCTCAGCGAGGAAGAGTTCGAGCGCCTTGCGACCGAGATAATCGACCTCTACCTCACCACATACGAGCAGGGTGAGGTAACTATCGAAACAGGTGATTTCACCATCGGCGGCGTTACCGCAACAGGCAAGAAGATCACAACAAAGCTCTCCGCCGAACAGCTCAACAAGCTGTTTATCGATGCCACTACACTTATTGCAGAGGACGAGTATTTCTGCAATACCATCGTGGACTACATCAACGACTGCGGCGGTCTGATGACTTATGATGAGTTCAAGACCGAGATACTTGACATGGGCAAGGAGATGGCTACCCTTGAAGAGGGCACAGACTTCCTCGAAGTAATGACTATCGTTAACAACTCCAACACCGTGCTCGCAAAGAGCTATACCGCCTACGACGACTACTCCGCTGAGGAGACCGAGGATGACAAAAAGGGCGACACTGCCATGATCGGCTACATCAACGGTGAAAGCGCATTCGCATTTGAGATGGACGAGAACGGCGCACCCTTGATAATTGCTGTTGTAGAAAAGACCGGCGAGACCGACGGCAAGGCAGCTGTAAAGATCTACGAGGATGGCAAGTTCGTAATGACTGTCAAGGTAGATTATACAGGCGTTAAGACTGAGCAGTACAACGGAAACGATATGACTGTCGGCAAATTCGACATTTCTTTTGAAATGCCTCAGGATTTCACCGCCGACACCGATGAAATGATGACCATGCTCTCGACCGCAAGCATCAGCTACAGCCTCAATCTCAGTGAGGTAGAGGGCGAAAAGGTGATCAGCTGCAATATGTCTATAAATGTGCCTCAGTATTTCACATTTGCGCTTGACGCACTGACAACCCCCTCCGAAGAGGAGATACCCACTGTACCCTCTGACGCTATCGATATTACCAACCTGCTTATGAACGAGGGCGAGGAGCTGACCGAAGCCGACCTTGCAACCATCGATCAGCTTTCAGCAATGGTAGACGATATCGCTGCCGCAGCAGATAAGATGAGCGACGATTCCCTCTACAAGGAGCTACTGGTAATGCTAACAGATGAGCTGAAGCTTGGCATTGACGAGCTGAAGAACCCCACTGCTGATTTCGACGCTATATACGAGGTGATCACTGAACTTTATGAGCTTGAAGAGGCACTCTACAACATCGATGATATGTATCCTGACGGTGCTGATGCTGTTTCAGCAGACATTGAAGCTATCGAAGCAAAGACAGAAGCCCTTGACGAGGAGCTGTACACATTTGAGGTATCTGCCGCTCGTCTGACAGAGATCAAAAACGAGATCGCATCTCTCGACACTGAAGTTGAAGGTCTGACTGCCAAGGCAAAGGATGCACAGGAAAAATATGACGCTGAACAGGAAGCTGCAAGCGCAGTTGACTATGACGAGCTGAACTATGACGAGATTATCGATCAGGCGATAGTTGTAGAGAATAGGTTCTTCGAGGCAGTGCTTAATAATAGCGGACAGCTTTATACAGACGATGCCCTGTTTGAGCTCTACGAGATCGCACTTGAAAGCTATGATGAAATGTACACTGCCCTCGATACTATGGTAACCAAGGTTGAAAGCGGCGACATGAAGGTGCAGTATGTAAGAGATGCAAGAAAGGCTCTTGCAGCCTTCGATGAGGATGTTACAGCCTTTGAAAACGCAATCATAAAAACCGATAACACTGCTGCATAAATAATCATAAGGGCTGCATCTGTATGGTGCAGCCCTTTAATATTTCAAAGGCTGCGGATCGATCCGCAGCCTTCCGTTTTATTTGCTCATATGCTCGATAGCCTTATTCATAAGGTAATCCTCGCCATCCTCGAAAAGCACCTTGATAGCCTCGCTGTCAAAGGGTACTTTTATATCAAGGTCGTCACCACTCTCCATATCTGTATCGCTGTCGATAAACACATCGCCGTTCTCATCCAGCAGCAGCGAGCAGGAAAATGCGAGCATTCCGCTCTCGGTAGTGTAGCCAGCTACGCCTTGAGCTGAACCGTTAGGTTCTGTAAAGCCCATTACTGTAACATTATCCATACCACGCATTACCATTGCCAAATGATCTGCAGCACTGGCACTGCCCGCATTCACCAGCAGCACGATAGGATTGCTGTCCCAGGTGTTTTCGCCTGTAAAATAATGCTTTTCACCTTCAGCGTATTCCCCTGTTTCAACATTATAAACATAGTTTCCGAGAGTGTCATCCCACTTGCCGTCAGTGGCATAATAATGCTCACCTACAGGGGCAAACAGTTCGCCTATTACTTTCACCACATCACTTGCACCACCGCCGTTACTACGCAGATCGATAACAAGATTAGTGTAACCAGCTGCCTTATATTCCTCCACTTCAGCATACAGATTATTCTTCATACGTGAATAGTTTCCGTCGGTAGCAGCCTTAGTATCGTACATCATTGATTTTATCCTGAGGCATACAGTGTTTTCGTCTATCTCTGCCCATTCAAGATTTCCCACTTCAACGCCTTGACTGATTATCGCAAGCGTATCATCCATACGGTCAATGAACTTGCCCATTTTTGAAAGCGTTACAGTTTTTTCTTCGCCATTATCAGCAATAAAGCTTACATCTACCGTACTGTCGCCTACACCTGCCGCAAGCATTGCACTGTAAAACTCCGCAATATCCTTATCGGTATATGAGATCTGCTCATACATCTCAGACTTCTTTGACGCTTCTACAGGATCCATTCCATCCCATGAAGTCACTATAGTTCCATTGTGGATACCAGCCTCTGTTACGGCACTGTCAGGCTCAACGCCTACCGCCGCTATACTTCCGTCAGAAAGACGCATCAGCATCAAGCCGTAATCATTTCCGTAAAACTCCTCGCTGTGATCCTCAAAGCTCGGCATAAAGCCCACATGTCCGTCATAAAACTCTGCACAGAAGCTATTCCACGCTGCTTGAGCGATCTTCTCACTGCCCTCAGTGTCAGCCTGCTGAAAACGTGGATGATACTCATCATAAAGGGCATCCCAATCGATCTCCTTGTGTTCAGTAAGCACATAGTGATCCTTCATCACTGCGAAGCTCTCTCTGAAATCTGCCGCAAAGTCAGGCAGTCTGTAACCCATATTAGACTCACATATCGGAAAGCAGAGCACTGCCAGCAGCGCAGCCGCTATACTCGCACCCCTGCGTACCTTAACATTCTCCCAAATAAAGCCGACCAGCAGCACTGCCGCACCAATATATCCCGTCATCATACACAGCTCAAAGCCAGCTGCACCCATTAATATCAGGCACAGTGAAGCCGGCAAGCAGTACAAAGCCCTCCATCTGGTCGATACTAGCTTCTCGGCATAGCCTGCAACCACAAACAATGCCAATGCGCTCAGCAAAACGACCACAGCCAGCACAGTATCTAAAGCTATCATAAATCGCTCCTCCTTAGTTCTGGTCGTCCTTTTTGAAGAAGATGTATCCCAGTAGCACACATCCTCCTCCCACCAGCAGCGATATGGCTATCGTGCCAAGTATCACTGTATAATCGAGTCCCGTGTCATACACATAATTCAACTCCGAGTCCAGTCCGAAGGTAGTCCATACATTTACTGTACTCAATGCGATGAGATTCGTGCTGGCCAAAAACAATGATTGACTTTCATAAAACTGCATTCCAAGTGCGAAATACACATACCCAACACCCATAACGATGTAAGGGTTTTTCATGATGAAACCTATAAGCATCATCTCACAGATATACCTTGTAAGCGGCAATACCATAAGAGCCAGCCTTATCAGCATTCCACCGATGTCAAGCTTTGTGCCCCATCCGTTTACTGCTATCACCACGATCTCAGGGGTCAGCATTATTATTAGAGTAGCAGGAACCGTTACCACCAGCGTTGTGATGACACGCCCAAAATATACCTGTGCTCTCGTGTGGCCCGACATCAACTCATAATTTGTCGTCTTATCCACAAAATCACCAAAGCAGGTCTGCGCCGCACATACCACAATAAACATCTGCGCCACGACCACCTGCATACTACTGTTAAGCGCCGCATAATCTCCACCTGTCAGCAGCTTTCCGTTCCTAAGATTTATATCCATCTGTACGAAAGCCTGAACGATACCAAAAGCTATCAGCGCAACAAACACCATGATAGTGATACGGTTGAATTTCAGCTGATAAAGCTGTGATTTGATTATATTACGCATTGCCACACCTCCGCATCAGTTCATATCAGACTTTTTGAACAGCCAATATCCGCCCAGCAGACACACCGCACTAACACCAACAGAGGCAAGCACCGTATAAAGCAAGTAGGTCGGCTCTACCGACAGGTCATATACCATTACATCCTCACCGTCAACAAAGCCCATATAGCTGTTTGAAAGCCACAAAAGATCGATCAAATTAGTAATAGAGAATGCCCAGGATATCTCGATCTTTGCCGTTTCTTCAATTATCAACTCCACCATGACAGGGAGCATCATAAAGATGTAACCGAGCACCATCGCTATATAGCAGTTCTTCACGAGAAATGTGAAGAAGATAAGCTCACATATCATACGGATAACAGGTAGCATAGCCAGCGCATAACGTGCCATAAGCCCCCAGAAATCCGCCTCTACGCCCCATCCGTTAAAAATGCTGACCACCGCCAGCGGAAGACCTATCAGCAACACCACTATCGGTATAGCCCACATAAATGTTACCAGCACTCTGCCCCAATAGACATCGGCACGGTTATGACCTGACAGCAATTCGTAATTAATCGTCTTATCTGCGCTATCCCATCCACATATCCTGCACACCAGCACTAGCAGGAATAGCATAACCCCCAACGCAGTGCAATCGCCGCTAAAGCCTGCTAAAACACTTCCTGTCAGCGTACTGTAATCAAGATTCGGATAACTCAACAACAACATACCTATTCCGCTACATCCTGCCAGCAGCGCATATATTGTAAAGTTATCACGCCTTGTCTGATAATTCAGTGCTTTGATGATGTTCTGCATTATTTTCACCGCCTACCATATTCATATAATAGCTTTCAAGATTTGCCTCATTCATGCTGAGCAGCAGCGGCACTACCCCGCCCTCATACAGCGTTTTGGATATCTTTCTCATATCATCAAACTGCTCATACAGTCTTATGCTGCCATCCTTCTCCACATCATACTGAGTGATGCCTAGCTTATCCTGCAGTATCGCAAGTGCGAGCGGGTCATTGTCGGTATGTATACAATAGCATTCTCTGCATATCTTTTTCAGCTCCGCTGCGGATACAGTCTGCAGTATCTCTCCCTTATTGATAAAGATGTAATCGGTACAAAGCAGCGACAGCTCGCTCAAAATATGAGAGGAGATAACGATAGTGATATGCTCATCACGATTGAGCTTCAGCAGCAATTCTCTTATCTCCACGATTCCCTCAGGGTCGAGACCATTGACCGGCTCATCAAGTATCATCACCTCAGGCTTTGTCAGCAGAGCATTTGCAATACCGAGACGCTGTCTCATACCAAGAGAAAATTTCTTGACAGATTTCTTTCCCGTATCCTGTAATCCTACGATCTCCAACACCTCATCGATGCGATCTTTATTGGGAATACCCTTCTGTATACGCTGTTTTTCAAGGTTTTCTCTTGCTGTAAGATTTTCTTTGGCGTATGGAGTTTCTATCATAAAGCTCATACGGCTCCTTGCCTTTGCAAGCTCCTTTTCAGTAGTTCCGCCATACATATTTATACTTCCACCCGTAGGAACAACCAGACCACCCAGCATCTTCATAATTGTAGTCTTGCCGGCGCCGTTAGGGCCGATAAGACCGCATATCATACCCTCTTTGATCTGAAAATTTGCATCCTTTACCGCTTTTTGCTTCATATATTGCTTATCCAGACCCTGTACATTGATTATTACCTCTGACATAAATCGCCCTCCTATCAGATCTTCTTTATACTCTAATGATAAAACCCAAATTTAAAGAATTTCTTAAATCTTTTAAAGTTTTTAAAAATCCGCAATAATGCCACGACCCGAGAAATATTCCTCAGGTCGTAAATGCTAATTCTTATTTATGCCATTGCCGCTGACTGCAATAAAGCTTGCCGCCACATGTAGCACTCCGTTTTCAAGCGTCGCTTTCACCATCGCCTGCTGCTTTTCCGCAAGCAGCTTAACTATATACAGCCCAAGCCCTGCGCCGCCTGCACTGCGAGCCTTATCGCCCCTGTAGGTGCGCACAAAAAGCTGCTCAGGGTCGATCTGTCGGCTGCTGTCCACCTTGTTTGAAAAGATAAAGCTGCACCGATCACCCTCAAGCCGCAGGCATATTGAAAACTCGCCACTTGCATATTTCACCACATTGTTAAGCAAATTGCTCAGCATACGCATCAGCAGCTGCTCATCAGCTTTTATGAATACGCTCCTCTCGGGCAGCTGTATATCAGGGGTAAGTGAGTTAGCCCTTATCACCGCCTCGTTATCTGCAACAAACTGCATTAGCACATTTGTAGCATTTACCCTTGATAGCTCCACGGGAGAGCGGTCGCTCTCCAACACCGAAAGCTCAAAAAAGCTATCAGCCATGATCTTCATAGCATCGCTTTTTTCACTGCATATACGCAGGTATTCACGCCCCTTTTCCGAAAGGCTCTCTTCTCTCTCAAACATCTGCAGATTGCCCTTTATTACAGTCAGCGGAGTGCGCAGGTCATGGGCGATATCGGATACCGACTGCTTTATCGTGCGCTCCGCCTGCTCTGTTTCCAGCTTCAATTGCTTCTGATAATCGAGATTTCCGTTTATCGTGGCTGTCATAGCTGACAGGTCTTTATCCACCAGTGCAATGGTTATCTGGCGGTTATAGCTTTTGTCCCTTGTAAGGATAAGCTCCTCTCTGATGACCCTCATCTGCTTCTTTATCGTAAGCAGCCGCACAAGCAGCACCACACACGCTATAAGCAGCACTATGCAAAGCAGGATAAGTATCGCCATACTAATCCTCCTTCAGACGGTAGCCTATGCCCCAGACCGTATCGATATAATCATTCCCTGTTGCCTTTTTTAACTTGCTCCTAAGATTGCTGACATGCACGTTGATGGTATTATCCTCATAGAAATACTCGTCATTCCACACCGACTCATACAGGTTTGCCTTAGAAAAGACCTTTGTGGGATATTCGAGAAAAAGCTGCAAAAGCTGCATCTCCTTTGCAGTGAGTGCTATGCTCTTACCCTCAAAAGTGAGACTTTTTTCACTTGGGTCAAGCACCAGCGCACCACTACTTAGCAAGTTGCTTTTCTTGCTTCCGCTGCGCCTTAGCACGACCTCAATACGCACCAGCACCTCCGACAGATCGAAGGGTTTTAATATATAGTCATCAGCACCAAGCCGCAGCATCTCCAGTCGTGTTTCCATCATGGATTTTGCGGAAAGTACGATAACAGGCGTGTCAGAATACTCTCTCAGCTCTCTTATCAGCTGCTCGCCGTCTTTGTAGGGCAGCATCAGATCCATGAGAATAAGATCGAAGCCCTGCTTTTTCATCACAACGGAGGCAGAGTTTCCCTCAAATGCTGCTTCAGTTTCATATCCACTCTCCCGCAGATAAGAGGAAAGCAGCTTGCTTATCTCGCTGTCATCCTCTACGATAAGTATCCTGCCGTTCATCGGTGTGCTCCTTTCATATACTCAAATCCCGCTGCCGAAAAGACAGCGGGAATGATCATTGCTATAGGGATCAATAGAGGCTTCCGTAAGCAGCGCAAGCCCTGTAATCAGCACCCTCCATATCCTTTGTGCCGAAGCAGCTCCAAGCATGGGGTCTGAACAGACGCTCATCTGCTAGATTGTGCAGAGATACAGGAATACGCAGCATGCTAGCAAGAGTAACAAGATCCTCACCGATATGACCGTATACAAATGCACCGTGATTTGCGCCCCAGTTAGCCATAACGTTGTAAACATCACGGGTAGCACCCTCAGTGCAGATAGGTGCAAACCAAGTGCTGGGCCATGTGGGATCGGTTCTGTCGAGCAGTGTCTTGTTTACATCAGCAGGCAGCTCTACAGTATAGCCCTCGATTATCTGGATGGTAGGGCCAAGTCCCTTTACAAGATTAACTCTTGCAAATGTGCAGGGCATGATTCCCTGTGTGGAGAAGCTGGAGGAGAATCCGCCGCCTCTGAAATATCCGAGATTAGCGCAAGGCCATGTTGTGGCAGCAAGACAAGCATCAATATCCTTATCTGTCATATCCCACCAGCACTTCATAATGCTCTCACCGTTCTCATCCTTTATCGCACCTGTGCCATCCAGTGCAGCTGCACCGCTGTTGATAAGGTGAATAAAACCAGCAGATGCCTTGCCATCAGGCTTCCAGCCTGTAACACGCTCAACAGCCTCAGGCGACCAGTATGTACGCACATCTGCAAATACGGCAGCCTTACCTGTCAGCTGATGGAGCAGCAGCAGTGTAACGCCATTAAGTCCATCGTTCTCCGTTGCAAATGGAATAGGCTCTCTTGCACCATTCCAATCAAATGTGGAGTTGAGGATAGCCTCTGTAAAGTCAGCATTGGGCATAAAGTCTGTCCAGTTTCTCTGACCCTGGAAACCACCGCAGATAGCATTTCTGCCCTTTGCTTCCTCCAACCAGCCCATTTCAGCCAGCTTATCGTTGCCGTGTAGGATATCTCTGATGATGCAGGTCATCTTGGCGATGAACTGCCAGTTTTCCTCCTTCTCTTCAGCGGAGAGAACAGGGCGCATATATGTCATTCCGGGAGTGGGATTGATATCAACACCCTCAGGGCACTTAGCCTTTATCCATGCAAGAGCCTTCTTGTACTCCTCCTCATCGTAGATGCCAAGCTTTTCACGGCGAATGATCTCCGACATATCTACCCACTCAGGATGGATGCCGAGATAGCTGCGGAAGAAATCCTCATTGCAATAGGAGCCTGCAATACCCATAGATACCGCACCAATATTAACATAGCTCTTATTCTTCATAGCACCGACAGCCACTGCGCAGCGTGCAAAGCGGAGTATCTTCTCCTCAACGTCAGCGGGGATCACCTTGTCGTCTGCATCCTTTACATCATGACCGTAGATGGAGAAGCAAGGCATACCGATCTGTGCGTATGCAGAGTTTGCCGCTGCGAGGAAAACCGCACCGGGACGCTCAGTACCGTTGAAGCCCCAGATACCCTTAATGGTGTTGGGATCCTCATCGATGACCTGGGTGACATAGCACCAGCAGGGTGTAACTGTAAGCGTTGCAACAACGTTCTCGGTGGAGAACTTATCTCTGCAAGCCGCACTTTCAGCGATGCCGCCGATTGTGGTATCTGCGATAACGCACTCAACAGCCTCGCCGCTTGCATGGCGCACCTTGCTGCTGATGAGGGCTGCGGCAGCCTTCGCCATATTCATGGTCTGCTCCTCAAGCCCCTCACGGATGCTGAACTGTCTGCCGTCAATAACGGGACGAATACCTATCTTTGGTAACATAATCAATACTTCCTTCCTATATAACTGCGCTTTCAGCGCTTTGGCACGAAATACCTGCCTGAGAGATCACGTTTAACACCTTCCATAATATGCAGAGCTCTCAGGCAAAATAAAACGATTACACTATAATTATAACAAAACCTTTTCCTAAAATCAATATGTTTTATGTAATTTTTATAGTTCGCACCGATTATTTTAGTAATGAAATGCATTGACAAAACTGTTCGGGTATGGTATCATTGTTCTCAACACCAAATGGTATTGAGTATTCCCACGACATTGTGGCGATGCCCTGCGGAAATTGGAGGAAACCAAATGAAAAAACGCACTATCATAATTATTGCAAGCATAATCGCTGCTCTTCTGCTTATCGGATGCCTTGTATGGTTTATGCTTCCACGTATTGCTCTCGCTGCGATTATAAATATCACTCTCCCCGAATTACAGTCAGCGCAGATGTTTGACAGCTACGATGTAATATCCGATGACCTTGTAGAAGTCAGCTTCGATGGCTACAATATCAGTATTCCTGCTGACCTTACCGAACAGGATATGGGCGATCTTTCCGCAAAGCGTTACAAAAATGCCGATGATACGGTTTCGGTGCTGCTCATGACAGATGCTGAGCCGATGGAAATAAACCTTCTTGCCACTGACATCTGCAAAGATATTGAAGGTATGCCATCCTATATTGCTATCGACAATATGAAAAAAGCATTTGAGAGTCTCGGCAATGGAGTCGTACCTGATAATACATATAACACCTTAAAATCAGCTGCGCTCCTTGACAGCGGTGACTACAACTTCTGGAGCATTGAAAATTCAGTCGGATATATTGTAATGGGTTCGACAAAGCTGGCACTGGCATATGTAGGCGATGATCAATATATTTACGAGCATGACGACGTATGTGCGATTGTATATGTCAAATATCCTACCGAAGATATGAACTACTATACCGTCACCACTGAGCTTTACAACACTGATGACCTCAACACAGCACACTTTCTGATAATCAAAGTGCCAACCCTTGACGATGCATATTCTGTACTTAATTCAGTAAAATTCGATTAAAATAAAAGGTCACTTTTGATAGTTCAAAAGTGACCTTATTTCATTCTGGAAGAATTCCTCTTTTATTCGCATCATCTAGCAGCCAGAAAATGTAATCATGCAGTTCATTTGAGCCATCTGCGGTAAGCTCGTTACGCTTCTGCACCTGATGGAGATGTATCCCATGCTCCTCCCACGACTTGCCGTTTCTGCTGAGATTTAACAGCAACGGCTGTATTCTGTCCATAACCGCCGCAAATCTGGCTTCGATAGTTTTCCGCTCCTCGAACTCTTCCCACAATCCTCTGTATTCCGCCTGCTGCTCCTCTGGAAGGATACCGAATAATCTTTCCGCCGCCTTTAGCTCACGCTCGGCTTTTGTAGCATTTCCCGCATCATCGTAACAGTAGGTATCCCCTGCGTCTATCTCAACGATATCGTGCACCAGCACCATCTTCATCGTTTTCAGCACATCTATCGGCTCATTGGCATACTCCGCTAGTATTGCGGTGAACAGCGCAAGAGAAAAGCTGTGCTCTGCGTCGTTCTCACGCCTCGGATAAGGCTCTGTAACATTGCTGTTTTCGGGCATAGGCGGCAGGTCATCAACTCTTGTGTAAGTCTGACGATACATATTTTTCAGCTTGTCGGCTTCCATTAAAAATGCTATCTGGGCTTCAAGCCTTTTCATATCCATATCAATATCTCCTTTCAAAAACTGATATTCAGCTTTTTATCATTACACATATTCAAAATCTACCCAGCAGATACTTTGCCAAAAATATTATCAACAAATGCGACGGGTAGAATATATAGAAAAACCACTTTGCAAATATAGGATGCTTGCCTTTTTCCCCATTGTAGCATCTGTCAATAACGAAATAAGCCGCAAGACAGGATGCAGTTTGAGCAAGAAACATTGCTATTGTCCATCCCCATCCGCAAAACCCAAAAGCAGCATTTACCATCTGCATTGCAAGTAATACACTGATAAATGCAACAAATCGCTTCTGAGGTTTATCATTTAATTTATAAAACACAAGCATCATCAGAACACCAAAAACCATCCATTCAGATGAAAGTATAAGCGTCGCCGCATCAAGCAAAACAATAAATAAGATCTTCAGCGGTGTTTTCAGCTCTGATTGTGATACCATTATAGCGATCAGCCCGATAAACAAAGTGAAGATGATATTTAACGGACTGAAAAACGCCCAAGTCAGCAAAGTGCCTTCGTTTGCAAGCACAAAAGGAATTTGTGTTATGACGGCAAACAACAAAAGCCGCAAAGCATATTTCTTCCGTGAACGGGTATATCTGAAGCCCTCTGCGATAAAGAAAAAGAATATCGGCGGTGCAAAAAGCGAAAATTGTATCAAAAGAAACTCTATAACAGGCATATCACTATACAAAGTTTCTCCGTTCAGATATGCGCAGAAATGGCCTATCGTCATCGGAATAATTGCTAAATATTTCAGCATATCACGATCTAGCAATCTACAATTCATTCTCTTGCTGTCCAATTTACACCTCCCAAAACTTCACATCCTCTCGTGTCCATTATAACACAAATTCCCATCATTTTCAATCCAATAAAACACAAAGCCACCCTTGACTTAACATCAAGAGTGGCTTTGTAGCTAAGTTGTATAATTAGAAATAAATTCTCTCCTCGATATATGCCTTAACATCAGCAAGGGGAATTCTTACCTGCTCCATTGTGTCACGCTCACGGACAGTTACGCAGTTATCCTTCTCTACGGTATCGAAGTCGATAGTTACGCAGAAAGGAGTACCGATCTCGTCCTGACGGCGGTAACGCTTACCGATAGCACCTGCCTCGTCATACTCAACGGGGAAGTACTTGCTGAGCTCCTCATAAAGCTCAGTAGCCTTGTCGCCCAGCTTCTTGGAGAGAGGCAGAACAGCCGCCTTAACAGGTGCAAGTGCAGGATGCAGATGCATAACTGTTCTTGTAGTGCCGTCCTCAAGAGCCTCCTCATCGTATGCGTCGCAAACGATAGCGAGGAACAAACGCTCAACACCGAGAGAGGGCTCGATAACATAAGGAATGTACTTCTCGTTTGTTTCGGGGTCGAAATACTCAAGGCTCTTGCCGCTGGTATTCTGATGCTGAGTGAGGTCATAGTCGGTTCTGTCAGCGATGCCCCAAAGCTCGCCCCATCCGAATGGATAGAGGAACTCAAAGTCTGTAGTAGCCTTAGAATAGAAGCACAGCTCCTCAGGATCATGGTCACGCAGACGGAGGTTCTCCTCCTTCAGACCGAGGTCGATAAGGAACTTTTTGCAGTAGCTTCTCCAGTAATCGAACCACTCAAGATCAGTACCAGGCTTGCAGAAGAACTCCAGCTCCATCTGCTCGAACTCTCTTACACGGAAGATGAACTGACCGGGAGTGATCTCATTACGGAAGCTCTTACCTACCTGAGCTACACCGAAAGGAACCTTTTTACGGCTTGTTCTCTGGATATTAGCAAAGTTTACGAAGATACCCTGAGCTGTCTCGGGACGGAGATATATCTCATTCTTGCTGTCCTCTGTAACACCCTGGAAAGTCTTGAACATCAGATTGAACTGACGGATATCGGTGAAATTCTTGCTGCCGCAGTTGGGGCAAGCAATCTCCTTCTCCTTGATGTATTCCATCATCTTTGCGTTGTCCCAGCCGTTAGCGTCAGTCTCACCAAAATCCTCGATGAGCTTGTCTGCACGATGACGAGTCTTACAATCCTTGCAGTCCATAAGGGGATCGGAGAAACCGCCAACGTGACCGGAAGCAACCCAAGTCTGAGGGTTCATCAGTATAGCGGAGTCAAGACCTACATTATACTTGCTCTCCTGTATGAACTTCTTCTTCCAAGCTGCCTTGATGTTGTCCTTGAGGACAGCACCGAGGGGGCCGTAGTCCCATGTGTTTGCAAGACCGCCGTATATCTCACTGCCGGGATATACAAAGCCTCTGCCCTTACAAAGGGTAACGATTTTGTCAAGTGTCTTTTCTGTGTTTATCATTGTTATATTTCCTTTCATTGTCCCTCGTGGCATGAGGGAACATTATTGACATTTAATCGAGAGATGTTATGAGGTCGCCGCTTCGATCACTGCATTAAATGCGTCATTCAGCGGAAGAGTCTCTGCATTCGTGTGCTCCTCGAGGAATATATTCATTTCCTCCATCTCCTGCTCAGAAAAGCTAGCCTCGCCTTTAGCCATCAGACAAGCATTTCTGAATATACTGTAATACTTGATCTCATACTGAGCTCCATCAATGACACTCTGATGATACGAAGCAAAAGTTGCAGGAGCCTCAATAGCTATAATCGATTCAAGCGTGGAAATTATTTTGTCCACTGTCGTCATAACCTCATCGATATCAGCATCCTCTGAATAATACGCCTCATCAAATGCTGTCCAGTCATTGCTCAGCTGCGTGTATTTGTTGATAAGTTCATCGACATACATCTCGCAGAAAAAATCCTCGTACTCGCTTTCCGAAGAAGTTTGCTCAGCAACGACCATCGTGGTGGGGCCGTCCGCACCACCGATCACATCAACTGCCTCGCCTGTGCGATCAACACATCCCGAAAGCATAAGCAGTGCCGCAACAGAAATTGCGCTTAAAAGACGTTTCATATTTATCAGCCGTTCAGCTTAACGATCCAGCCCATATCATCAGCGATCTTGCCGTACTGCATACCAGTCATGGTATCATACAGCTTCTGGCTGATCTCGCCGATCTTGTTGCCGTTGATCTCCATTACCTTGTCGCCCCACTTGAGGTGACCTACAGGAGAGATAACAGCCGCTGTACCAGTGCCAAATACCTCCTGCAGCTTGCCTGCATCGTAAGCATCGGAGATCTCCTGAATGGTGATGCGACGCTCGGATACCTTCATACCCCACTTGCGGCACAGCTCAAGGACAGACTTTCTTGTGATACCAGGGAGGATAGAACCCTGCAGCTCAGGTGTAACTACCTCACCATCGATAACGAACATAATGTTCATTGCGCCAACCTCTTCAATGTACTTGCGCTCAACACCGTCGAGCCAGAGCACCTGAGAATAGTTCTGCTTGTGAGCCTCATCCTGACCTGCGAGAGATGCAGCATAGTTACCACCAGTCTTGGTATAGCCCATACCGCCCTTTACTGCACGCACATAGTTTGTTTCTACATAAATGTCAACAGGGTTAAGGCCAGTGCTATAGTAAGCACCCGAGGGAGAGAGGATGATAATAAACAGATACTTATCACCGGGGCGAACACCGAGGAACGGGTCAACAGCAATGATAAAGGGACGGATGTACAGAGATGCACCATCGTTATGGGGAACCCAATCCTTATCTACCTCAACGAGGGTGTGCAGAGCCTGCAGCGCATCCTCAACGGGCAGCTCAGGGATAACAAGACGCTCACCGGAAACGTTAAGACGCTTGAAATTCTCCTCAGGGCGGAAGAACTGAATGTTGCCATCGGGAGTTCTGTAAGCCTTCATACCCTCAAAGATCTCCTGACCATAGTGGAATACCATAGCAGCGGGAGAAAGAGAGATATCCTGATAAGGCACTACTCTTGCATCATGCCAGCCCATGCCTGTATCATACTCCATGATGAACATGTGGTCTGTAAACACCTTACCGAAGCCGAGCTTGCTCTCATCAGTGGGCTTTGCCTTGGGAGTCGTTGTTTTTACGATTTTGATATCCATAGTTTGTTCCTTTCTGCGCACCGCCTTGCAAGCATAGTCTGTATCACTTGCAAAACACATCTGCGATGCTGCACTTTGATTAAAATACTACAGGATAATTATAGCACTAATCACTTTAAAAGTAAATATAATTTTTGAATTTTCAGTCTAAAAGATCTTCATTTTCCCCTTTTAAACAAAAGGCGGGAGCGTATATACCCACACTCCCGTCAATTTTATTTCACATAATATGGATTTTCCTTGAAAAGTATCATCCAAAAGTTAATAAACGGCAATAATCCTAAAAATCCGCCTACGGTAAGGATATACAGCACGCCCTGAAAATTCTTACCTTCATAGAACTTATGCGCACCGCACCAACCGAAAAATACACATAATAACAAAGCCACCCATTTATTGCATTTCTTACCTGTTGGCACCATCGTGGGAGTAATAGTGACATTGGTGTTCACCACATTTGTCCGCATCAGCTCCTCCACCTGTCTGCCGCAGTGGGTACAAATCACTGCCTTTGCATGTATCTTTCCTCCGCAGTAGCGGCAGAATTTCACATTTGGGTCAGCCTGCGGGCGCACCACCTCCACCTCGGGGAAGCTTTTGGGTTCGGCAAACTCTGCCTGTGTCGCCGCTATCTCTTCCTCGGGCTGGAGCTGTATCTTAAACGACTGGAACGGATTGTGTTGCGAAAAGCTTTCCGTTGCCTTTGTCGATACCTCCTCTACGGGATAAAGCTCGCCGTCATCTGCCTTTATATATTCCTTGCCATACAGCTTAACAGTCTGCTGACCCTCAAACTTTCTGAGGCTCACTCTTGGTGTGCTGTCCATATAAACACTCCTTTTCTTTTATCACTGACACTATTGTACCACATTTTCAGCAAAATGTTAATACTTACAGAAATTTTTTTGATAAAAGAGCAGCATCTTACGATGCTGCTCAAAATTTTACTTTGCAGTGATCTTATAGATAGTCGTAGGAGATGCCACGACCCTCTTTCCATCAACTTCAGTGTAGGGACGAACACCATAGTAATATACAGTGCCGCTCTTCGCTGTTGTATCGATGTAGCTGAGATCGGTCACATCGGCAATAGAATATGTTTTTCCATTCTTACCTTCACGACGCAGGATGATGTATCCATCGGCATTTTCTACCTTGTCCCACTTGAGAACAACACCATCCGCCGTTGCCTTGCGGTAGGTGATATTTGCCTTATCGGGACGCACCCATATCGTCACTACCCTTGTCTTGGCAGGGTTTGTTTTTGCGGTAACGGTGATCTTTGCCCTACCTGCACCAACTGCAGTTATCTTACCGTTCTTATCCACTGTAGCAACTGAGCTGTCAGAGCTTTCATAAAGCAGTGTCTTATCTGTAGCAGCCGCAGGATATATCTTAGCCGTCAGCGTATAGCTCTGACCTATCTTCAGCGTCTTTCCGTTCTTTGGATATACAGAGAAGCTGCTTACAGGAATTGCAACGGTGACCTCGCAGCTTGCTTTAAGTCCATTAGCTGTCTTTGCAGTGATAACAGTAGTGCCGTAAGAAACACCTGTTACAGTTCCGTCAGCAGCAACAGTAGCTACCTTCTTATTTGCACTGCTCCATGTGACAGCCTTTACATTTGCATTTGCAGGGGCAAATACTGCGTTCAGCTTTATGGTCTTACCTGGCTTGACTACTGCACTTGTCTTGTCGAGGGCAAGGCTCTCAGGCTCAATAAGCTCACCGCAGAGGGCATCGGTGATAACTACCTTGTTATCCTCCTCAACGCCGCCCATGGAATTACCAACCTGACCATAAGCATTGGTACCCCAGCTGTACAGTGTACCATCCTCTCTGATATAACCTGCAAATCCGCCGCCTATTGACAACTCTGTAACATCCTTGGCTATCGCCACACTATAGGATGACAGATCATCTATAGTGCCAGTACCAAGCGCACCATCTATGTTGCTGCCAGCCATATAAAGCTCACCCTCAGTGGTGATGATACCTGTAGCGGTCTCACCTGCAGCTATCTTCTGTACATCCTTAACATGATAATACGGATCGTCGATACGGGATTCAATATCAGTGCCAAGCTGGCCTCTGCTGTTATCGCCCCATACCCAGAGCGTGCCATCTATATCAAGCACCATAGTGTGATTTCCTGCTGCTGCGATCGCAGCGGGGGCATTGGCATTATCATTACTGTAGTATCTCTCGCAATCCTGCGGAATATCAGCGTAGGAATACTCTGTTTCGCTGCCCAGCTGATCCTTAGTATTGGAACCCCATGCAAACAGTGTATCTGACCTGTCAATAGCAATACAGTGATTATTGCCTACCGCAATATCCTCCACACCTGTAAGATCATCGGCTATAGATGTGGGATACTTTGTAGTGCCCTTGAGATCCAACATTCTGTGGCTGGCATTCTTTCCCCATCCGAGTACCTGACCATCAGCCAGTGCCAGACAAAAACCATCAGAGGGATAAATCTTGATAGACTTGTATTCAGAAAGATAGTCATTCTGTACGGGAGTGCTGACCTTTTCCTGACGGGTATCCATACCAAGCAATCCATCGGAATTATCGCCGAAAACATATACGGTAGAATCCTCACAAAGCACAAATGTCATCTTGTTGCCTGCCCATACATTGACAGCCTTTTCATATAGTATAACGGGTGTAGGCTTGTTTCTCAGCTCAAAATCGCCCAGACCAAGCTGACCGCAGTCGTTATTTCCCCATGTGTAAAGCACACCATCTTCATTGATAGCAGCTGCATGATCCTCTCCTGCAGAATAAGCTACGATTCCGTTTTTGATCTTCTCGGGCTTCAGCACTGCTGTCGTTACCTTGCTATAAAGCTCACCATAGGCTCCGCTGCCTGCTGCAGATATCGCTCCATCATTGCCAAGCACCAGCGAATGATGCTCGCCAAACGCAGCAGAAATCGCATTCATCTTTACATACTCAGGCTCTTCTGCATTTGTCGTACCGTTAGCCTGCAGCTGACCATAGGCATTGCTGCCCCAGCAGTACAGCTTTCCGCTGCTGTTTACGGCACCGGTGCTGTTTCCGCCTGCAAAAATAGACTCTATACCTGTCAGAGATGTCTTTGTAAGATTGTTGCGTGTACGGAAATTGCCAAGACCCAACTGACCGCTGTCGTTCAATCCTGCTGTCCATACAGTACCATCTTTTTTCAATACTACGAGGTGATCATTACCTGCCTCTACCTCAACCACATCCTTGTCAACAGCCATATAAAGTGTCGACATATCGTTGTAGCCACCGATACCAAGCTGACCATTCTCATTATTTCCGCATACATAAAGTGCACCGCTGCTTGTCACTATTGCAGTAAAGCCATCACCTGCAGCCGCATCGACCGCACCTGTCGCAAGTACTGCAGCGCCCTTTCCTGCGCCTGCAGCTACCAGCTCACCATAGGTGTTGCTGCCCCAGCCGTATACAGTGCCATCAACCGCAACCGCTACAGTATGGGTATCGCCTGCACTCACGCTCTTTATTCCATCCATTATCTTTGTGGGTGTGAAGATTATTTTATCCTTAGAGTTTGGGGTAACCTGTCCTTTATTGTTATCACCCCAGCCATAAAGAGTGCCTGCTGCATCTATTGCAAAGCTTGAGCAGTCATTGGCTTCAACACTTACAATTCCCGACAGCACCTTTATTCCCTCACTGCTCGCAACTGTTGAGCCTGCTCCGAGCTGACCGCTGCTGTTATCTCCTGCTGCCCACACCGACATATCCGATCTGATGACAAGACTGTGATCGCTGCCTGCAGCAATGGTATCAACAGGTACCTCATTTTCCGCAGAAACGCTCATGCTCATGCCTGCCATAGACAAAAGCTGTGCTGCACCGATTGCCGCACAAAGCACACGTTTTTTGATGTCCATGTATTTTCCTCCTATGTCACGTCTTCCGTGGGATACGGAAAACTAATCCATCCCCGCCTCAGCGAAAATGTTAGCCTCAGATGTAAAAATATCCTCTATTATATAATACCGTAAAAACCTTAAAAATGTTGCACTTTTTTATTACGATATTCTTAAATTTTAAAAATCCAGTTCTTCGCCGCCGCCAAGATACAGTATTTTATCTCCTAACTGCTCATCCATTATATCAAAGCCTTTGTAACCCGTACAATGACACGCATATATTTTCTCAGCACCGCTCATCTTCAGTGCACGGCACTGCGATGCAATATACTCTGTAGAGCAGCTCACTGTCTTTGGATTACTTCCTGTAAAATGAAAACCACCTATTACTGAAAGTATAGGAACATTCTGCCACAAATTTTGTACTGTTTCCAGCATATTTGCCACACCGCAATGGAAGCAGCCGCCTATCAGTATCATACCCTCGCTCTTTTTCTTCTTCGGAAATATAACAGCAAAGCTCTCATCACTGTAGTCGTAGGGAACAGACCTCTTTCCATCAAGCGAAAAATAGCTTTTATCAGGATTAATCGCTTTCTCCTCAAACACTTCGCAGCCTGTCAGATAAAAACCCTCTGCCACCTCAGAAAAATTATTGAACAGAATAAGATTTTTTGCATATTTCTTGAAAAATCCGCTTCCTGCTCCTACTTGATTTTTAAATATACCACTGCGCTGATAATACTCCGTTTTTGCACCCACTCTGAGATATATCTCAGCCTTTGGATTGAATCGCATCACCGCATCGATTCCACCAATATGAGCCGCATGATTATGGGTAATAATAACTGCATCTATCTCTGTTATTGGCAACCTCATACGGCGGGCATTATCAACCGCCCTTCCGGTAAGACCCGTATCGATGAGATAATTCTTACCACCATATTCTACGAATAGCGATAAACCCTCTTCATTATACAGTTTGTCATCAACAGATGTATTTTCAATCAGACAAATCAATCTCACGCTTTAATCACTCCTGAGAGAAATTTTTAACATGGTTCTTTATTGCCTCAAAGCTTTCTGCACTAAGGCAGTGCTCGATACGGCAAGCATCCTCTGCTGCTATCTCCTCGGGCACACCGAGGGATACCAGCCAGCTCGTAAACAGCAGATGACGCTCATAAACACGCTCTGCGATCTTTCTACCCTTATCAGTAAGGGTTATGAAGCCGTTCTTATCCATAACGATGCAATCCTGCTCACGCAGGTTTTTCATTGCAACACTCACACTGGGCTTTGAATACTCAAGCTCTGCCGCAATATCAATCGAGCGCACATCGCCTTTTCTGTTATGGAGGATGAGAATAGTCTCCAGATAATCCTCGCCCGACTCCAAAATTCTGTCTTTCATATTCCGACCGCCTTTCTGCTGAACTAATGATTTGAATATGATTTTAGGTATATATAATATATCATACCACATTACGGCGGTTTAGTCAAGCAAAACACAATATACTCTTTGTATATTTACGATGTATATTTTATTTTGTATAAAACTTGTGGATGAGCAGCTTGCCCACCCACATTATATTATTCTACAGATTTCAGCGACTCTACCATGCTTATCTTTTTCAGCACTGATGTCATCAACAGATTTACCACAAATGAGAAAGCCACTGTTATTAGGAACGACCACACATACGACATAGGATGTATTTCCCTACCGAACATTACCTCATCTATCTCTGCAGTCTGCACCACAAATTGACAAAGGGCTATACCAAGCAGCAGCCCCGCTACACTTCCCATAAGCGATAAAATAACATTCTCACGGAAAACATAGCTACTTACCTCTCTGTCGTAAAAGCCTAACACCTTCAGCGTAGCTATCTCTCTGATACGCTCAGTAATGTTTACATTTGTTAAGTTGTATAACACTACAAAAGCAAGCGCACCTGCAGAAACGATAAGCACTACGATAACAAGGTCAAGTATGCTTAGCATCTCAGAGAAAGCCTCAGATGTGTCAGAATTGAGAATCACGCTCATAACTCCATCACACTGCATCATCTTCTCGGAGAACTCTGCTGCCACTGCTTCATCCTCTGACATTCCATTGCTGAAATACAGCATATTATATACTGGCAACTCTCCGAACACATCCTTATACATATCCTCCGTCATATAGAGGTAATGACTTGAATAGTGTTCTGTTATGCCTGTTATCTCAATAGTGCTGCTATCACTGTCACTTATCTGAATTGTAATTTCATCGCCCTCCTCTACTCCAAGCAGCTTTGCAAGCTTTTCAGTACAGATAGCTCCGTTAGCAAGCGTCAGTTTTTCGCCCGATACACGCTCATGCATATCTACCATACTCTCAAAAACTTCAAAATCCGCTGCTACAGTAATATAGCACTGCACATTTGAATCTTCAAAGCTTGTAGTATACTGTTTGAGGAAAGCTTCTGTATATGCTGTTTCAGCGTTGTAGTCTAGCAGCTCATCAACAATATGCTGCTCATCCTCCTCGCTTATATCGTCGGCTACTGCGATAAATCCACTATAGCTATAAATATCACCATACTGTAGACTTACAATGTCAGAGATAGCATCCTTTAATCCGAAGCCAGTAAGCATAAGCGCCGTACAACCCGAAATACCTACGACCGTCATAAACATCCTGCGCTTATATCTGAACAGATTTCTTCCTGATACTTTTGCAAAAAAACCAAGCCTGTTCCATATAAATCCGATGCGCTCCAGCAGCACACGCTTACCTGCCTTAGGGGCACGGGGTCGCATGAGGCTTGCAGGAGTTTCTGACAGCACACGCTTGCAGCTGAAAAACACTGTAAGTGCTATTGCGATCACCATAAGGCCTGCAGATATCAATATATTGAATGCACTGAAATCAAAATGGAAATCTGTAATAATATACATCATTGAATATGCATACATTATCACCCACGGGAACAGCACCATTCCACCGAATGCACCGATAATACTGCCAGACAATGCAGCAGAAAGTGCATATACCATATAATGTCGCACAATAGCACCATTTGTGTAACCAAGAGCCTTCAGCGTACCTACCTGAGTACGGTTCTCCTCCACCATACGTGACATTGTAGTAAGACAAACCAGTGCCGCCACAAGCAGGAAGAATATCGGGAAGATAGATGCAATGCTGTCGATTCGCTCAGCATTACTCTCAAACTCCGCATAGCCAGGATTATCATCACGGGTGAAAATATACCACTCAGCTTCACCTGCATCTTCTATCTTCTGCTTTGCATCTGCAATATCAGCCTCGGCATCAGCAATCTCGGTATTATAGGTCTCAACGCCATCTTCATACTCCTTGATGCCGTCGGCAAGCTTCGCTTTTGCATCCTCAAGCTCAGCTATACCATCCTCATACTGCTTTACGCCATCCTCATATTCAATACGCTTCTCCGCAAGTGTTGCTACGCTCTCCTCATAAAGCTTTTCTGCTTCTTCTATCTGCTTGAGCGCATCATTATACTGATTTAATCCATCAAGATACTGCTTGTACCCCTCAAGATACTCTGCCTTTCCTGCTTCAAGAGAGGCTTTTCCCTCCTCGTATTCCTTCTTGCCCTTTTCAAGCTCTGCAAGCCCTTCGCTCAGCTGTTTTTTCGCTTCTTCAAGCTGTGCTTCACCCTCGGCAATCGTATGCTCATTTTTTTTGATCTCTGCTTCACCAGCGTCGATCTGAAGTTTTGCTGCATCAAGCTGAGCCTTAGTCTGCTCTAAAAGCTTTTTAGTCGCCTCTAATTCTACTTTTTGTTGAATTATAAATGGACTATCCTCTCCGTATTGAGCGATAGCTGCCTGTAGCTGTTTTTCCCCCTCAAGATACTGAGCATATCCTGCCTCATACTGGGCAACACCCATCTCATATTCTGCTTTGCTTGCTGTTAAGGTAGTCTTTGCATCTTCTAGCTGAACCTTACCTGCTTCTAGCTCTGCTGTCTTTTCTTCCAGTTGGGTCTGGGCAGCGGTCAACTCCGATTCACCCTTTTTTATCTCTGAAAGAGCCTTTGACAGCTCCTGCTCACCCTTGTCAATCTCCAGCTTACTGTCACTTAGAGTTTTCTCAGCATCGGTAAGCTCTATTTTGCTGTCGGTAAGCTGCTTTCTGCCATCTGCTATCTCCTTGCGTGCTTCCTCAAGCTCCTTTTCGGCATCTGCGAGCTGCTTTGCACCGTCATCAAGCTCCTGATTTGCATCGGCAAGCTCCTGTTCACCATCGGCTATCTCCTGCTTTGCATTCTCGATATCTGATGCGGCATCAATAAGCTCCTGTTGACCCTCTGCTTTGGCATCAGCGAGCTCTTTTTCGCCATCGGCTATCTCCTGTAGAGCTTCCCCCACCACCTCATCATAGCGTATCTCACTGCGAATTATGCCAAGCTGCTCTAAATTTTCGGAGAGCTTATCACGCAGTCTCTCATACTCATCTGAATAGCTATACTCTGCTGTCATCTCATCAGATCTGATGTATATCTCGGTGTATACATCTTGAGTAAAATTACTCTTTGTAACATACATAAACGCATCTATTGCACCATCACCTATAGTCGTGCTGCCTAGCTGCGTTGTAGAAACATACATCGGTGTGTTGAATATACCCACAACTGTGTATTCAGTGCGATCTAGCGGAAATTCATCAGCTTCGGTGAGATCTACCATAGTGACAACATCACCGATCTTGAAGCTGCTGTCAAGCTTGTTGCCGCTTATCAGACATTCGTTATCATTTTCGGGAAATCTACCCTCGTGCAGCACTACTTTGTTTACCTCGTCATTGTTCCAAGAGTATACTCGTGTGAGGTATTCCATATTATTGAAATGTACCGCCATATCGGAGTATTTTGAAGTATACACTGCTGATACCCCATCTATCTCCTCGATTGCAGCCGCATCATCATCAGTAAGACCAAAGGTAGAAAGCACTCGTAGATCAAACAGTTTGCTTTCATCATACAGATCATCCGCAGATATCTTCATATCCTCCGGAGTAGCCTTTACACCGCTAAAAAATCCCACTCCGATAAGACAGATGAGGAAAATCGATAAAAACCGCCCCTTTGAGCCTTTTATCTCACGAAAAATATTTTTATTAATCGCTTTCAAATCTATCCTCCATTACCACTCGATATCTTCCACAGGAGTGGGATTTTCGTTCAGTATTACCTTGCTAACCTTGCTGTTTTTGATTTTGATTACTCTGTCTGCCATAGGTGCAATGGCAGAATTGTGCGTTACAAGGATAACAGTCATTCCATCTTTGCGGCAGGTATCCTGCAAAAGCTTCAGTATCATTTTACCTGTGTTATAATCCAGCGCACCTGTAGGCTCGTCGCAAAGCAGCAGCTTAGGTCTCTTACTGAGTGCCCTTGCAATAGATACACGCTGCTGCTCACCTCCCGATAGCTGCGCAGGGAAATTGTCGAGCCTTTCAGAAAGACCTACCTTATCAAGTATCTCAGCAGCGGGGATGAAATCCTTTGTAGTCTGCACTGCAAGCTCCACATTCTCCTTAGCAGTAAGATTAGGCAGCAAGTTATAAAACTGAAATATAAAGCCTATATCATGCCTGCGATACTCTGTCAGCTGCCTGCGGTTATAGCTATCAACTCTCGCACCATCAACACTGATGATACCCTCATCACAGCTATCCATTCCTCCAAGCATATTCAGCACTGTTGTTTTTCCTGAACCACTGGGGCCTACGATAATGACAAACTCGCCCTTTTCTATATCGAATGTCATGCCATCTGCAGCATTGATAGTTACCTCACCCATGTGATAACGCTTATAAACATTATCAAGTGTAACAAAAGCCATTTAGTTCCTCCTAAAAAAGACAGGATAAACAGACGGAATAATGTAATTACTCCGTCATGCTTACCCTGTCATATATCTACCTTACCATATTTACATTATTTGAAATACCATCCCACAGGGCTTGATCGTATGAATCTTATCAACCACCGATCTTATCTTTGCCGCCCATATAAGGTCTGAGTACCTCGGGAATATTCACCGTGCCATCCTCGTTGAGATTATTCTCAAGGAATGCAATAAGCATTCTGGGAGGTGCAACTACTGTGTTGTTGAGGGTGTGTGCAAAATACTTTCTGCCATCTGCAGCCTTTACTCGGATACCGAGGCGACGTGCCTGAGCATCTCCAAGATTGGAGCAACTACCTACCTCGAAATACTTCTGCTGTCTGGGAGACCAAGCCTCAACGTCAAAGCTCTTTACCTTGAGGTCTGCAAGATCACCGGAGCAGCACTCGATAGTTCTTACGGGGATATCCATGGAGCGGAACAGATCAACAGTATTCTGCCACAGCTTCTCAAACCACATGGGAGA
>JAZPZN010000012.1:0-24597 GCA_045544715.1 Oscillospiraceae bacterium | reverse complement strand
TCATCAGCATGCCGCTGCAATAGATTGACGATTTAGCTATACAATCATCTGTATAGCTTGCTATGTCCACCCCTATGCGTGCATTTGCCAACGGATAGCTGCGCAATCCACCAAGTAAATAAGGCATATCCTGCACCTGCTCTGCCGCACGTACATCAAATCTCTCAACTGCCGCAGTGTAGTCCTCCTCAGGGAGCTTCAGCAGACACTCGCATTCAATTCCTGCCGCCTCAAGTCTTGCCATGTTTTCGTCAGAAACACGGTTGATGACAGAAGCCGCAACTATACGCTTGCCATCTATCTCAGGGATAGTCCTCAGTCGCTCAACAATATTAATAAGCGTTTTTCCTGTAGATATCTCATCATCGAGCAGGATTATCGTATCAGTAGCAGCTGCATACTCGGGCAGCTTTTCTATACATATTTTCTGCTCCACCGCATGGCTATGCTCTTCCGAAAAATACAGCCACTTATCATCTGCTATTTCGGGCATGGGTTCACGTGTGGTGTGGATATATCTGCACCCAGGCAGCCTTGTTGCCGCTGCGGCAGCAATGGCTGTTGCAGTTTCAGCAAAACCAATGACAAGCTTTGCAGTAGGGTATTTTTCATGCAGCTTGTCACCAAGTGTATGCATCATCTCAAGTGCCTTTGCAGGACTGACAGCAAGGTGCTTCGCCTGCAGAGGATCCACCAGCAGATAGCTGCGCTTTGTGTTATTGTAACGCTTTGCAAGCACTAAAAGCTCATCTTTTGTATATTCACGCATCTTCTTCTCCGTCAAGGCAGATAGGACTTTCAATATGTGCCACTCTCTGCTCTGTAATGTCAGGATAGCTCCAGGGCATCTCCTCCCCAAGAAGCTGGCTAAGTGCTATAGCAGGAAGATTGATACCCGTTGCCTTGCAGGAAAGCTGAAGCCCTCCAGACATACGAGGATTTATCTCCAGCAGATAAGGTCTGTCACCGTCGCACTTGAACTGGATATTCATCGGCATTTTCAGCTGCAGAGTATCCATTATCTTAGAGCAGGCTGCCATTATCTCCTTCTCAAACTTAACTATGGAGTAACGCTTACCTGTCTTATAACGAGGAATTATGAGATTTCCGTTCGAAGTAGCAAGACAATCTGCACTTATCTCCCAGCCTCCCAGATATGGCATCACCAGCATAGGAATACTGAAATCATACTCAGAGAGCACCGAGCAAGCCGCATTATATGTAATCTTGCTGCCAGGCTTTGCATAAAGTGCGCTGATAGTTTCTATCCTGCTGTCAATGACACGAAAGCTCCTTGCGCCCTCGTCGATGGTCAGTTTATAGCATACTCTATCCCAGTCCTTCTGCAAAGTTTCGTAAGCTGCCTTGAACTCCTCCAAATTATGCGCCTCAAAGATAGGCGGAATATAATCGGGCACGATGCCTTTCAGCAGATCATAGGTCTGCATCTTGTCATCAAGCTGCACTGCAATGTCAGGGCGTTTGTCGGCAAACAGCTTAACTCCCATTGCTTCAAAATCAGCTGCCCTATCGATTATGGCAACAAGACCTCTGCGGGGCACGAAAACATCAACAGCGTGCTCCTTACAAAAATCTACGCAATACTGCGCATACTCTTCATCAGTGATGCCCACAGGCTCTCTGTACCACTCGTCGCAGGCGGTACGGAATACCGATACATTAGCAGTACCGGAGCCGATGAATTTGCAGTCAGACGGAACGCACTCCCTCATCATATTAATGAGGTGGTAAGCCGTACTGAACCAGTGATTAAACCAAACAATCATTCTTGCTGTCCTCTCTTACTCCATATATAGCACCAAGCAGCTTTATGCGCTCAGCCCAGCGCACATGGCACTTGACCTCGTTCATGCGACTGCCGTCTGCGCTTTTGGCGACTCCGCTGACACCATCACCCCAACCAAGTATTTTGCTAGCATCATCATAATCCGTGCGGCTCACCTTCATACTCTCAAAGATAACAGGAAGCTGTGAGGGATGTATAGCAGTCTTTCCGATAAATCCGTTCAGTCTGTCAAGCTCTAGTTCTCGACGAAGCCCCTCAGACCATTTGCCCTCCCTGCCCTCAGTATCAAAATATTCCCATACAGGAGCAGATACCACATAGTCAGCCGAAAAAATGCTGCTGATATCCACCAGTATGTCACGGATGACACCAATGTCATATATCGTGCGATCAACAGGCCTGCGGACACCGTAGATGTTACTGAAATCATTTCCGCCCACACGCACATTAAGCACATAAGGCTGCACCGTAGCAAGGATAGCACGGATATCGTACAACTCCTGTAAACGGCGCTGCCTGTCAGCCACTCTCCTGCTCTCCAGTATAGGCATAATGTAGAGTGGCTCGTCTCTGCCACGATTCAGCTCCGTGATCATTGATGCGTACTCCTTGCCGTTGGTCGTATCAAACTTAGGGAGTATATAGCCTGTAAGCATGTCACCAAGCTCGCCAAGCAACTCATGTACATGGCGAAGATGCTGCGGTGTACGTACTCTCACAAAAAGCAGCGGCATCCTCTCGTCAGGTACATCCTTGTCAATTGCTGCAAGGGTGTCCACAAGGCTCTGCTCTGCCTGCGAAAGGGCGCAGTCCATTATTGAATCCTCCAGACAAAATGCAATGGAGGTAAGGCAGGGATATGCTCCCTGAGCTATTTTTGCGGCTATGCCCGTATTTATCGCAGGAGCATAAAGCAAGCCGCCGACAGTATAAGAAATAAGCTCCGAAATAGTATCAGACATTTTTTACCTCAATGGAATAAATATAGCAAAAACGGAGCTCCCTGCGGAAGCTCCGCTCTGTATTTTACAATAAAACCTAATTATACATTAACACCGAAGTTACGGCAAAGAGCCTCAAGACCTCCGCCATAGCCGCAGCCGATAGCATTGAACTTCCACTCGCCATTGTGACGATAAAGCTCGCCTACAACAAGTGCTGTCTCAATGGAGAAATCCTCGCCGAGGTCGTAGCGGATAAGCTCCTCGCCGCTTTCCTCGTTGTAAATGCGGATATAAGCATTGCTTACCTGACCGAAATTCTGATTTCTTGCTGCTGCATCATAAATAGTAGCAGTGAAATCGATCTTGGAAATATACTCAGGAACTGCATTAAGGTCTACCTTGAGCTGCTCATCATCACCGTCACCCTCACCAGTGAGGTTGTCACCGAGATGCTGAACAGAGCCTGAAGCGTGCTTCAGATTGCCATAAAAAACAAAATCAGCGTCAGACTGAACCTTGCCGCTGTCTGTGCAGAGGAAAGCTGCTGTATCAAGGTCGAAAGCAGAGCCTCCGTCGTACTTGTTTGTATCCCATCCGAGGCCTACAACGATCTTGGAAAGACCGGGATTGCCCTTTGTAAGATCTACCTTCTGTCCTTTTGTAAGATTAACCGGCATGATAATATCCTCCTAAAAGTCATATTTGCCGCCTAGCGGCACAACATATTTCAGGTTATACTCAGCCTGCGAAAGCCACAATACGCAGATAAACGCCAAGCCTTAGACCTGCTATTTATATAATAGCACCTTTTCAAAAATATTTCAAGTAGTTTTTGGGCAATCTATACTGTTTTGGATGAAAATTTGGAGAAAATTTGCCGCATAATAGACAGAAACAAAAAATGGTGTGGAAATACCACACCATTTGCTACTTAATCCTTAAGCTTTGATGCCAGCAGAGGAGAATACTTATTTCTGAACTCCTCGAATCTTCCCTCGTCAAGCGCCTCTCTTATGCGCTCCATAAGGGTGTTGTAGAAGTAAAGATTATGCTGCACCGCAAGCCTGCCTGCAAGCTGCTCTCCCGCCTTGAACAGATGACGTATATAGCTCCTGCTGAAATTGCGGCAGGTGGGGCAGTCGCACTCGGGATCGAGGGGACGCTCGTCAAGCTTGTAGCACTCGTTTGTTGCATGCATGATTCCACCCCAGGTGAACACAGTAGCGTGACGGGCATTTCGGCTGGGCATCACACAGTCGAACATATCTATACCTCTGTACACTCCCTCGATGATGTTCGACGGAGTGCCGACTCCCATAAGATATCTCGGCTTGTCCTCAGGCGCATAGGGCAGCACCTCATCAAGAATGTGATACATCACCTCGGCAGGCTCGCCTACAGCAAGACCGCCGACAGCATAGCCGTCAAGTCCCATCTCACGGATGACCTTCATATGCTCAATACGCAGGTCATCATAAGTTCCACCTTGATTTATTGCAAAAAGCATCTGCTGACGGTTGATAGTAGAGGGATCAGCGTTAAGCCTTGCCATCTCGTCCTGACAACGCTTGAGCCAGCGTGTGGTGCGCTCCACTGAGTTTTTGACATAATCGTAGGGAGCAGGATTTTCTACGCACTCATCAAAAGCCATAGCGATGGTAGAAGCAAGGTGCGACTGTATTTGCATACTCTCCTCGGGACCCATAAATATGCGCTTTCCGTCTATATGAGAGGCGAAATACACACCCTCCTCCTTTATCTTTCTGAGAGAGCTAAGGGAGAACACCTGAAATCCGCCGCTGTCGGTAAGAATAGGCTTGTCCCAATTCATAAACTTGTGCAGACCGCCCATTTTGTAGATAACATCATCACCGGGACGCAGATGAAGATGATAGGTGTTACAAAGCTCCACCTGAGTTTTCAGACCCTTGAGGTCGATTGAGGAGATACCTCCCTTTATAGCGGCGGATGTGCCGACATTCATAAAGAACGGGGCTTCAATGGAGCCATGTGGGGTGTGAAACACACCACGCCTAGCTCTGCCCTCCTGCTTTTTTAGCTCGTACATAATTATTTCTCCGTTTGTTTATTTCAAAAATTCCTCAACAACGCTGAGCCACTCCTGCGGCTTGTATACCGCCGCCTCGCAGTGCATATAGCCCTTGAAGCAATGGACATTGCTGTCGGGATAGTGCTTTTTCATCAGCTTTCCTACCTTTGAGGATACCACCTCGTTGCCCTTTGTGCCGTGCATATACAGCACCTTTGTATCGCTCTCGATACTTGTGCAAAGATTATGTGAACAAGCAGAAGAAACGATATTCTTCACAGACTTCTCGCTCATATTGTCGGCTATCTTCAAATAACTTGCAAGACACCTCTCGGGAGCGCAGTTTTTGATAAAGCCCTCCATAGTTTTCTTATCACGCTGTTTTGACTTGCGGATTATTATATGATAGTTGCGTGCCATTACCTTTATCGCTATCTTTGGCATCGCTTTCAAGGGTGCGCCATCCATCACCAGCTTTTCAATGCCGATTATGCCGTTTTTCCATATCTCGTGGCATATCACACCGCCCATCGAGATACCACACAGCGCATACACATGAGCCCCGAAATTATCAATAACATAATCCTCTATCTGCTGAGCCTCAGCCTCAATAGAGACAAACTCAGATGGGCTTTCCTCTGTATGTGCGTCAAGCGCAACTGCCACTACACAGTATTTGTCTTTGAAACGCTCTATCTGCTCCTGCCATACCTGCCAAGGGGTAAGAACTCCGTGAACAAGCACCACTACAGGGTTAGTTTTATCACCAAATGTATGAAAATTCATAACTCTCTCCTTATAGGATTGCCATGCTGTCGCCAAAACTAAAAAATCTGTAAGAATTTTCAATTGCCGTTTGGTAAGCAGCAAGCGTCTGCTCTCTGCCAAGCAAGGCACTGACAAGCATTATCAGCGTACTTTCAGGCAGATGGAAATTTGTGATAAGTCCGTCTATCGCCTTGAATTCATATCCAGGATAGATGAATATTCCCGTATCCGCTGAACAAGCGGTTATCTTTCCCTCGGGATGCGCCGACGCTGCGGACTCCAACGTGCGACAGGATGTAGTACCAACAGCGATAACTCTGCCGCCCCTCGCCTTGCACTCCGCTATCTTCTGCGCCGTTTCCTCGGGGACGGAGTAATGCTCAACGTGCATCTTATGGTCGAGAATGTTATCCTCCTTTACAGGGCGGAAAGTTCCAAGTCCGACGTGGAGCGTTACATACGCAGTGTCAACACCCTTTTCAGCAAGCTTTCCGAACACCTCATCAGTGAAATGGAGGCCTGCGGTAGGCGCTGCTGCGCTGCCCGTCTCACGGCAGTAGATGGTATTATAGCGATCCTTTTTCTCGAGCTTTGCGGTAATGTATGGGGGCAGAGGCATCTGACCTATGCGATCAAGGATGTCAAAAAAATCACCCTCAAAGGAGAATCTTACAAGGCGGTTTCCCTCCTCAACGGTCTCAAGTATCTCACAGCTGAGTCCCTCTGGAAAGTCCACCACTGCACCCGCCTTCAGCTTTTTGCCGGGACGCACCATAGTTTCCCAATCGGTGAGCGAAACACGCTTTAACAACAGCAGCTCAACCGCTGCGCCTGTACCCCTCTTCGTGCCGTACAACCTTGCAGGGAACACCTTGCTGTCGTTCATCACCAGCAAATCACCCTTTTTAAGGTAATCGCATATATTATAAAAGCGATCGTGTATTATCTCGCCCGTTGCTTTGTCGATCTTCATGAGCCTTGAACTGTCACGGGGCTCGACAGGAGTTTGAGCAATAAGCTCCTCGGGGAGGTCGTAATAAAAGTCTGATTTAAGCATAATTATCTCCAAGTATAGTGTCAATACATATTATTTCATTATATATTGTACCACAATCCTCTCGCTATTTCAATTGACACATCACAACAATTTCAACAAAATAGAGGTCGAATTTTGATAATATTTAGCTGAATAGTAATTGACAAGAACAATGCCTATATGCTAAAATATATAAAACAGAATGATAGAGGCGCGGGAACGATCAGTAGCCCCTCGGAAAAGGTTGACGGAAACTGAGGAGGCGAAAGGCTAACCGCCGAAGAATGTACAATCCGCCGTGTACATCTCTGGTCATACGCTGAACAAGCGTATGATTGTCATCGACTTAGTCTGATGGAGTGCTATTATCTTATATTTACATATAAGCTTTTTCAGCACAACAGCAGCCGATGACATATCTCATCGGTTTTTTTGTTATAAAAAGGGCTTAAGCCCAAAAATACGCAAGTCCGTACAAACGGACAAGAAAGGACACAACTATGAAAAAGTACAATGTCGGCATCATCGGCGCAACAGGCATGGTAGGCCAGCGCTTCGCAATCCTGCTGGAGAATCACCCCTGGTTCAATGTAGTGGCTCTCGCTGCTTCTCCCCGTTCCGCAGGCAAGACCTATAAGGATGCTGTAGGCGACAGATGGTTTATGGACGTTCCCATGCCTGAGAATATGAAGGATATCATCGTTAAGGACGCTTCAGCAGATGTAGACGAGATCGCTTCTATGGTAGATTTCGTATTCTGCGCTGTAGATATGAAGAAGGACGAGATCAAAGCTCTCGAGGAGAAGTACGCCAAGGCTGAGTGCCCTGTAATGTCCAACAACTCCGCACACCGTTTCACAGACGATGTTCCTATGATCATCCCCGAGATCAATGATGAGCATATTGCTATCGTTGAAGCTCAGAAGGCTCGCCTCGGCACAAAGAGAGGTTTTATCTCCGTTAAGTCTAACTGCTCTATCCAGAGCTATGTTCCTGCACTCTCCCCTCTGAGAAAGTTCGGTATCAAGAACGTTCTCGCCTGCACATATCAGGCAATCAGCGGCGCAGGCAAGACCTTCGATACATGGCCTGAGATGGTGGATAACCTCATCCCCTACATCGGCGGCGAAGAGGAAAAGTCCGAGCAGGAGCCTCTGAAGGTATGGGGCGAGATCAAGGACGGCAAGATCGTTAAGGCTGAGTCCCCCTCCATCACAACACAGTGTCTGAGAGTTCCCGTTTCCAACGGTCACTTTGCAGCAGTTTTCGTAAGCTTTGAGAACAAGCCCAGTAAGGAAGAGATCCTCAACATCTGGAAGGAGTTTAAGGGCGTTCCTCAGGAGTTGGAGCTCCCCTCCGCTCCCAAGCAGTTCCTCAACTACTTTGAGGAGGATAATATGCCTCAGGCTAAGCTCCACAGAAATCTCGAGGGCGGTATGGCAGTGTCCATCGGCCGTCTGAGAGAGGATACACAGTACGACTATAAGTTCGTATGCCTTTCCCACAACACCCTGAGAGGCGCAGCAGGTGGCGCAGTACTGATGGCTGAGCTGTACGCAGCAAAGGGCTACTTCGACAAGTAATATAGCACATTTTGAGGTGATTCAATTATGAAGAACACTATTTTTACAGGTGTAGGTACCGCCATCGTAACTCCCATGAATGCTGACGGCAGCATCAACTATGCAGAGTTCGGCAAGATGCTGGATTTTCAGGTTGCAAACAGTGCTGATGCAGTGATCGTATGCGGCACAACCGGTGAGGCCTCCACAATGACAGACGAGGAGCATATCGAGTGCATCCGCTATGCCGTTGAGCGTATCAACAAGCGTATCCCCGTTATCGCTGGTACAGGCAGTAACGACACAGGCTACGCTATCGAGCTCTCCAAGGAAGCTGAAAAGGTAGGCGCTGACGCACTGCTGCAGGTTACTCCCTACTACAACAAGACCTCACAGAGAGGACTTGCAAAGCATTTTCTCAATATTGCTGACGCAGTAAACATTCCTATCGTACTGTACAATGTACCCGGCAGAACAGGCATGTCTATCTCCATCGACACATACAAGGAGTGCGCACAGCACAAGAACATCGTTGCTACCAAGGAGGCAAGCGGAAATATGGGCCTGATGGTTCAGATCGCCGCTTACACCGACCTTGATATCTACTCCGGCAACGATGATGAAGTGCTCCCCTGTCTCTCACTCGGCGGTAAGGGTGTTATCTCCGTCACCTCCAACCTCATGCCTCAGGAGAAGCATGACGAAGTAGCTCTCTTCCTTGCTGGCAAGCATACAGAAGCTATGGAGATACAGCGTGAGATACTCGCATTTGAGAAGGCCCTGTTTATGGATGTTAATCCTATTCCCGTCAAGGAAGCTCTTAATATCATGGGCTTCAACTGCGGCGAATGCAGACTGCCCCTTGTATCCATGACTGATGCCCAGAAGGCTGCCCTCAAGGCAGAGATGGAACCACTCGGTCTTGTGGGTAAGATCAAGTAATTAAAAAAGCGCACTGCACTTTGCGGTACAGTGCGCTTTTTCATAAAAAGAAAGGATCAAAAAATGACTAATATCGCTATTACAGGTGCCTGCGGAAAAATGGGCAGAGTTATAGCAGGTATATGCGCAGAGCGTGCCGATTGCAAAGTAATCGCAGGCATCGACCTTACAGGTGAACAGTATTCAGACTTTCCTGTTGTGACAAAGGTGTTCGACCTGCCCGAAAAGCCCGATGTCATCATCGACTTTTCGCACCCCTCTGCCCTGCCCGATCTGCTCAACTACGGCAAAATGAACAATGTGCCGCTTGTACTTGCAACAACCGGCTACTCCGATGAGGAGAGAGCTCAGATAACCGCAGCCTCAGCCCAGATACCTGTGTTCTTTACGTTCAATATGTCGCTGGGCATCAATCTCCTTGTGGAGCTTGCAAGAAAAGCCACCCAGATACTCGGTGGACAGTTCGACATCGAGATCGTTGAGAAGCATCACAATCTAAAAAAAGATGCCCCCTCCGGCACTGCTATCATGATCGGCGAAGCAATAAACGAGGAGCTCGGAAATAAAAAGCACTTTGTATACGACCGTCACAATGTGCGCAAGCAACGTGGCTCTGACGAGATCGGTATGCACGCTATCCGTGGAGGCACGATCGTCGGCGACCATGACATCATCTTTGCAGGTCATGACGAGGTGATAACACTCTCCCACTCGGCACAGTCTAAGGAGGTGTTTGCTGTTGGCTCAGTCAATGCCGCAGTATTCCTTGCAGGAAAGAGCACAGCAGGCTTATACACTATGTCCGACCTTATTCAGGAAGGATAGATCCACATCAAAAAGATCATAAAGGAGCATATTATGAGCATTATCGTTACCGAAAACGTATCCGCAGTTACCTTCAACAATGTTCCCCTCTACAAGACCATTATGGAGGATACACTTGCAGCAGTCGCAGCTGCTGATATCAACATCGACATGATCTCCATGACCGCCCCTACATCTGAGCGTTTCGGCTTTGGATTTACCCTCAGCGATGACGACATGGCTCGTCTGCTGGTGGTTGTGAAAGAGCTCAAGGAAAAGCATGGCATCACCCCTATGATAAATTCCGGCAATCGCAAGATCGTAATCAAGACAAGCGATATGGAAACACAAGCAGGCTTTGCAGCCAAGGTGTTCAATATGCTAAATAAGATCGATGCCATGATCTTATTAATAACAACAGGTGTTGACGAGATATCCGTTCTCATCCGTGAGAGCGATGCCGACGCAGCTGTTGAAGGCTTAAAGGAGTTACTCAATTAATGGTTAGCAAATATTTTTCCGAGGCTGCTGAGTCAGTTGATGCAGCCACCACTGAAGTTACCTTGAATGATGCGGTGCAGGAGCTCGCAAAAAATCCCGAATCCTTCGGCGACTTTCTGAACGATCTTATTAATGGCATCATCAGCTACATACCCTCTATACTTTTTGCAATACTGATACTTCTGCTTGGAATGCTGCTGACAAAATTCTGTCTATGGCTGCTATCCCGTGGACTTGAAAAAGCCAAAGCAGACCTGACAGTTACAAAATTCGTTAAGCAATGTGCAAAAATAGTTTTGAATGTGCTTCTGCTTATCGTAGTGCTTTCCATGCTTGGCATCCCTACCACATCAATTATCACCGTTATCGGCACAGCAGGAGTTGCAATAGGTCTTGCCCTGCAGGACAGCCTTTCAAATGTAGCCGGCGGTTTTATCCTCATGGTCACAAAGCCGTTCAAGATTGGTGATTACATAATACTCAACGGTGTTGAGGGAACTGTCACACAAATTGCCATTCTCCACACAAGGCTAAACTCAGCATCTAATCAGGCTATCTTTATCCCAAATAGTCAGGCGGTAACCGCTACAGTCGTTAATAACTCAGCTAATGATACCCGCCGTGTAGATATGGTATTCTCCATCTCCTATGAGAACGACTTTGCTAAAGCACAGAATATTATCTTAGAAGTATTGAAGAACGATCCCAGAGTTTTGCAAGACCCTGCTCCCACTGTTCGAATGGTAGAGCACGCAAGTAGCAGTATCAACATTGCTGTTCGCCCATGGTGCAAGGCCGAGGATTATTGGGATGTTTATTTCAACACCATGGAGGCTATTCGTGCAGCTTTCATAGCAAACAACATCTCCATCCCATTCAAGCAGCTGGATGTACATGTTGTAAAAGACTAATAATCAACAGGGGTGCATTTTGCGCCTCTGTAATTTTAGGAGGCTCGTTTATATGTATAAGGTAACCGCACTATCTTCTGTATGGCTTGACGATTATCCAGAGCTTAACCAAACGCTCCCCGGCGGCAGCTCATTTGCCTTCGCTGCTGCGATCAAACGTTATGCGAGTATGGAGGTAACGCTCCATGGACTAATCTGTGATAACGGAAAAGAAACTGATGAGCTTTGGGCTGAGATAAACAAAAGGGGTATCAATAACCTTGTCTACATGGATAGAGCACATGACGGCTGCACCGCAAGGAACACCGTCCATCTCAAAGAAAACGGAGAGCACTACAATATCCCCGGTGAATTCTACGCAGGAAGCTGCTGCTCATTCAACATAGACAGAGAAAGAGACAAAGCCGATGTGAAAAGCAGCGATCTCATCCATGTACAATTCGGAACACCTGAGTATCGAAATATCACCTACTGCAACTCCTATAATCAAATATCCATTGATTTTGGCAAAATGCACGATTTTCATATACTTTCTATGAATACATACGCAAAATATATTTTTGTAGACGCTACCACCGACGAGGACGCAGTGCTCAACTTTTTTGCAAATTGTACAGACTATTGCTATAAGATCGCATTGCTGGGCAGCAAGGGAAGTGTCGTGTACGACACAAACAAAAAGCGGTATTCGCTCGACGCAATAAAGGTCGATAATGTAGTGGACACCAACGGTTGCAATGAGTGCTATCAGGCAGGCTTTCTTGCAAAAATGCTGGAAACAGGAGATGTCGAACAGGCAATGCAGGAAGGTGCAAAACTATATGCTGAGTGCTCACAGCAATTAGGGGCACTGTTACCGATGAATATCTGAGTTATCCACAAACATAACACAAAGCCCCCACTCATGTGGGGGCTTATGTATTTATCAGGACTTGCTGTTGTCCTCAAACCACTTGGCTGCCATCATAGGAGACAACACAATATCAAGGATCTCTTCAGCACCATCATAAACAGCAGCACCTGCTGCATCGCTTGTCTCACAGATATCATAAGTAACCTGAGGGCGATACTTGATGCGGCAATAGAGGAACTCTGGCGGAATGTAATCAACCATTCCGATCTCCTCCAGCCACAGGAAGGGAGACATACCGCCAATGCTTACATCATCAATGATCCAGCCGCTGGCCGCATGTGCATCATTAGCGCAAAGATACAGCGCAAAGTTGAACTTTTCTTCCTTATCTCCATTCAGCAGACCGATAGAGAAATTCTTAACAGTAAAGCTGTTGACGATCCTGCTCTCGTAGCCGCAGCATGGGCAGACTCCACCATAGCCGTAAAGCTTAGCATTAATATCCTTTACAAAGTAGTTTTTATAAGCCGCAGGGTTCTTGATCTCAGAAATACGGCGCACCTCAGAACGGAGATATTCAAACTCCTTCTTCTGAATAGTAGGAACAGGCTTGTAGTAATAAGGGATCTGATCGAGAAGCACCTGATTAGGCTCCTCAGTACTGGAGTAGTGCTGCATCAAAGCAGTGCTGACCTTGCCTGTAACAACATACTCAACAAACTTTGCAAACTGAGGCTTAGAAAGACCCTCACGGAGTACAATAAACTTTGCAGTCTTGTCTCTGTCAGCGTCAGCAATCTCCTCACCGAGATCCACTATCTTGATGATCTTGCCATTGTCATCAATGAGTGCAACCTTGTCAAGAGCGAGGTCGCAGACATGTATCTTCTCAATCTTCTCAGCAACAACAGCAGCATCTCCGCAGTCAGGAAGAACTGTAATGATCTCATCAGCATCATAATTATAGTGCGCATCATAGTAGGGGAAGTCGAACACTCTGTTATTGAACATTCCGCTCTCGATGAGCATATAAACATCGCCGATTATCTCCAGCAGATCAGTGTTGGTGATGTTTGGCGGTATCATAAACTGCTTACCGTAAGCAGCAAAACGATAACGCTTGTTGATATCCAGCGCAAGGGTTACCTCACCACCCTGCGACTTTATCTCACGCAGGAACTGAGTAAGCTCCTTACCATTTGTAAAGGAGTTAACGATGAGATTTATTACCTGGCTGTAAATCTGGTGATTCTCAAATCGCATCTCATGTGCGGATACAACATCGTGCGCCTTCTTTAGGTTCTTGATTTCGATCTTGGATATCTCAAACTGGAGCTTTGTTGCACCCGAGGTAACGATAAGCTGGAAATACTTCATATCGATGCGATAGCTTTCACCGAACATCTCATCGATGACCGCAAATGCCTCGGCGAGCGCATCCTCGTCAGCAACAGCGCCGTTAACTACACTGTTGTTCAGCTTGAGGCTGATAATGCTCTTGAAGCCGTTTGACAGTTCATAATCACGGAAGTGTGCATTACCCTCAGAGGACATGATATACTTCTCGCCATTATCATGGAAAGCATAAACACACTCGTTTCCGCTCTCGTCATTAGCCTGATCATACCAGTCGTACTTAGAAGCAAGAACATGAGTTCCCTCGCCTGTATACCACTCCTCCATCTGATCGAGGTCTGCATAAAGCTGCTGCTTGATGCTGCCCTCCTCATGATCCTCCTTGGTAATACCGGTATGCTCGGTGAAGAAGCCGTTTTCACGCAGCTCAGCAAAGGTGATAGCCTCCTCACTGCCAGGAAGCTGGAGCGCAATAGCCTCATTGAACTTATCCTTTAAGCCCTTGATAAGAGTGCTTGTATTGATGTAGTTGTGAAAGAACTCGAAAACATACTGCTTTGGGCGCATCATATAACGCTCAGCATTGTCAGGCATCTGAACAAGCTCCAATACAAACAGCTTGCTGTACTGCTCAACGATGTTAAGAATGTCCCTCTCAATAGCCGCAGCAACCGTCTCAATGCAGTCATGACGGATACCGGAACGATTGCCGGTAATATGCTTATTGGGTACACTCACGAAGAATGCAGACAGCTGCTCCTGCAGGAAATCCTGTGAACTTGCCCTAACAAGACCCGTAAGCTCAAAGGTTGAGAAGTAATTATACTTGCTCATAAGCACCCTTGCCGCCTCACGCTTTGCACCACTAATAGCGAACGGAATGAGATAAACATAGCCCTCGTTCTCCATGTGGATGAAATCAGCCACGCTCTTACCATTCTCAAAGAAGCGAACCTTGGGCAGATCATTCTCATCCTTGCGGAACTGCTGGATCTTATAAACTATCTCGGGCTTACCGAAATTGATAACAGCAAGGTTTATCGTGCGGTTAGGTGCCTCCTGCTCATCGCCATTCTTCAGATGCTTCTTTCTGATAAAAGCGAAGCAGAGATCTACCATGTTGAGGTAATCACCCTTTGCCGAAGTCATGCTAACAAGGTTATCATGCAGCTTCTTCTGGTTTTCCTCATCAAGTGCGAATACGATTTCGGTATGGTTGAACTGAGGACCATTGAGCTCAAGTTCACGCACCTTGAGCATGCCTCCGTCATTTACAACACGCAGGCTGTATTTATTGGAGCGCATCTTGAACCAATCAACATTTGCAAATACGCTCTTAGCACCAAGACCAAAGCGTCCCTCACGTTCAGCGATGCCTTCATTTCTGCCAACACTGAGGTAATAGAACACCTGCTCCAAACTAAAGCCTGTTTCATTATAAGTCAGCTTGACCTGGCCCTCATCAAGGAACTCGATCATTACCTTGATGTCATTCTCCTCGTAATCACAGCCAAAAACGTTCTGTAGCAGCTCACGGACAATGGATTCTCTGGGATAATCCATCATCATGCCGCTTACATTGATAGCGCTGCGACCCGAATACATATTATTAAAATAATCCTTGAACGGCTGGCTGTCTACCTCACCCGAGTACAGCTTGAGCTGGATCTGCTTCAGGACATCAGCCATAGCAGACTTATCGCCTGCAGAATGATGCTCAAAAAAATCGCCAAGCAGCTTTTCAACAGCCTCGTAGTTTTCGTTCATGCTTACGCCCCGTTTCTCCGTGCCATGTATTTTATCCCTGCCCTGCACGGTAAAGCAGAAATGTTTGTATTGTTAGATCAAGCGATCAGTGACGCTGATCAGATTCCGTCGTTGTAGATCTTAATATAATCTCTGAACGAACGCTTGCTGTCCTGCTCACGCACTCTATATCTCCAGATACCAAAGAGAACAGAATACTGGATGCAATCTGTAAGCGCAGCAAGCTCGTTTTTAACAAGCTGATGGAAATTTTCCTGTGCGTGCAGCTCATCGATGTGCTTCTTTGCGTTAACAACACCATCTACTGCCTCTCTTGCAAAGCTCTGCTTCTTATAATCAACGTCGAAGCTTGCCGCAAGAACCGAAAGCTTATCGTCGCTCACCTTGTTGATAACACCGTCTGTCACATAGCAAAGACCGCTCAAGCCATTGATAGCAGCTGCTATCTCATCCTCGGATGCATCCTTGTTGATTCCAAGGGCACCGCAGATAAGCTCAAGACGCTTGGATGCAAACTCTGCAAGCTGCTTTGCGCCACTTATCTTCTCAACACCATGCCAAAGTGCATAATCACACTTCACTCTCTTTATGAGATCGAAGCAATTATCTACCTGACTTGCATAGTCTGCAATATACTTCAGATCTGCAATAACAACACCAAGATGCTGTGCCTTACTGTCAATATCAAGCAGCACATTTCTCACAGGAGTTTCACCGCAGAAGCCGCTCAGCAGGCCTCCGTAAAGTGCCTTATCAAGTACCTGCGAATCAAACATATTATTTTTATCACGGAAGATGATGAACTTTCTGTCTGCCTCATTTGCGCAGCCGTGACGTGTGTATCTTCGCTCAAGCTTTGCCGCATTGTCGGGCAGCTCGTAATTGATGATGTAGTTGATGCGGTCAAATGCGTCACCAACAGCACCAAGATTATCAACACCAAGCACGATCCTAGGATACTTTGTGGAATCGTCAACACGAAGCTTTCTGATGATATCCTCGTAGTTGAACAGCTCACCTCTTGCGGTCTTAACGATGCCCTGTCCCTTGTAAAGGGCAGCCAGTACCTTGCGCAGATAATCAAGCGTATTCTTGTCTGAGCAATAAACTATTGCCCTGTTCTTCTCGTCAGCGAGTATCTCATCAATGAGAGTAATGAAACTGTCAAGCTTCTTATCATAAGCTCTCAGATCTTCAATATCGGAACGCATATAAGAGGGCTTCATATATGTACGCTTGATCTCATCGCTGTCGTAATCCTCAAACACGTTTCCGCCATAGCGGTATACAGGCATACCTGTACGCAGCTCAGTCTTTCTGCGCAGACCACTTGCAACGCTGTCATCAAAAGCATACTCACGGAACTCGATATTGCGCTTCATCTCGCCCTTGTATACTCTCTTGTCAAAGTATCTAGATACAGGAGAGTCATAGTCGAGAGCAGCAGAATCGATACCGAGGTCGATATCATCAGCAACAGCAGCCTGCTCAGCATCAGCCAACAGCGACTTGACGAGATCAGCTATCGCTGCCTTGTCCTCATCCTTCTTTGCAGGGAAGGAAGCTGCTATCACCAGCTTCTCTGTCTTCCAGGGAAGCTGCTCTTTATAGTAATTGTAATCGGGAACACTGAAGCTCTGCTCCTCATCGATTATGATGAGATCCCATACAAAATCAGCGTCGATCTTTTCCTTCAAACCGTTGGGCATCTTAAGCGCATCAGAGCTCATAAGGAACAGATTGGGACAATCCTTTGAGAAAAATACGATCGCACCTGCAACACCTGTAACTATCTTAAAATCAGCACCGATACCTGTTGTCAGTATCCTGTACCAACCATACAGCTCGCTGTTAGAGGTTATGAGGAGGATATTGGGGTTCTCCTTCTCTGCGAGTACATCATAAATACAAAGACCCGCCTTTGTCAGCTTTTCAGAGCCGAACTCATTAAACATAAGAGAGAATCCGAACTTGCGCAGCTTTTCTACAGGCGCAAGGTTGGCAGCGGAAAGCTCCATACCGCCCAGAGGGATCCATTTCAAACTGTTGTCACTCACTTGGTGCACCTCCGTTATATATTATAAGAACTATGTAAATGGTAATTTTTTAACAAACTCAACGTGCCCATTTACGGCTATAAAATAATTATACTACAAAAAGCGAATTATTACAAGTGAAACAAGTCGATTACCGTTGAGAATTCAACACCATCAATTTTGTGAAATATGCACAAATGAAATGGAGTTTGAAAAGCTTTACTTTTTGCGAATTAAATGATACAATTATCATGTATAGTGTTGTTATCTATGATTTATCACTGATAATCGCACAACTAACACTCACAAACAGGAAGGTAAAATTACAATGACAGAACTTGAATTAAAACAGGCAATATGTGACGTAGGTCACAAGCTCTGGCAGCTTGGAATGGTGGCTGCTAACGACGGAAATATCTCCGTACGACTTCCCGACGGCAACTTTCTCGTTACCCCTACGGGCACCAGCAAGGCAAGCCTTACCCCCGAGATGATAATCAAAATGAATGCTAACAACGAGGTAGTTGAAGAGGCTCCCGGTTACAAACCCACCTCCGAGTTCAAGGTGCATCTGCGCTGCTACGAAGCTCGTCCCGAGGTAAATGCGGTAGTACACGCTCATCCTCCGACAGCTACAGGCTTCGCTATTGCGCACATTCCGCTTGACGACTACACAATGCCCGAGGCTATTATCTTCCTCGGCTGCGTGCCGATAGCTCCCTACGACACTCCCGGCTCTCAGGGCGTTGCAGACAGCATTATTCCCTTCCTCGCTGACCACGATACCATTCTGCTTGAGAACCACGGTGCGCTTACCGTCGGTATCGACATCACTCAGGCTTACTACCGTATGGAAACTCTGGAGCACTTCGCAAAGGTGAGCCTTGTTGCTCGTCAGTTGGGCGGTGCTAAGGATCTACCTATGGATAAGATCGAGGAGTGCTGCGAGATAGGCAAGAGCTTCCCCATCCGCCACCCGGGCTATAGAAAGTACAGCAAGTAAGCACAGGAAGGAACTTTTATGTCCAAAACGATACTTGTATTCGACTTCGGCGCATCCAGCGCAAGGGCGATGCTCTGCAAATACGACTACGGAAAGCTCTCTCTTGAGGAGATACACCGCTTTGCGAACACTCCCATCACTGAAAACGGCCATCTCCGCTGGGATATCGACGAGCTGTGGGAGCAGATGAAGATCGCCATCAGCTTTGGGGTGTTCAATGGTGGCTTTGATGCTATCAGCATTGACACATGGGGCGTGGATTTCGGTCTGCTGGATAAAAACGGGGAGCTTATCGAGAAGCCCGTACACTACCGTGACAGCCGCACCGAGGGCATGGTAGAGGCAGTAAGCGAGATCATCAGCGTATCCCAACAGTTCACCGAGAGTGGAATACAGCCAATGAACATTAACACGCTTTTCCAGTTATACTCATTGTTGAAAAACGAGAGCAATACCCTTTTCCGTGCTGAAAAGATGCTGATGATGCCTGATCTTTTCGCCTATTTTCTTACAGGTGAAGCCAAGAGTGAATACACCGAGGCCACTACAAGCCAGCTTATTGACCAAAGATCAAAGAGTTGGAACATCAAGCTGATTGAAAAGCTGGGTCTGCCCAAGCGCATATTCTGCCCCATCATCAACCCAGGTGAGATCTACGGTATGCTGAAGCAGGAGCTTTGCGAAGAATTCCGTATTGAGCCTGTTCCCGTCATCGCCTGCTGTTCACACGATACTGCGTCAGCAGTTATGGCGGTGCCATCGTTGGAGGATAAATTTGCATTCCTCAGCTGTGGCACATGGACGCTGTTCGGCACTGAACTACGCCACCCCATAATTTCCGAGGAAGCTCTGAAAATGGCTCTCACAAACGAGGGCGGCTACGGCGGCACAACTACACTGTTAAAGAACATTATGGGCTTGTGGCTCATTCAGGAGACCCGCCGTTATTATAACGAAAAGCAAAACTACAATTTCAGCTTTGGCGACCTTGAAAAAATGGCACTGGAATGCGAACCGTTTGTAAGTTTTATCAATCCCAACGATCCGCTGTTCTCTGCGCCCGATGATATGCCATTAAAGATACAGGAATACTGCCGCCGAACAGGTCAGCCTGTTCCCGAAACGGCAGGAGAGGTAATGCGCTGCATATATCAATCCCTCGCCTGCGAGTTTGCATCCACGCTTGAGCGCATCTCTGCACTGACTGGATATTGCTACACTCATGTGCACATGATAGGAGGGGGCACAAAGGATAAGCTGCTATGCCGCCTTACTTCTGAAGCTACGGGAAAAACTGCAATCGCAGGGCCTGTAGAGGCTACCGCCCTCGGCAACGGCATATCTTCGCTTATCGCACTAGGTGAGATCAAAGATATCCATGAGGCAAGACAGATAATCATAAACTCAGGCCTTACAGAAAGCTTTGTGCCGACTGAGCATGAAAAATGGATAGCACCGCTTGAGCGTTATAAAACGCTAACGACATCATAATAGCATCATACCCCGAAAGAATAGATCTTTCGGGGGTATTTCATCGCTCATCTAAATGCATAATACAAAATGCCGCTTTTGAATGATATCAAAAGCGGCATATACTTACTTTTCTTCATCCTCTTCGGGCAGTCTAAAATAGTCATATGCAAGAGTTCTCAGCTTATCAGCCCTTGCGGGAGTCGCTGCATTTTTCTGCATCCTCCATATCCAGTTTCCACCAAGAGTTGATGGAATATTCATTCTGGCATCTGCTCCAAGCCCAAGCACATCCTGCATAGGAATAATAGCCAGTCTCGCCGCACTTGCATAGCAGGTGCGTATAGCAGCCATATTGAAGCTCTCAAACAAGCGAGGCTTGATATACTGCTTTGCCATCATACGGCTCTTGAGGTCTGCCTCCTTATACCACTGCATGATAGTTGCATTGTCATGGGTGCCTGTATAGGTACAACAGTTTTCGGGATAGTGATGCGGCAGATGATCGTTATCGCAGTGCTCGGGATTAAAGCCAAACTGCAACACTCTCATACCAGGGAAGCCGCTCTCTTTCAGCAACACCTTGACGCTGTCGAAGATGTCACCCAGATCCTCTGCAATGATATTAACATCGCCGAGATCCAGCTCTATAGCCTTAAACAGATCCATTCCCGGGCCATTTTCCCACACACCATGCTCAGCAGTCTTGTGACCAAACGGGATAGCATAATAGGTATCAAAAGCTCTGAAATGGTCAATGCGGAGCATATCAAAATTCTCTGCGGACTTTCCGATGCGTCTGAGCCACCATTTGTAGCCCGTTCTCTTCATCTCATCCCAGTTGTAGAGAGGATTTCCCCAGAGCTGACCAGTCGCCGAAAAATAATCCGGAGGTACACCTGCTACCCTCGCAGGGTTACGACGCTCGTCAAGCTCAAAAAGCTCAGGATTTGCCCACACATCTGCACAATCGGGAGATACATATATCGGGATATCACCTATTATCTTGATACCATTTTTATTGCAATAACGATGGAATTTGCTCCACTGTCGATAGAACACATACTGCACGAACTTGACAAAACGGATATCCTCATCCAGTTCTTTCTTATAACGCTCAACAGCGGCACTCTCACGCAGCTTGATATCCTCATCCCACTCTGTCCAGGGCTTTCCGCCATATTTATCCTTGAGGGCAGTAAACAGCGCATAATCGTCGAGCCAGCTCTTTTCATCCATGATGAAGGAGTTGTAACCCACATCCTCATTAAAACCTTTGAATGCCTCTCTCAATAGCGCCATTTTTGTGCTTGTGACCTTCTCAAAATCGACATAAGAGGGATCTGCACCGTAGTCTGCCTCGTCACACATCTGATGTGTGATCAGCCCCTCTTCTACAAGCTCGTCAAGATCGATCAGCAGAGGATTTCCTGCAAAGGTAGAGAACGGCTGATATGGGGAATCTCCGTAGCCCGTAGGGCCTATAGGCAATACCTGCCAATAGCTTTGGCCCGCATCCCTCAGCCAATCAGCGAATTTCTCCGCCTCCTTGCCAAATGTGCCTATGCCGTAGGGCGACGGCAGGCTAGATATGTGCATAAGTATTCCACAGCTGCGCATGGTGTTACTCCTTTGATAAATAGATTATAGCTATATTCTACCATATTTCAACGGAAAATACAACTGTTTTATAAAAAATACGGCGGTCGGGTGACCGCCGTAAGACAATTATCTGTTCCAATACTTTCTGTCAAGGCTCCTGAAGCTTATCGCCTGCGCTATCTGCGGCTTGCCGATGTCCTCAAGTCCTGCGAGGTCTGCACAGGTGCGGGCTACTTTCAGTATCCTGTCGTAAGCCCTTGCAGAAAGCCCCAGCTTATCAAATGCTGCTTTCAGAGTGTCCTCTGCCTCGTGAGTAAGGCGGCAGACTTCTGCGATGATATCGGATGTGATGCCACTGTTGCTCTTTATCGTAGTGCCTGCAAAACGCTTTGCCTGAATATCCCTCGCACGCTGAACACGCTCTGCTATCTGAGCAGAGCTCTCCTGCGGCACACGCTTACTAAGATCGCTGTATTCAACGGGCTTGACCTCTATCTGAATATCTATCCTGTCCAGCACCGGCTGAGATATCTTGTTGAGGTAATTTGTCACCGCTGTCTGTGAACAGGTACATTTCTTCTGAGGATTTCCAAAGTTACCACAGGGGCAGGGGTTCATCGCTGCAACCATCATCACATCGCAGGGATATGTAACGGAGCCGCTCGCCCTTGAGATAGTTATCTCTCCGTTCTCCAGCGGCTGACGGAGAGTTTCCAGCACTCTGCGGTCGAACTCGGGCAACTCATCAAGGAACAGCACTCCATTATGTGCCAGTGATATCTCGCCGGGTCGGGGAATACTACCACCGCCAACAAGCCCTACAGACGAAGCCGTGTGGCTCACCGAACGGAAAGGTCGTGTAGTGATTAATGGCTCATTTGGGTCAATATTACCTGCCACAGAATATATCTGAGTTGTTTCAATGCTCTCGGCAAAGGTTATCCTCGGCAGTATAGACGGAATTCTTTTTGCCAACATGGATTTTCCTGATCCAGGAGGCCCTAGCATCAAAATATTGTGTGAACCAGCCGCAGCCACTTCGATAGCAGCCTTTGCAGAATGCTGACCCATCACATCAGAGAAATCCTCAATATTCTTTGCAGTGTTGACAGGAGGAATATATCTCTCCTCGGGAGTCAAGACCTCAGCTCCACTGAAAAACCTCATGAGCTGCACTATATGCTCAATTCCATAGACCTCAATGCCATCAGCGACAGATGCCTCTTTCGCATTTGCCTTCGGAAGAAATATACGTTTTATGCCATGCTGTGCAGCTGTAAGCGTCATACTAAGGGCGCCATTAACGGGGGCTAGTGAACCGTTAAGTGAAAGCTCTCCGATAAAAGCACTGTCTTTAAGATCGGCACTTATTACGCCGCCTACATTCATAAGCGCAACTATGATAGGAAGGTCGAACATAGAGCCAACCTTTTTAACGCTGGCAGGTGCGAGATTAATTGTGACTCTGCCGGCAAGCAGCTTCAATTCAAGCTGACCCAGCACCGCACGGATACGCATCTTACTCTCCTGCACTGCAACATCAGGCATACCAACTATATCAAAACTGGGCTGACCCTTAGAGATACTCGCCTCTACCGTAACAGGAAACGCATTTAGCCCAAACAGCCCCACGCTGTTGATCTCGCTAAACATAATACAAACCGCCTTTCGTGTCAGATATATGAATATTTTAGCACATTTTAAGGGCAAATTCAATAGTAAACAACTATTTATTGACAAGCCGAATACATTTTGATATAATTGAATAAAACCTCAAAGGAGTAAAACGATGTCAAAAACACGCAGTCTGCGGCTGTTTACTTACAACATGATCTGCAATATGGAAAATGTTATTTCACTGCTAAAAACAGCAGGTTGGTCTGTCACCGATGAAAGCGGAAATATACATTTTTGGAATACCAAAACCGATGAGTGGGAGATATTCAGCGGCACCTACAAAGACCTCATTGCGCTGCCGAAATGTACATTCTATGCATATAAGGGTGAACAAATTGTATCAGTCAGTGTTGACGGCAGCGACAGCTTCAATGTTTCCCCATCAGCATATATCAGATATGTCACTGTCGGGGATAGCCTTATGTTCGATTTCAACTGGTACTATGACAGCTTTTATAACCACATCAACAAAGACAAATGCGTAATTGAACGTATCGTTTTTGAAGAATACTGATAGTACAAAACAGTAAGGCGCACTATTAAAGTGCGCCCTTTCATTATCCTACAAACACCTGTGTCCAATAATGCTTATATCCGGTGCTGCTCTTTACATATCCAACACCGAGATACTTGAAGTTTTCATTTAAGATATTTGCCCTGTGGCCCGCTGAGCTCATCCAGCTTGCCACCACCTTCTCAGGTGTAGTCTGACCTGCTGCAACATTCTCAGCCGCTGAATAGTAGCCTATATTAAAATCGTTCAATACAGTGAAACAAGACCTTCCGTCGGGTCTGGTATGAGATACATCACTCAGCAGCTCCTCCGCACGCTTCTGTGCGGCATTGTCAAGGGCCGGCATACTTTGCAGCGCACTCAGTCCATAATTTGCACGCTCGATATTGACAAGCCGAAGCACCTCAGCTGCAAAATCAGACTGCGAGCTTCCAGATGTGCTGCCAGCAGGCTTCTCAGTTGAAACTTTTATTGTCCTTACTGTAGACTTAATCCAACCGCCCTTGATAGCAATTAACTTCAATGTTGTGCCAGGGGCAACTGAAATCTTCCCTGTCACCTTTGTGCCATTCGTTGTGTAGGGAGTTGTACCGTCAGTTGTATAATAGACCTTTGCTCCGCTTACTGCGGTTACATCATAAACATATTTTCCGTTCTCAGTGCCGCTAAGCTTTACAGTGGGATACTTCACCCTAACATTGATCTTGGTGGAATATCTCTTTTGAGCAGCACCATCATCATATACTGCAATCCTCAGTGTAGAGGGCTTGGTAACCTTTATCCTGCCTGTATATTCGGCTGATGCCTGTGTTGGCTTTGTGCCGTCGGTTGTGTAATAGATATCACCGTCCGCTGCCTTTAGCGTAACATAAGTATAGCCGTTGCCGTATGTGCGTGACAGCTTTACAGTGTAGTCACTTGCAGCAAATGCATTGATGCAAAGCATCGGAATGCACATTGCAATAGCAAGGATAATAGCGATCAGCTTTTTCAT
>JAZPZN010000011.1:0-10850 GCA_045544715.1 Oscillospiraceae bacterium | reverse complement strand
CCTGCTGCGTAGGCAGCACTGTTCCGCTTGACACTACATTGCGGATGTTATCGCCCTGCTGCACCGAGTTGCTGATGTTCTCGATATGGGTAGCAGTGTTTCTGATATTGCTTACATCTCCGCTTTGGTGGGTTTCTGCGTAGTACACATCCCCTGCCTTGTTGAGGGTGTAGCCGTCCTGCTGCGTAGGCAGCACTGTTCCGCTTGACACTACATTGCGGATGTTATCTCCCTGCTGCACCGTATGAGCCGACGCATCTACCTCAAAATTCTGCATGACCGGCGCACCAGGTAAATGCGATGTATAGTTAAACTCCGAATAAGCAGTGTTTGCTGTATCGGAATACTTGTTTTCGTTGTTGATAGTGATGTTGGGGAATACCGTCGCTTTTTTGGTGATCGGAACCCTGTTCAATGCCGCCGACATATCCTGAGGGGTATGGTTGCCCATCAGCTGTGAAACGGCTCTCTTGATATCTCTGTATGATACTGCCTGCGCCACATCGGAGCTTATTGCATAAAACTGCTCTGCCCCTGCGGTCAGATCGCTGAAATACGTAGATAAAGCTGCGCCCTGCGCCGTTTTATCCGATGTCACTGCGTTTGTGCCGATATACGGCGATGCAGACGCTGCGGGCTGTGTAACGATTGCGTTGCCTATCTGCGACGATAACTCAGTCTCGCCCTTCGTCAGCAAGGACAGCACAACTCCGTTTGCAGCTGACAGCACCTGTGCGGTGTTGTGTGTTGCGTTTGATGCAATGCCTGTGTATGCCCTGCGGATGTGCTTTTCGATCTCCTCAACGCTTTTTCCGCCGAAGGATGCAGCTATCCTCTGCCCTGCAGCAAGCGACTTATCAGTGCCGACTGCATCCGCTGCGCTCAGCAGCAGCTCAGTTACAGTGCGTGTGATGTCATACTGCGAAAACATCGGTGTTATGCTGCCGCTAAGTCTGCCACGCATATCCGATGGATGCCCTGTAATATCTGCGCTGACATCAGCTGCGTATGTATCGCTGCCCTCGTCATATATCATCCTGTGCAGCCTGTCTATGGTCTGCGTAAGGCTATTTTTCACTGCATCTGTGCTTTTTGCGCCGTCGGCAGCGTTGATAAAAAGCTCCGCCGCTTTGCGCTGCAATGCGCTGTCACGGGTGTTTGCAGCATGATCGGATAGCACCGATAGTATCTCTCCCCTGCGATGGGAGGTATCACTGCGGCTGATAGCTTCGATCAGCTTGTCAGCCATCTGCTTTTCAGCAGCATCTTCCGAAACCGAAAGCACCTTTTGCAAACGCTTTATCAAAGTCTGCTCGGTATCGGTGATATGGGTGTGAGAAGTTTTTTGGCTCAGCAGCTTTTCAAGCGTAACCACCAGCAGCTGAGAAGGGCAATCAGTCTTGTCGCTGTCACCCAGCGCCTCGTAAAGCACTTTCACCTGCTGCGCAAGGCGGTCGTTGTAGGATATCCTTGCTGCGATCTCCTTCGATATGCGCTCGCTCAGCCTGTTCTGGAGGCTTTCGTGCCGCTTGCAGATATTGTCCAAATAAACAAATCCAGGCTGATCTTTTACAACCAGCCGACGAGTATTCTTATTACCAAATAGCTGAAAGATGATCTGCGAGGAGAAATTGTTGACCACGATCTGCTTGCTATCCCTTACGGGAGCCTGCTGCTCTTCAATGAAAAAAACCAGCCCCAGCCTGTCCCACAGAGAATTGACACGCTTTGAAAACCTGCCCGAAACTTCATCGGAAAAGCTGCTGTCCAGCTCGATGGGGACGCAGACGGGTCTTATCCCTCCAAAAGGGGACACAGGCGCTATACCACTGATATTCCTGCTAGTAGTAATATCCGTCATTGTCCTGCCTCCCTGCCAGTGCCTACAGCACAGTAATAATTTCGCCGTGTATCAGTTCAATAGAGGTTATCGATACGCTGCCGCTCATAGCATCAAGTGAGCTGTACTCGACCTTTACAGGCATTGCATCCATTACCGTCCATATCTTTACAGGCATCCTCGTGCTGTCCATCATCGTGATGATCATGGGATAACGCAGATGCATGCCTGCCTGCACTTGAGCAAACCATAGCGAAAGAGGCTCAAGCGACACTGTACCTCGCTGTAAAACGATATTGTTGTATTTCATACCCTTCGGAAGATATATGGGCGAGGTGAAATTGCCACCCTCATGTATCTCCTCATATTCTATCTCGGCACCCAGACCCGACACAGTAGAAAAATTACCACGCAGCTCTATAGGTGCGATGAGCACGCTGAAATTACTGCCTATATGTCGGTCGTCCATAGGCACCTCCGCTATTTTTCAAACAGATTTTTCTTCTCCTTCTGACCGCTGAGCTTTTTGTTGATGCCCGATACGCTGCTGCACCACCTGCGGCGCTCACGGTGATCGAGATCCATCAGCTGATCGTGCGACCAGTGGAGATAATATCCCAAAAATGACATTTCCTCATAGAGCTTATCCTCGGGATATAATGATAGCTCTACTTTTCTAAAAAATCCAGCGGAAGGTCAAATTCCTTCTCGCAGTGAGGACATATCACCTTATATGTCGGCACGTCCTGCATGTTGATCCTCTGATACAGATCCTGCAAAAATGCCATGTCTATCGTAAACAGGTTCTCGATAACTCGGTTATTGATCGCCTGCAGCGTGCCAAGCTTTGTAACAACTCTCGACAGCAGGATTATCGTAAGATAACCGGGGTTCTGCTGTACACGGGGGTCACGCAGCGGCATTATCTCATCAGCGGCTGTCGCCAGACGCATGATGCCTTTTTTGTGCACCTCGCCGTTCTGATCAACGTAGCCTCTGGGAAGTTCAAATTCAAATTCAGTTTGGAAGCTCAAGCTTATGTTCCTCTCTAGCTATAACTATTTTTATGACCAAATCCATGATCGTTATAAAGCACAATCCCGCCACCGAAGCACGCTCCGATGGCGAGTTTGATGCTTAGTCATTCATATTGAAGGACTGTTATCAGTTCTCAGAAGGTGTAGCGGAATCCATAGAACCGCCATCGATTCTGTTAACGCCCTCATGGCAGATCTCCAGTGTCTCGATAGCTACCTCGCCGCCAAGACCGTTGAGATCGGGGGATGTGTAGTGTGTGGGCCATGCGTTGATGATCTCCCAGCTGGGGCCTTCAGCGCCTGTGTCATCAAGCAGCTTGATGGTGATGGTCTTGCGCTCGATGCCTGTGGGTCCGGAGGTGTTGTCGGATGCAACTGTATGCAGCCACTCCATCATCTCCATAGAGCCAACTACACCCCACTTGAGTGTGATGTTACCGTACTTGGTGAGTCCTGCAAGCTTTCTGGGAGTGGTACGTACCTCGTTACCCTCTCTGTACTCGATCACGTCAACAGAAATATCTGCGCCCGAAACCTCGCTGAAGCCTGCTGCCTCGGTGCCATTGAACTCAACCTTATACCTGAAATTCTTAAACGGATATCTGATCTCCGGCATTTATTCTCATTCCTTTCTTAATTAAAATCAACCATTGCTCTCGCTGGTGTACTGACCAATCTTAAAGATTACGAATTCTGCGGGCTTAACGGGTGCTACACCGATAACGCAGATAAGACGACCGTTGTCAATATCGTCCTGCGTCATTGTGCTACGGCCGATCTCAACAAAGAATGCCTCGGAGGGCGAAGTGCCTGCAAGTGCACCGCTTCTCCATGTGCTTGCAAGGAACATCTCGATAGTTCTCTTTACTCTGCCCCAGAGTGCCTCGGTATTGGGCTCGAATACTACCCAGTTGGTGTTAGCTCTGATAGACTCCTCAAGATAGATGAAAAGTCTGCGAACGTTGATGTACTTCCATGTAGCGTTGGAGGTAGCTGTTCTTGCGCCCCAAACTCTGATGCCTCTGCCGGGGAAGGAGCGGATGAGGTTAACACCCTTAGGATTGAGCAGATCCTGCTCAGCAGTGTTGTAGCTGCTTGCAAGGCCTGTACAAGCTCTTACTACCTCGTTAGCGGGAGCCTTGTGCACGCCAACAGTGTTATCTGTACGTGCGTAGATACCTACCATAGAACCGGAGGGAGGAGCGATGATGTTCTTCTTGGAAAGAGGATCGAAGATCTGGATCCAGGGATGATAGAATGCAGCATAGTTGGAATCGAACATATCTCTGTATTCCAGCAGCTCGTCTGTCTTCTTTCTGTCCTTGGGCATATCAAGAACTGCAAAGCGGCTCTTGAGATTCTCACAATGAGCGATAAGAGACATCTGAACCTCAGGAATAGTGATACCGGGAACTGCCATCAGGCTTACATCAGAGTTCTCGATAAATGCCTGGATACCCGAACGTCTGCCGGGGCCTTCGTCTGTACCGATGTACTCTGCTGCGGATACGCCTGCAACATTACCGTCTGTACCGCCGCTGAGCTGCAGAATGATAGCATCACCCTTGCCGCCAACAGCCTCAAAAGGAGAAGCCATAACAGCAGCAGGAGCAGCTGCGTCCTTATCCTTCTTGTCCTTAGCATCAGCAGCCTTTGCAGCGGGCTTTGCCTCGCCGACAGCTACTGTTACCAGCTCGCTCTTGGACATTCTGGACTCGATGTAGTCAGCAGACTCGGTGTTAAGGGATACAAACAGGTAATCCTCCTTAACATCGCCGTACTTAACGGAAACGTCGATCTCGCTGCTCTTGATGAACTTTGTGGGAACGAGGTTTGTATCAACGATGGAGGGGTTTACGGGGTTCTCGAAGGTGATGGTCTTCTCTTCGATAGCTGTGATCTTGTTGTAAACAGTGGTCTTGCCGTCAGCAAGCTCAACAATGTCGCCGATCGTAAAGCCGTCAACGCTCCTTACAACTGCATCATTGCCATTTACCTCATATACCTGTGTCTTGACCTTGGATACGGGAGAAACTGTAACCTTGATACGGTTACCCCACTCACCTGGATTCTTAGCTGTGAAGCTGAGGATGGAATCGCTCTTTGTAGCCGCACACTTTGCGTCTGCAGGGCAAACACGCATGATGAATGCTCTGGAGCCGCCGTTGATAAAGAAATGCTCTACTGCATAAGGGAGGTATCTCTTATCACCGAACTTTGTCTCTGAAAGATAACCACCGAAAATGCGGATGTAATCGCTGAAGCTTGTTACAAGCTGGGGCTTACCGATAACATCACCTTTTTCTGCGAGTCCGACAAAACCTGCGGTGCTTGTGCCTACACCTTCCATAGGTACTGCGCCCGACTCGTATTCCTCAACATACACACCGGGGGATAAATACTCTGGCATAACTGTTCCTGATCTCCTGCACTGGTGAAACAATGAGGTCGATCAGTGCCTCCTCTCAAAATAATTTATTTAGCAGATCCGCAGAAGCAGATTCAACTACAGGTCAATCAGTGCCGAAAACAAGGTCTGCGTATTCACGTAGATCCTCCTTCAGCACTATTATGTTGTTCTTGCGCTGCTCCTTCACAACGCTGCGGAGTATGTGCCGCATACCTATCGGCACGCCCTCCGAGGCAGCTAGGAAAGCCGCATTTACAACACAATTCTTTATGTTTCCGCCCGCTATCTTGAAGGCCTCGGCTAGGAAGTCGTAGTCCACATCCTCCGCCATCGGAGCACTTACATCAAACATCTTCTGCCACAACAGCTTACGTGTTGCCGCATCGGGAAACGGGAACGAAACAACAAAGCTTATTCGGCGCATGAACGCCTCATCTATATTCTGGAGCAGATTGGTTGCCATCAGCACCACTCCGTCATACTCTTCCATCTGCTGGAGCAGATAGGCTGTTTCAACATTTGCGTGCCTGTCGTGGGAATCCTTGACCTCGGATCGCTTTCCGAAAAGCGCATCCATCTCATCAAAGAACAGCACGCAGTTGGCATTTTTTGCCTCGGTGAATACCTTCTTCAGATTTTTTTCGGTCTCACCGATGTATTTGCTGATTATCTGCGACAGCTGTATCTTGTACAGCCGCATATGAAGCTGATTAGTGATCACCTGCGCCGCCATAGTCTTGCCCGTGCCGGGAGGCCCCGAAAACAGTATCGACAAGCCCCTGCCGTAGGGTGCCCTTTTGCCGAAGCCCCACTCGCTGTATACGGTGTGGCGGTAGCGGATGTGCATACACGCATCCTTAAGCTGCTTTATCTCCGACTTTGGCAGTACAAGATCATCCCAGTCGAACGCAGGCTTTATCGGGGATGCAAGCGTGCTTAGCCCCACCACTACCTGATCGTAGCAGCTGCTATGCAGCGTCTGCACCGATACACGCTCCTCGCCTGACAGCCTTGTCAGCTCCGAAGCCCTGTTCACCGCCGCCCTGACCTGACCTGCAGAAAATCTGAACTTTGCTGCAAGCTCCTGCGAAGATATGCCGTCCTCAAATGCTATGCCCTGCATGTAATGCTCCCATAGCAGATGACGCTGCTGCTCATCGGTATCGGGCAGCTCGAGATCCATCCTCACTATATCGTCACAAAGGCGGCTATCCTGCCACTTTTGCTCACCGGTTATGTACAAATGCGTACCGAGATGCTTCGCCGCATCCTTTAACGCTGCTGTAAACTCATACAGCTTCTGCTGCTGCTCTTCTTCAAGCAGTAGCTCAAGCTCCGTTATGCACAGCGAAAAGCTTTCAAGCCTTGCAGCACACACCGCCTGCCCAAAGGCATCGTAGATGTTGTCAGCCTTCAGCAATACCGAGGCACTGACAAATATCACTCCCTCGCCTGCTGCGTCTGCGCAGTGCTTTACAAGAAAGCGTCTGCCGCTTCCCCGCTTGCCCACTATGTGCAGCAATGTCACCTTGCCCTCCTGCGAGGAGCGTACCGCATTGACGGCAGTGTCGGCAACATCACGGTTTATCACCATCGGGGCTATCTCGGTGCCCCTGTCGAAATACTCATACCCCATCTCGGAGCGGTCGCCCGAAAAGAAGCCCGTCACCGCCTTCGACAAACTTAGCATACGACTGCTCAGCGTGCCATCCTGACAGGAGCATATATACTTCGTCAGCACCGACGAGTCCGAAAAAGACTGATAATATGACGATATCCTTTCCCCATGCTCCGCCCAGAGATGTATCGCCAGCTCCACCGAAAGGGTCTTTTTGGCGATGTCATCCTGCAGGAATATGAATATCTTTTCGTATTTCTTGTCAAGCTCGCAGCAGAACAGGGTAAGCGTCACCGCATACTCGAAAAAATCCATCGAAAAGTTCAGCCCCAGCTTCATCAGCGGAAAGTCACGCCCCGCCTCGGCGGTGGCATTGTACCTGTCAACGAAATACTCTCGCAGCCTGTCCAGCTCCTCCGCCTCTTCCTCGGTAAGCGAAGCGTAGGCTACGGTATCCGTCGCACGCAGCAGATTGCCCTCAAATTCCTCACGGGAGACCACAACGCCCATCATGCTCTGCATACTGTTGTTGGGGCTTACCCAATTGTGGTATTTATACAGGTAATATATGTGCAGGTCAAGCATCTCGGAAAAGCTGTCAAGCAGCTCGTCCTGCCCGTTAAACGGGATACCTGCTCTGGAGAGATCTATACTCATTTCACACCTCCGCCGAATAAAGCGTCAGATATATGTCATCCCACGCTCTGTCGGTCATGGCGGCTGCCGACGCAAAATGCTCCGCAGCTATATCTGTAAAAAGCAAGGGATCTCCGATATGCAGTGCGTATCTGTATACTGCGCTGCCGCCGCTTATCATAAAGCAGCCTGCCGCAATGCCCTTGTTCATTTCATTCATTTTCAAAAGCAGCTTGTCCGTCTTATCGGGAGCGACCTCCCACGGATAGCTGTTGTAGATGCAGATAAAACTGTTGTCAGTGGCTGTAACAGCGCACTTCCACTTGTGTTGACCGCTGCAAAGCATCATTTGCAGGCTGTCATCGGTCTGTACATATCTGATGCCTCTGCGCTCGAGCATAGACTTAAAACTGCGAAGTATATCCAAAGCAATCCTCCTGCCGCATCTACTCTATGCTGCCGAACATCTGCGACACATCCACCGATGGCAGATGAGCCGCCTCAGATGGCATCGCCGCCAAGTGCACCTCGCCCATCGGAGCAGGATTTTCGGGAAGAGCCTCCACACACTCGGGGACACCCTTTGCATCAAACACCGATGCCTGCTGCCCTCGTGCGCCCTGCGCACTTATCTGCTGCGACATCAGCGATAGCAGCATCATGTTATCTGCGCCGCCACGCTGTACAGAAGCACTGCCCAACACCTGCGATATGCTACTTCCGCCTGTCGCTGCCAGTGCCGCCAGCTGCATCGTCGTCAGCCGAGGCTGTGCGTGCCCTGTTTTTGCCTGCGGAAGGCTTTTTTGCTGTTTGCTGTTTAGCTTCTGATGTGCTCCGCTCTGCCCTCGCACCATCGTTGCTCACTCCTGACAAGAATTGCTCAAGCAGCGTCGCTACGTCGGGAATATCACTCTGCCGCTCTTTATTGGGGTCATCGGGCGGCTCTTCAGTGCTCAGCCTTTCTATCTCCTCCAGCACGCTTTCAGCAAAGCCGTCGGCGGAAAATATCTTTTCTGCCTCTCTCACATTGCTAAGCATACCGTCCAGCACCGTAAGGAACCTGCGCTGCTCCGCCTTTTTGCGGGCAAGCACTGCGCTCTCCTTTTTAAGTGCCCATTCAAGTGTTTTGCGGCTTCTGGCAGCCTCCTGCGAATTGTCGCCCTCAAGCTGCTTCAGTCGCTGCTTGTATGTATCTATAAGTGCCTTATCCTTTTTGGTGACCATGAAAGGAAAAAGCTTAGGTATCGTGTCGATATCACGATGCTCAACAGGGGTATCCTTGAGCGAGCCGCTCTCATTGGCAAGCTTTTTGAACACCTCAAGAGATGAGGATGCACCTCTTATCGCATCGAGAGTTATTCCTATCGCCGAGTGTGCGTGGCGGTTGAACATCACATCCGACTGAGTGCCGTCAACACCTGCCCTTACCGCTGTTGCGGATAGCAGCTGCTTTTCCTTTTCAGACGACGGGATGCCCCTGCCGAGTGCCCTTGAAAGACAGGAGGTAAACATCATCTTACCCTTGCCTGCCATCACCGCTGCAGCCATATTGCCGCCGTTGAAGGCATAGGCAGAAAACCTGTCTACAAACTCGCCGCTTTCCAGTGCGCCCTGTGTGTGCCTGTACATGGGGCTGTCGTGCTCACGGCGCATCTGCGCCCTCCTCCGCTCGGGCGAGAGCTGCGTAGCCCCGCTGCGCTCAGCAGTGCTGTTGATGTCATCACCTGCCATCTTTTTGGCACGTGCCTTGCCCACCGCATCGAAGCGATTGATATAATTGTTCATCAGATGATATACAGGGTCTCGGCTGTCAAATCTCGACGAGCCCGAGGTCTGCGATATCTGCGCTGCCATCGCCTTCTGCCTGCGCACAAGGCCCTCAGACTGTGAAACAGGAGTTACTGCTCTTTTTTTTACAGATAACCGTGACATCCTGCAGCCCCCACAACGCATAATAAAATCTGCACGAACAACATTTGGAAAAAAAAACCTTTATATATGCGATTATATCATATTACAAAACAAAAGTCAACGAAATGCGCCACAAAACTCCATTGCATTTTTTGTGCAAAACAGCAGTTTTTGTGCTAAATCAGCATTCAAAATGCTATATTATGCCACAATAACATCCCCGAAATGCCAAGATGACATTCATGCAATGTGATCTGACATAAGTTTTTATTCCGATGCTTTCACACTGCGGGAGCTTCTAAAATGGCGGGCAGCAAAAGGTCGCCGCCATAGGTCAAATATCTTCGCAGCCACAAATTTCAGCAGCCTCGTATATTCTGCGTGCCATCTCGTCCATTGCAAGGCATACGCCTGCAAATATCATTTCGGTCTGGTCGTCAGCAGGTGCCTCGTTTACCAGCGCAACGCTGTGCTTGTGATAAAGGTGTCCCAGCTTTTCATAGATGCCGTATGCGCCTACAAGGGAATAGAAATTCCACTCGGGTATGCGCTCGCTGAGTGCCTCAGCCTTCTCCGCCACATCTATCAGCATCGTGGAGTAGATCTGTGCAACCGTCATCTCTTCGCCGTAATCATACAGGCACACTTCCACCATTACCTCTGCACTGCCATCCTCGAAGAGCGCAGGCACAAACCGCAAAAACGTGATGTCGTCACGCTCCAGCAGCAGCACCTCGCCGAAGCTGTCCTCTAACCACTCTCTAAGCAGCGACATGATATCATTCTGCCATTCGGTAAGCATAATAGTATCCCTCCGATATCAAATTTACGGGGTCTGCGACAGCGACCTTCTCTTTAATGAGGGTGCCCCCGATCCCTTCATAGCAGCAGGTTTTGCAGGAATGGGAGGCGGTGTGCCTTGTACCTGCGACTGCTGAACCTGTGGGGTAGTACCTGTTCCCAGCATAGCAGCAGGTTTTGCAGGAATGGGAGGCGGTGTGCCTTGTACCTGCGACTGCGGTGTCTGAGGTGCCTGAGGTGCCTGCGGTGTCTGAGGTGTCTGAGGTGCCTGAGGTGCCTGAGGTGCCTGCGGTGTTTGAGGTGTCTGAACCTGTACATTGCTTGGCTTGCTCGGTCTTGATTTGATCAGATAATTCATCCTGCTTTGCTTTTTCGCTACAGCGGCACGACTCTTACGCAGGCCCATAGCATTTGCAACCTTATCCTCATCATAAGTGCCGTTCATAGATTTTACACCAAGAGCCTTGATGATCTTCCTTTCTTCAGAGTTCTTATCTTTATTCGCCTTGCTTGCAAGGTATCTGCCACGCTTTTCGGTCTGGTCGGCATAAGCCTCGGCACGCTGACCTGTGGAGTATCCCATGCTCTTATACAATG
>JAZPZN010000010.1:0-19106 GCA_045544715.1 Oscillospiraceae bacterium | reverse complement strand
GGAGGTTTATTTTTGATGCTTTTTGTATATCTGCTCCTGCTCAAAAACAAATGCTATGCCTTTTTTTACCGCAAAGAACTTTCCTCTGCAGGGGTTGAACTGCCCATTGCCTCTTAAAACTATATCCGCAGCGGTGTCTATCCTGAGGGCACTCGGCTCGATGCCGCCCTCTGACAGCATCCGTTTCATCGCACGGCTCAACAATGGCTTCGGGAGTGAAGCAAGTGCCGCAGCACTGTAGCCGCCCTCTGTTTTCGCAGAGTGCAGCGCATCCTCAGCCATGCCCTCCAAAAGCTCGCTGTCCTCTCTGAGGGAGCGGACGGTGCGGCTTACCGTAGTGTACAGACTACCATTTATCTTTAGCATCTCAGGCAATAGCAGATGGCGCACCTTGTTTCTTGTGTAGTCGGTAGAAAGGTTAGTTTTGTCAGTGACAAAGTGCAGAGAATTCTCTTCGCAATAACGCTCTATCTCATTCCTTGTACAATAGATAAGTGGGCGGATTATATTTCCCCTTACCGGCGGAATTCCACATAGGCCCTTCAGCCCTGTCCCCCTCATGAGGTTGAGCAGCAAAGTCTCTGTATTGTCGTTGCTATTGTGGGCAGTGGCAAGCTTTTTCCCTTTTGATACATCTGCAAAGCAGCTGTATCTCAGCCGCCTTGCACACTCCTCAGTGCTCTCATGCTTCTGCTGAGAGGCAGGAATATCCACATCGCACACTGTTATGGGCACTGAAAGCTTTTCACAAAGCTCAACACAGTAATACATATCACTGTCGCTCTCCTCACCTCTGAGGTGGTGATTGATGTGGCAGGCGCTGACAGAGATGCCAAGCTCCCTCTCCAACGACTTCAGCGAATGGAGCAGCGCAGCACTGTCTGCGCCGCCAGAAAGCGCCACAACGACGCTCTCGCCATCTTTAAGCATATCGTGCTCTGTTACGGCACGCAGAATATTATCCCTGATGCTCATCGTGGCTCAGCGTGAACGTAATCAGCATTGCTGAACTTCGTATACTGTCCGTCCCAGTAAAGGCCGATGGTGTCGGTCTCGCCGTGGCGGTTCTTTGCGATGATACATTCACAGCTGTTTACGTTAGGGTCAGTCTTATCGTAGTATGCGTTGCGGTACAGGAAGAGCACGATATCTGCATCCTGCTCGATCGATCCCGAGTCACGCAGGTCACTCAGAAGCGGACGCTTATTTTCACGCTGCTCAGGGCCACGTGCAAGCTGCGACAGACAGATAACAGGAACATTCAGCTCCTTTGCCATTATCTTGAGGTTTCTTGTAATTTCCGAGATCTCCAGCACACGGTTACCACCCATGCTTTTTGAGGCATTCATCAGCTGGAGGTAGTCGATGATAACAAGTCCCAAGTCGTTCATACGGCGCAGTTTAGATTTCATAGACGCCACATTCACACCCGGAGAATCATCGATGTAGATATTCAGCCTTGACAGAATATTGCAGGCATGAGTTATATCAGGCCACTTTTCAGGAGGTATCATACCTGTTTTCATCTGCTCAGAGGTCAGCATTGCCTCCGCACTCAGCAGACGAGATACTATCTGCTCTTTGCTCATCTCAAGGCTGAAAACAGCTACCGACTTGTCAAGCTGCTTTTTCGCTGCACCCACTGCGAGGTTCATCGCAAAAGAGGTCTTTCCCATACCTGGTCGGGCAGCTAGGATGATAAGGTCAGACTTGTTGAGACCGTATATCTTGCTGTCAAGCGCAGGGAATGTCGTGTGCAAGCCAGTTATCGAAGGCTTTCCACCGTTTATGGCAGTTTTGCTGAGCTCAAACAGGGCATCTATGCTCTCAGTCAATATACCCTTGATATGAGTAAGTCCCTTATCAGTGGTGCCATTACGGATATCAAGAATCTTCTGCTCAGCATAGCTAACAAGAGTATCTGCATCCTCAGTACCATCGCTGACAGCACTAAGGATATCCTTGGCAGCAAAGATAAGACTGCGTATCTTATACTTTTCCGTAATGGTGTCAGCATACTTTTTTATAGAGCTGACACTGGGTATAGTGGATGCAAGACGATGCAGATACTCCTTAGCCTGCTCGTTGGTCTCAAACACACTCTGCTGCATGGTTGCTTCAATCAAAGTGATGATATCGATCTTAGTATCGGCAAGCGCCATCTGCTGCATTACCTCAAAAATGCGCTTGTTGACATCAATGTGGAAATGCTCAGGCTTTAATGTATCATTCACCTCATGTATCGCATCGCCCTTTAGGACAATAATGCCGATGACAGCCTGCTCAGCGTCAAGGCTGTATGGCAGATTGATGCCCGAAATGTCGTATTCGGCCATTTATCAACCCTCCACCACACTAACGGTGAACTTAGCGGAAACTCCCGAATAAAGCTTAGCCTCTGCGGAATAGTCGCCGAAGCCCTCTATCTTCATAGAGATACTGATCTTCTTCTTATCAACATCGCAGCCGATAGACTGCTTGATAGCAGCACTGACCTCCTTAGCGGTAACAGTGCCAAACAGTCTGCCATTGCTACCTGCTTTCGCCTTAACAGTGACTTTCTGATCGTTCAGTTTTTCAGCGATAGCCTTTGCATTAGCAATGTCAACATCTATCTTGTGCTGTGCGTGATCCTTCTGACCCTGCAGGAGATTAAGGTTCTTTGCATTAGCCTCCTGTGCAAGACCCTTCTTGATGAGGCAGTTGATAGCATAGCCATCCTTTACCTCCTTGATCTCGCCCTTCTTGCCTGTTCCCTTTACATCTTCCAATAAAATTACCTTCATTTTAATTCATCCTTTCTGTTGATCAGTTATTGTATATTGGCGTCCTCAAAAAAACTGTCGATGGCTTCATACAGCTTCAATTCCGCATCCTCCAGCGACATATCGAACAGCTGTCCGCCAGCCATGGATTGATGCCCGCCGCCCTTCTTGCTGCCGAGCTTTTCCATTATCAGCTGAACGTTAATTTTGCCAAGGCTACGTGCACTTATGCTCCAAGCATTTATACCGATCGGATACAATGTAAATGCCGCATCAACACCACTGATGTAGAGCATATCATCAGCAACCTGAGCACAAAGAATACGGATATCCTTAAAGGACTCCTTAACGATGGCAATAGCGCATCTTTTCCGTATCTTTGCTGTTGAGATGATCTCAGATTTTTTATTACGTTGCTCGACCGTGATGGAGAATAGCTTCTTAACCTCTACAGTATCTGCACCGAGGCCTTTCAAGAATGCCGCTGCCTCAAAAGTAGCAGGTCCCGAACGCATGACAAAATCCTTTGTATCAAGAGTTATGCCAGCAAGAAGAGCCTCTGCCTCATTACTTTCAAGAATAGGATCCACATCAAAGTGTTGGATAAGATTAGTGACAAGCTCTGAAGCAGAAGAAGCATTCGGCTCATGCAGCATGATAGCCGGATTCTGGATAGCTCCAGGACTCATGCGGTGATGATCGATGACTACCATGCGATCCTTGCTTGCCATATCGAATAGTGCTTCATCATCAAGCTTAGATACGATATGAGTATCAACAATAATAAGCAGCGAGCGATCAGTGAACTTTGCCCTTGCCTCCTCAGGTGACATTATAAGATACGGTTCATAATCAGCAAAGCATTTCAGCAACGGCTTCGCCGCATTATTTTCCTGATCTACAACAACATTGGCAGCACTGCCAAGCCTCCTTATTACACAGGCAAGTCCGATGGCAGAGCCAACACTGTCAAAATCTCCATAGCTATGACCCATTATGTAAACAGCATCGCTGGAATTTATAAGCTCCCTGAGTTCCTTTGCGTGATAGCTCATCTTTACCCTGTTGTACTGCGAAGAATTCTGGTTTGAAGAGCCAACGAATTGGTAATCACTGCCTGTTATTATTACCGCTTGATCACCACCACGACTTATTGCAAGATCTAATGCCTTATAGGAGTCCTTTTCCTTTTCATCAATGCGATTACCAACATCCCTGCTTATGCCTATAGAAATGGACATTACAGAGCGTCCACCAAGCTTTATTCCACGCACCTGCTCCAGTACAGCCATCTTATCATCCAGCATCTCACGCAGACGACGCTCCTGTGTCACAACGACATAGCGATCATCGGCAATCTTTCGCAAAACCGCATTTGTACCGAAATAGCCCTCTAGCACTCTCTGTACATCAAGCAGTTTTTCAGCCTTCTCACTGTCACTGGTAAACTTCTGCACATCCTCGTACTGATCCAGCATGATGCTCATGACTACAGGCTCCGACAAACGGTGCTCATCCTGCAGATTGCGATAATCAGTGATATCTTTAAAATAAAGGACAGTCATGCCATTGATATTAAGCAGCACTTCCGGTGCTTTCTTGCTGGCAATACTACGCTCATCAGGTGTAAATTTTAGCTTCCTTGCATAAACAACATAGTGCCTGCCATCATGCTCGATACTGTTTTCACCATTTTCAAACACATCAATAGGGCGATCAATAATAAAGCTTATATTATTATTATCCTCATTTGGATCGAAGAATTGCTTCCCAAATAGCTCATTATGCCACACGATTATACCATCTTCGTCAACAATGGCCAGCGACATAGGAAAACTGACCAGTGCCACACGGTTTGCACCATCAATCGCATCGTTGAGCAGCTGGAAATATATGATCTCATTTTTTCGTATCTGCAACAGCTTGCCAATTGCCAGACCCGAAACCGTAATTAGCACTGGCAAAGATATCCAGAAGATCAAAGGATCATCATGGAACAGGATAAAATCCAGCAGAAGCACACTGACGATCAGCACCGTCACCGTAATAAGCAATAGTGTGCTCTTAAAAAAATTCACCATCTGTTTTCCTCCTTGTATGAGAGGTTATCGGGGCACTGCTTCTCGCAATGCCCATATATTATCAAGTCTGATCGCTGCTGACGTTGCCCTCGCACTCCATAATTATAGGAAGTATCATGGGACTGCGCTTGGTCTTGGAGTATATAAAATCTCCCAAAGCGTCACGCATCGCTGATTTGATGTTGCCCCACTCACGGATATTGCGCTCTTGGCATTTGTTCATAACATCCGCCATAAGCAGCTTAGCCTCATCCATCAGCTGCTCACTTTCACGCACATATACAAATCCACGAGATACAATATCGGGACCTGCAAGTACCTTGCCAGTTTCACGGTCAATAGTTGCTACGATTATCATCACGCCATCCTCAGCGAGGTGCTTTCTGTCACGCAGCACAACGCTGCCCACATCGCCAACTCCATAGCCGTCCACCATCACCCTGCCTGCAGGGACAGTGCCGGTAAATTTCATAGTGTCACCGTTTGTCTCGATCACCTGTCCAAGACCGCTGATAAATATATTCTCCTCGGGAATACCCATCTGCATAGCAAGCTTTGCATGCTTTTTAAGATGCTTATACTCGCCATGGATAGGAATGAAATACTTAGGCTTTGTCAGGGAAATCATCATCTTCAGTTCGTCCTGACAAGCATGTCCCGAAACATGAACCTCATACATACTCTCGTAGATGACCTCTGCACCCTGCTTCATCAGCTCGTTCACCACCTTAGTGACAAGCTTTTCATTGCCAGGAATAGGGGTTGCAGAGATAATGATAAAATCATTGGGAGTAATAGTTATCTGACGGTGGTCACCACTTGACATTCTCGACAAAGCAGACATAGGCTCGCCCTGACTGCCAGTTGTACAAACTACCAGCTTCTCAGGGGGATACTTGTTAACATCCTCTATATCAATGAGAGTTCCATCGGGAACCTTGATATAATTAAGCTCTGCAGCCTTTGCGATAACATTCACCATGCTCCTGCCCGATACCGCCACCTTGCGATCGGTGCGCACTGCATGGTCGATTATCTGCTGGATACGATGAATGTTGCTGGAGAAAGTTGCAATAATGATACGCTTACCTTCAGCGGTATTGAAGAGATTTCTGAAGCTCTCTCCCACACTGCGCTCGGATTTGGTGTAACCGGGACGTTCTGCGTTGGTACTCTCGCTCATGAGGGCTAAAACTCCCTTATTGCCAAGTTCGCCGAAGCGTGCGAGGTCTATGATACCGCCCTCGATTGGAGTATAGTCTATTTTGAAATCTCCCGTGTGGATAAGGATACCTGCAGGGGTATGGATAGCCACTGCGCAGGCATCGGGTATAGAATGGTTAACTCTAATGAACTCAACGCTCATGCAGCCCAGACGCACATTCTGACCGGGAGCTACAACATTGAGTGAAGCCTGCGACAACAGACCATGTTCCTTCAGCTTACCCTCCACAAGACCAAGTGTGAGCCTCGTGCCGTAGATGGGCACGTTCACCTTTTTAAGAAGATAAGCAAGTGATCCAATATGATCCTCATGACCGTGAGTGATAATAATGCCTCTAAACCTCTCTCGATTCTTTTCAAGATAGCTGAAATCAGGCACAACGAGGTCAACACCCGGCATATCGTCATCGGGGAATGCAAGACCGCAGTCAACGATGAGCATATCATTTCCGCACTCATATACATAGAGATTCTTACCGATCTCGTTAAGTCCTCCGAGAGCCACAAATTTTACGGGCTGAGCTGGCTCGGGCTGCTCCTGTCGCTGATTCAATACAAGCGTGCGGTCTCTGCGCTGACGAAGCGGTAACTGCTCTTCGTATTTTGCAGTTTTACGTGCAGGAGCCTTCTGCTTGAAACGCTTAAAAGCATCGGGCGACTTTGTGCTTTTCTGCACTGCTGCAGGGCGGGCTGTCTGCTTTTTCACCTCCGCTTTAGCGGCAGGCTTCTGCTCCTTGCCCTTGATGTTCTCAGTTTCGGTGAGGAGCTTGTTGTTGGTTAAAAGTCCCATAGATTTTCCTTTCTGTCAGCAGAATACACAGGCGGCAAGGCATAATTCACCCTAATGCTTTTACCGTCTGCTATGTATCAGCCCATAGTGCAAACAAAGGTCTGCATTGCTGCCAAAAATTGGCACGGATGCCGCCAACATTGGGCAACAGGCGCTACGGAGCCGCCTTAATTTGAGCTGAATAGTATATCTGCAAAAAATTCTTACTAAATGAAATGATATATGTAATGCCATAATTAGGATATGGAGTTTCAACAGCATATATACAAATATTATATACCATTTCAGATTGGTTGTCAATAGCCGTCAATTTGCAAAAACAGCTGCAAAAGCCTCTACAGTCGCACTTAATAACATCTGCACGAATTTACACCTACAGCATAAAATGAGTAAGGGTGAGATCCACAGCCGTGCCCGAGGGTGGCGGCAGCCCACGAACAGCCCGAGGCAGATGGCGGCTGTTTGATATATACCCCCGCCCTCCCCAAAAGGAGGGCGGAATGATTTTTTATTCAAACATTGACGTACGACAGCTTTTGTGATATAATTTCAAATACAATGTCGAAAAAAGGAGATATACATATATTATGAAAAGACGGTTTATCGCATTTGGGATCAGTGCGATGCTGCTGACAGGCTGCACCAACCTTGTTGAAAGCGAGCCTGAGAGTGTTCCATCAACATCTATTGCGCTTATCACAACTGCAGCAACTACTACATCTGAAACGACGACCACCGCTGCAACTACACCGCCCCCTCCTCCGGAGGATATCATCACCTCTGTTAATGTACTATGTGCGGGTGACAATCTCATACACTCGCCGATATACAGCCAAGCCAAAAACCGCTCCAATGATGGCGGATATGATTTCAGCTACGCCTATGAGAATGTTGCGGACATCATCGCCGCAGCAGACCTCGCAATACTCAATCAGGAAACTATAATAACCGATGCGTTTGCACCATCAACCTACCCCTGCTTCTGCTCCCCCGAAGACCTCGGTGCTGAGATGATAAAGTTAGGATTTGATGCAGTTTCCATCTCTAACAACCATGTGTTGGATAAGGGCGAGGCAGGCTTGCTGGCTACCCTTGATTACTGGGAAGCAGCTCACCCCGATATCCCCGTGTACGGTGCTTATCGCAATGCAGAGGATATGGATAACATCCGTACCATCATGGTGAACGATATAAGCTTCGCATTCCTCGGATATATGGAGCACACGAATGGTCTCTATCTTCCTGCAAGCTCTGAATGTGAGCTTGTATACCTCGATGAAACAGAACTCATCAAGCAGCAGGTAAAAGAAGCCGCCAAGAATTACGATTGTGTCATTGTCAGCGCACACTTCGGACTTGAAACCACAAACGAAATAATGCAGTCGCAATACGATATCGCACAGCAGCTCGCTGACTGGGGCGCCGACATCATAATCGGTACACAGCCACACACCATCCAGTCTATGGAATATCTAGACACAATTGACGGCAGACAGGCTTTTGTCTACTACTGCCTGGGCAACTTTATCTCAGCGCAGTCTAACCCTTACTGCATGGTGGAGATGCTAGGTGAGATAACTGTGACCAAAAACCACACTACAGGTGAAGTATCACTGTCTGATGCAAAAGCGATCCCGTTGATAAACCATTATGACTACGGATATGAGAATGTGCGTGTGTATCCATTTTCCAATTATACTCAGGAACTTGCAAATGTACACGGATGTGAAAAATTCACCTACAGCTTCTCAGAGCAGCTGATAAAGGCTAATATTCCCGAAGAGTTTCTCGTGACAGAATAAAACACCAAAACAATGGCAGACATTTAATAGAGTGTCTGCCATTTTTATATAAGATGCTTAAATATCCAAGCCCCATCTCAATCAAAATGCCTTTCATTTGCATGAGCATAATATACGATTTTCGGATGATGCTTCAATATGTGCGCCCAGCTTTCTTTTAGGTCATTATTATCACCGTAGGCTTCGATAACATCTATCGGGTCAAGATCGCCTACGATCGCTATTCCCTCGTCAAGAAGCAGCGAAATACTGTCGTTACTATGACCAGCTGTATGTATCACCTCTCCGTTTATACCACATTCAAGTAAAAAACTTCGGCTGCTATCGCAGGATAATATCATCGCCTCAGCCTCATCTATCGGCTGATATCCAATACTTCTTTCCCTGCTGAATATCTCATCTGAATAGTGAATATATTCACTCTGCACATCAAATATTATAAGCTTGACACCATGCGACATAAGCTCGCTTATAAGACCCATGTGATCGGGATGATAGTGTGTAGCCATCACATATTTGATATTGTTCAGCTGGATTTTTTCATCTTTTATTGCCTTGAAAAAAGCCGGTAGTGTTCCTGCCCAGTCTGTATCGATCAATATCCCATCTGAACCATTGTGCACGAAAAAAGTATTCGTATTGCCGTATCTTAGCCTTGTTACCACTATATCACCTCCGTTACAGCAATAATCATACCACTTTCAGAAAGAAGAGTCAAGCGGTAATAAAAGCACTAAAGCCCCGCTTTGCAGCAGGGCTTCAGTGAAATGGAGGGATTATGATTCTATCATGAAATTATGGAGTATTTTCGCAATTCACTTTCTGACTATATATTACCATAGCAAGCAAAAAAAATCAACATATATGACAACATTGTAACCACGAACACAAGAATTGTAATTTTTCAGTAACCTTTTAACATAGTTTGTAACCATTTTGTAACCTTTGTGTAATCTCACCGTAATAACCTTGAAAACATCGTGAAAATTTTTAAAAAGCACTGTTCAAATCAGATAAAATGTGTTATACTATATTATGTAGTATTATGTGGTAAGTATACCCACATCATAATAAACAAAAGAAAACGGAGCTATACATAATATGATATATCTTGACAACGCTGCCACCACCAAGCCCTGTAAAGAAGCAATACAGGCAGTGGCAGAAACGATGGAGCACTGCTTCGGAAATCCCAGCTCGCTTCACCATCTTGGCATCGAAGCGGAAAAGATACTCGGCAGCGCAAGAAAAACTCTCCTCTCCAAATTCAGCGAGGATGGAAGGATATATTTCACCTCGGGAGCAACCGAAAGCAATAACACTGCAATATTCGGCATTGCAGATACATACCGCAGACGTGGAAAAAAGATCATCACCACCGCTATTGAGCATCCATCTGTCGCAAATCCCCTCAACAAACTGGAGGAGCAAGGTTTTGAGGTCGTGCGCCTCGCCCCTAAGGATTTCGCAGACGGAGAGTTTGAAGCTGCTATCGCTGAGCAGGTGGATAAAAATACAATGCTGGTAAGCTGCATGGCAGTCAACAATGAAACAGGCTTTAAGATCGACACAAAGCGACTCTATCAGTTGGTAAAGCGCAAGAATAAGGATACTATCGTTCACGTTGACGGCGTTCAGGGATTTCTCAAAGTGCCACTGGTAGGTGACTTCGTAAGCATATCAGGGCACAAGATCCATGCCTCCAAGGGTATTGGTGCGCTGTATGTCAAAAAGGATATCCGCTTTTCTCCCCTGCTTTACGGAGGCGGACAGCAGAGAGAGCTCCGCTCGGGCACTGAGCCTGTTGAGCTCATCGCAGGGCTTGATGCCGCTGTCAAGGCATACCACGGAAGCAGCGAGAGATTCGATAAGCTGAAGGCTCATCTTGTTTCAGCATTGTCGGAACTCAAGGGAGTAAGCTTCAACTCCACCGACAGATGCGTGCCCAACATCGTTAATTTCTCTGTCAAGGGCATAAGAAGCGAGATAATGCTCCACCATCTTGAGGAGCAAGAGATATATGTTTCAAGCGGCTCAGCATGCTCAAAGGGTAAGGTCAGCGGAGTGCTGGATGCCCTCGGCTATGGCAGTACCTCAGACAATGCGATAAGAGTCAGCTTCTCAGCTGACACCACCGAGGAAGAGATAGATATCCTCGTACATAATATCAAAAAAGGAATTGAAAGGTTCAGACGATAATGAATGAAATTGTAATGGTAAAATACGGCGAGATAGCCCTCAAGGGTCTTAACAAGAACTCTTTTGAGGATATGCTCCAGAAAAATATTAAGCGCAGGCTGAAGCCACTGGGCGAATTCGACTATTTCCGTAAGCAATCAACTATCTATATCACTCCAAAGAGCGATGATATCGACATTGATGTTGTTGTAAAAAAGCTGACCTATATCTTTGGTATAGGTGCTATCCAGCGATGTGCAGTATTCGAGAAGGATTTTCAGCAGGTGGCAGCAGGTGCAGCTGAATATCTGCGCAATTCCCTTGAGTTTGCAAAGACATTTAAAGTAGAAGCTAAGCGCTCTGACAAAAAGTTCCCTATGCAGACCCCTGAGATACAGCAGCAGCTTGGTGGTGTAGTGCTTTCTGCATTCCCTCATCTCAAGGTGAATGTGCATGAGCCTGAGGTCACTGTAAGACTTGAAGTGCGTGACAAGGGGGCATATCTAAGTGCTGAGCGTATCATTGGTGCAGGCGGTATGCCTGTCGGCAGCTCGGGCAAATCACTGCTGATGCTCTCGGGCGGCCTTGACAGCCCCGTTGCGGGATATATGATGGCAAAGCGTGGTCTGGTGGTGGATTGCATCCACTATGTCAGCCCTCCCTACACATCAGAGCGTGCAAGAATGAAGGTTGAAGCCCTCGCCGAAAAGATGACTGACTACTGCGGAGATATCAAGTTCTATTGCGTACCTTTTACAGAGCTGCAGGAGGCTCTCAGAGATAATTGTCCCGAAGAGTATTTCACTGTACTAATGAGAAGACTGATGGTGAAGATAGCTAACAGAATATGCGATAAAGGAGGCTATGGTGCAATAATCACCGGCGAAAGCGTCGCACAGGTTGCAAGCCAGACACTTACAGCACTGTACTGCACCAATGAAGCTGCGGAATATCCCGTATTCCGTCCCGTTATCGGTATGGACAAAAAGGAGATCATCGAGATAGCACGCAAGATCGATACCTATGAGACCTCCACCCTGCCCTACGAGGACTGCTGTACAGTATTCTCACCTAAGCATCCCAAGACTAAGCCCCGTATCGAGGATATCAGGGCTGCAGAGGCTGCATGCGATTTCGATTCACTTGTAGAGAAGGCAGTTGCTGAAACCGAAGTTAAGATGTTCAGATATGGTGAGAAAACTATAGATCTGTTTGAATAAGGTGTTATTATGGAAAAATTCATCCCCTATGAGGAGCTGCAAAAGCAGATAGTCCAGCTTTCTCATCATATAGTAAAGATCTCAACGGAAAAGGGCATAAAGATCGCTACGGCAGAGAGCTGTACGGGCGGTTTGATATCCGCTGCGATAACTGCCATATCGGGCAGCAGCAGCGTTATCGAGATGGGTGCCTGCACCTACTCCAACCGTATAAAGCAGGAGCTGTTAGGTGTTGACGCTGAAATAATAAATACCCACACTGAATACAGCGTTGAATGTGCAGAGGCTATGGCAAAGGGAATTATGAACCTCGCAGGCGCAGATATCGGAATATCTACAACAGGTGTTGCCGGCCCTACAGGTGGCAGCGATGAACATCCCGTCGGAGAGGTTTGTATCGCTGTATGCGCCCTCGCCAACAACACACGCAAGACTCACTCCAAGAGCTACATTTTTCCTGCCCACAACGGTGATGGTTTTTCCGCAAGAGATTACATCAGAGCGGCAGCTACACGCAAGGCTCTGCTGCTTATCGACCTTATGCTTGCAACGATATAAACCTGTAAAGGAGCTGTCATTTTGACTGATTTTTCTATTTTCGATTCTAAAAACTTTGAAGCGTTAACCTACGAAGGCGTAGTATATCCGTCTGTTGAGAATGCATTTCAGGTAAGCAGATTTGATGATGCTTCTCTCAGAGAAAGATACAGACATATGACACCGCATCAGGCCGCCTACAATGGCGTGAGATCCACACAAACAACTGAAAACTGGATATATATTAAGTACGATATTATGTACAACATACTGAAGACTAAGTATTCCGACCCCGAAATGCGCAAAAGACTGCTCGATACAGGAAACGAAAACATCGTTATCACCTGCCTTAATCACGATCACGAGTGGTACTCCTGCAGATGCAGTAAATGCAAAGGATATGGCAGAAACATTCTCGGCAAGCTGCTGATGGAGCTGCGCAACGAGCTGCAGCAGGAAGATGCTGACTGAGGCAGCATTTAGCAACCTTTTTGCCGTTTATAAAGTTTTATATAACAGAGGAGGACATATAAGACCTCCAATCGGCAAAAAATACGAAAGGCGATGATAAATAATGGCAAACTATAAGGAAAAGCCTAAAAAGAAACGTGAATCGGCTTCAAGGGACATCGCCCTTGAAAAGATGGGGCTTGACCCCGTGCCTAAGACGACAAAAAAGCAAGACAAGATAAAGGGTCGTCCTAAAAACTGGTGGGCTCAGACCTGCGAAGCCATCCTCCCGCAAAAGGAGGACGATGCAATGGAAAAGTTCCGCAAAATATTTATGATATGTGCGGTCATTGCCTTTGCAGCAGCCATCGGTGTTCTAGGAGGGCAGCTGCTCAGCATCAACGACGGTGTTGAGACCAACAGCCAGGTACAGAATATCGCAGGCGAATCCCAGGGCACGGTCAATATAGACCTAGATTATGAGCCCTTCGCCACTAACACGACCTTTGCTACAGGCTCTACCGCACCAGAAACAGAGGAAACAGAAGAAGTAATCGATGTTACACCTGTTGTCAACACCCCTCTCAACATTGATTTTGCAGCACTGAAGGCAGAAAATCCCGATACAAGGGCTTGGGTAAAGATAACAGGCACTTACGTCAACAATGTTGTAGTGCAGGCAGAGGACAACAATTACTACATCAACCACGATTTCTACAAAAATGAGTCCATCTCGGGCACGGTGTTCTCCTCCTACAAGAATAAATGGGACGGCACTGACGATAATATCGTGCTGTACGGCCATAATATGAAAACGGGTGATTTCTTCGCACATATAGCACATTATGTTCCTAATGATGCAAGCCGTGAGCCTATCGCATTCTACAAGGTTCATCCCACTATTATGCTTGCCACCCCCGACGGCGGTAGCGAGACCTATAAGATATTCGGTGCTATGATCGCCAATACTCAATCAGAGTACGGTGAGGTTTTCAATTACGTCAATAAGACAAGCTTCAAGAACAAGGACGATTTCCACAAGTTCATCATCGATGTCATGGACAGAAGCTGGTTCTACACCGATGTTGATATCCAATACGGTGACCAGCTGCTGACACTTTCTACCTGCTGCTGGCCCCTCGGAGAAAACATCGAGACCCGCTGGGTAGTGTTTGCCAGAAAGGTACGCCCAGGCGAAAGCGAATATGTTGATACATCCAAGGCAGTGCGAAACTATAATGCCAAACTCTTTGACTACTATTATGAACTGATAGGCGGAGAGTGGTACGGCAGCAACTGGGATAGATCAAAATTGCTCAGCTACACGGGTGAATAACATCTTATCGGGGAATGATACATCAGATAAATATACAGAGGTGATAATATGGCAAATTTCGTTGAGAAGGAAAATATATTTTTAAAGATAGCAAAATACCTGTTCCCGTGGAAGGGCGACGGAGTTGTTGAGATAGTCCGCAAGGTGATATTTCTCGGTGCGGCTGTCGTATTGGTGATATCGATCATCTCGCTTGCCACGACAACAGGCAACAAGATAGTGGATACCCAGAACAATGAAGAGCTGAGCGACATCTACCACGGCACAACAGATGACGCTGTAACGAGCGGCAGCACGACTGTCAATATCGACACCTCCAAGCGGGAGGAGCTACAAAAGGAGTTCCCTGAGGTACAGGAACGTTTCCTGCCACTGCTTGAAATAAATGAGGATATCGTGGGCTGGATATCTATCGGCGAGCCCGAGGATCCCTTCATCGACTATGTTGTTGTTCAGGGCGATGACAACGACTTTTATCTCACCCACAACTACAAAAAGGAGAAGAGCGTTTCGGGTGCCATCTTTGCAGACTACCGTGATCCAATCACTGCTGAATCTACACCCGCAAACACTATCCTCTATGGCCACAATATGATGAGCGGTGAGTATTTCGCACAGCTACTGAAATACTACAACTACCGTCCCACCAACGATGGCATGAACTTCTATAAAAAGTATCCTACTATCAATTTCAGCACACTATATAAGGACTCCACCTATAAGATCTTCGGCGGAATGCTGGTAAATACCCGTAAGAGCGAGGGCGATGTGTTCTACTACCTTGAGGAAAGGCAGTTCGGAAACAAGGCTGCTTTTGATGAATATGTAGCTAAGATACTCGACCGCACAACATTCTACACTGATGTAGATCTCAAATACGGTGATAACCTACTGACGCTCTCCACTTGCATCTCTGACTATGACGGAAAAAACAGAGGACTACGCTGGGTTCTGTTTGCAAGAGAGGTACGTGAGGGAGAGGATCCCGCTGTCGATGTAAGCAAGGCTTACGAAAACCCTGACCCTCTGTATTTCGATTATTACTATGACCTCAACGGAGGTTCATGGGGCGGCAGAAAGTGGCCCGCAGAGATGATACAGGGCTACTCCTACTGATATTTGTAACACTTCGCAGCGGTACAGCTTGCTGAGCCGCTGCGATATATAGATAAGCAACACCACATACGAAAGGACTTTCACAATGGCAGAAATGGATATGGGCCTTGCGCCTCAAAACAATAACAACGGCGGCAAGAAAAAGAAGAGAAAAAAGAAGAAGCAGAGCTTATTTATGAGCATCGTGACAGGGCTAATCCCCTGGAAGGGCGACAGCGTTACAGAGGTGTTCAGAAAAATAATATTCCTTGCTTCTCTAATAATCCTTGTCGTAGCTGTCATCATCATTGCCAACACCTTCCTGCAGTACAACGAGCTGGAGCAGGGAGCTGCTCAGCCCGGCAGTGAAGAAGAGGCGGGTGCTACTCAGGCATACATAGTTGAGCTCAAGAACCAGACTCCTACGCAGGAGGATATCGAGCAGCTCCCCGAGGGCACGATGAACGAGGAATACGCATCGCTCTACGCTGCCAACAACGACTTCATCGGCTGGGTATCCATCAACGGCACAAATGTAGATTATCCCGTCGTTCAGGCAGATGATAATGAATACTATCTCCACAAGGACTACGATGGAAACTACAACTTTGCAGGCACTATCTTTACCGATTTCGAGGGCAGGTTCGGCCCCAGCGAGATGCCTAACAACACTATCCTTTACGGTCACAATATGCTGTACAAGTACCAGTTTGCAGCACTCAGCAATTACCGCACAAATATCGATTTTCTGAAGATGTCACCCGTTGCTGATTTCAACACTCTGTATCAGAACAACCAGTACAAGATATTCTCAGTATTCGTTACAAACACAGCTGAGGAGCACGGCGAGGTATTCGATTATTACAACAATGTGTATTTCGAGAGCAGCGACCAGTTCTACAGCTTCATCATGGAGTGCATGGATCGCAGCATCTACGAAACAGGCGTTGATATACAGTATGGTGACGAACTGCTGACACTCTCTACCTGTGATGCTTCAACAGGCTTTGAGGATTGCCGACTTGTCATTGTTGCCCGTAAAGTAAGAGAAAACGAGAGCCCTGAGGTTAACACAGACAACATCGTACGCAAGAAGAGCGTTAAGGATTTCCAGGCATACAAGGAAGCTTATGGAAACCGCTGGAAGGGCAGAACATGGGATATCAGTCTTGTAAAGGGCATGGAGGAATATATCAAGGCAAACGGTCTTGAAGATGATCCTGCCAACTACTGATATTAATGTAGCACATAAGATATTAATAATGCGCATGATAAGCTCTTAAACGGGCTTATCATGCAATTGTATTTGAGGGTATATGAAAAAGAAGATATCACTAACGAAAATTATCATCGCACTGTTGATATGCAACGCCTATGTGTTCACCTGCGGCGTGATCGGCACGATAGGCGAAGCGCAGACGATCGTGTCAGACGAGCCTTCCACCGAAGAGACTGGCGATGAAGCCAATGGTCAGGGAACTATCGATTTTATCCCACCTCCCGAGACCACTCCAATTTCAACGATTAACCTTCAGCCACTGCAGCTTCTCTCCCCTGCTATCAGCGATAAAGCAGTGTTCTCAACACTAGAAAAGACCCCAGACGACTATGTTGTCCCCGAAGAAACTGAGCCGATTTTCGGTGAAGAGGAAGTGGAAAACTCGGCAACGACCAGCAACGATGATTTTATCATCATCGATACATACGAGCCGCCCGAGGAAACAGAAGAGGTAACAACTACCCCAGCAACTACAACAACTCCGGCAACTACGACCACCCCTGCCACTACCACTACTCCTGCAACCACTACGACACCTGCAACTACTACGACACCTGCGACAACCACAACTACTGCGGCCACTACAACACCTGCAACTACTACAACTCCTGAGACAACCACCACACCATCAACCACCTCTGACTACGGTGGAATTCGTGTGGACGATCCTGTCACTACCACCACGGCTGAGACAACCCTTCCCACTCAACCGCCAAAGCCATCCAACCCTGACGCAGCAAATGAGATACTCACTGTCAAGGATAACGGTATGACAGTATCGGGAAATGCAGTTGACATCGTCGCCGCAATAACGCAGAATGAGGTAGGCTATACATTCGCTCCCGAGGCTATCAAAGCTCAGGCGGTAGCGGCATATACATACGTCAAGTTCTGCAACAAGTATGATCTTAATCCAAATGTTATCCTTGCAGATAATGTTCAGGATAGCGTGAAAGTGCTGGTAGAATCTGTAATCGGTGAGGCTGTATACTATAATGGAGACTATATACAGGCAGTCTACTCCGCTTCATCCGCAGGCTACACTGCTTCAAGCGTCAACGTTTGGGGAAATGATTATCCATACCTTGTCAGCGTTTTCTGCGAGCTGGACAAGCAGTACGACCCTAACTACGGACGTACTGCAACATTCAATGCTGACGATATTGCCGACCGAGTTTACAACGCAACAGGAATATGGCTGGAGGGTGACCCATCAACATGGTTCAGCATCGACAGCTATGTGGACGGCTTCTACGTTGACCAGCTTAACATAGGTGGCTACCACAGCTATACCGACAACGACGGAGATACGATACGCATAACTGGCAAGGTATTCCGTGAGCGCATCATGGACTTTGATATCCGTTCCAATGCGTTTGATATAGACTACGATCCTAACACCGATACATTCACTGTTACTACATACGGCTACGGTCACGGCGTTGGCCTTTCTCAAAACGGTGCAAATGCCCTTGCAACATACTGGGGCTACGATTACAAGCAGATACTGTTGTTCTATTACACTGGCTGCGAAGTATATTGATTTTTCTATTATCTAGGGCAGAGATAATTCACTCTGCCCCATTTTATACGAAAAACAGGCGGATATCTTCCGCCTGTACATTTATTGTCTTATATAGATACCCTGCTCCTCAAGATAATCCTCAAGATCCTGCTTCATATCTGTCACCCATGTGTCAGACCAGTCTACAGGCTTTGCTGATGGCTCATTCTGCCCATCGGGGAGCTGTGGCTTCTGTTTATCGTCCATATATTTCTCCTTTCGGGTGTTCATTAATGCTATTGTACCACATATTTCAGCGCAATTCAAGTGAAAAGCTTGAAAAAAACGCAAATTTATGATACAATAAAAATATCTTTTATTGGGAGGATCGGTTATGGCAACTTGGATCGTGCATCTTAGGATAGCTGAGTGCCTTTTAGAAACATTTCCGTTCAAGAAGGAGTTTTTCTATATCGGTAATATTGCCCCCGACTGCGGACTTCCGCAAGGTGACGGAACTTACTCACCTTCATCTGAGGTCACACACTGGACAACAGACGGCAACCACAAAAGCACCTGCGATTACAAACGCTTCAAAGCCGAGCATATCGACACTGAAGATGACTATAAGCTTCTCTCCTACAAATGGGGCTACTATTGCCATTTGCTGACAGATGTGCTATGGTCAAATTTGATCAATGCCCCCACCAAAGAGCGATTCAAAGAGTTGTATGACAAGGATAAAAATGAGTTCTACCGCCTTGTCAAGAGAGACTGGCGGAACAACGATTTTCTTTTTTTGCGTGATAAAGTCGGATCGTAGCCATGTCGTTCTGTGAGCCAAG
>JAZPZN010000009.1:0-20988 GCA_045544715.1 Oscillospiraceae bacterium | reverse complement strand
TGAATTCGCTGTACTACATGGGTGTTGAGGACAAGATCGCGGACGCTGTCAAATCGGGCAGTATCGCTACCGATATGATAAAGCCGATAAATCTGTTCTCCATGTACTTCGCTGAGGACATGGGCAACATCGTGTTCAATCTGATATTCAGCACTATCCCGATGTTTATCGTGGCACTGGTGATATTCGGTCTGCCTGTGCCTGCCTCGGGTCTGCATTTCTTGCTGTTCTTTTTAAGCTTCGTACTCGGCTACGGAATAAACTGGCTGTTCTCGGCGGTGTTTGCTATGCTGTCCTTTACGGCGATAGACTTAGGTCCTGTATTCTCGATAAAATACCATTTCGTGAATATGCTGTCGGGTGCGATGATACCGCTGTGGTTCTTTCCTGAGTGGCTGAGAAATGCGTTGTATTGCCTGCCCTTCGTATATATGTATCAGGAGCCGCTCAGCATCTACATCGGAAAATACACGCCTGCGGAATGCCTTATAAAGCTAGGCATTCAGTTAGCTTGGCTTGTGGGACTAGCGGTGATATTCATGTTCGCGCAGAAGCGTGCAACAAGCCGCGTTCTTGTTCAGGGAGGCTAATATGATGAAAAAATTCAAGCATTATATGTCAGTCGCGGCGCTTTCCTTCAGGCTGTCGTTTCAGACCTGCATGGAATATCCCGCCGCATTTATCGGCTGGCTTATCTCAAATCCCATACAGTTTCTTGTGGGATTTTCTACTATTAAATTTGTCGTTGAGGAGTTCGAGACCCTTGCCGACTGGAATTTCAAGGAGCTTGCATTTCTTTACGGAATGTCGGTGCTGACGCATGGATTATCCGTAATATTCTTCACGAAAACCTGGTTTATGGGCTGGGAGATAATCCACGGCGAGCTTGACAGAATGAGACTCCGCCCCATGAATACGTTGTTTCAGTATCTCGCGGCAGACCTCAATTTCTACGGAATTACAGACCTTGTTCCCGGAGTGATATTGTTTGTTTATGGCTGTATCGCAGTGGATTTCCAGTGGACGTTCTCAAACACGATATGCATGATATGCGCAATAATAGGCGGAACGCTCCTGCGTGGCGCGATTTATCTCGCATTCGGCTCAACCACGTTCTGGACAAAGAGTCCGCTTCACATCTCGGGATTTTTCCAGGAGCTGTTTAATCGCACGAATATGTATCCGCTCTCGATGTATCCGCGCGGAGTGCAGTTCGTATTCACATTTATCATGCCGATGAGCTGGGTGGCGTTCTATCCCGCTTCCGAATTCATGGGAAAGGACTCCATGCTGACATTGCCGTTTGGTATGGCGTTTATTACACTGGGGCTTGGCGCGGTGCTGTTCGTCATCGCCTGCAAGATATTCAACGCAGGCTTTGCGCAGTATGAGAGCGCAGGTTCGTAATTGAAAGGAAGGTATTTAATGCCTGTTATAGAAGTCAGAAATCTGAAAAAGAAATTTAAGACAGTCAAAAAACAAAAAGGCTTAAAGGGCGCGGTAAAAGCACTCTTCAAGCCTGAAAGAAAAATCGTGACCGCCGTTGACGATGTAAGCTTTTCCATCGAACAGGGAGAGATAGTCGGCTACATAGGCCCTAACGGTGCAGGAAAAAGCACCACCGTCAAGATGATGTCAGGAATACTTCGCCCCACCTCTGGAGAGATACTCATAAACGGAATCTCTCCCGTAAAGGACAGAAAGGCGGTAGTAAAGCATCTCGGCGTTGTTTTCGGACAGAGAACACAGCTCTACTGGGACTTAAGGCTCGGCGAGAGCTTTGAGCTTCTCAAACGCATCTACGATGTCCCAGATGAGGTCTACAACGAAAATATGGCGATGATGGACGAGATACTGGACCTTAAAAGCATCGTCGATACCCCCGTCCGTCAGCTTTCACTCGGTCAGCGCATGAGGGGCGACCTTGCGGCGGCTATGCTCCATTCCCCCGATATCCTGTTCCTCGACGAGCCGACAATCGGTCTTGACGTTGACGCAAAGCACGCTATACGAAAGTTCATCCGACAGATAAACGAGACCCGCAAAACTACAATTATCCTCACCACCCACGATCTCGGTGATATTCAGGAGCTCTGCAAGCGTATCATCATAATCAACAAGGGTATAGTCATCGAGGACGGTTCTCTTGACGAAATTGCAGACCGCATCGCTCCCTACCGTCAGCTTGTGATAGATTTTTACTCAGAGCAGAATATCACTCACCCCAAGGCTGAAATTATAAAGACCGAGGGTGCAAGGACGGTCTACCGCTTTATGAAGAGCGATGTCACCGCCGCGAAGCTTATCGAGGACATCGGCAAGCAGGCGAAGATAAAGGATATTCGGCTTGAAGAAGCGAATATTGATGACATAATCAGGGTCGCTTATGGGGGAACAGACAATGATTAATGTTATTTGCAAATGTTGATATTTTGAGAAAAAATAAATGAAAATAAGTATATCCCCCTCCGAAATCTATTCGATCTCAAAGGGGGATTCCCTATATAGCTATATCATTATCACTCACCCCCACAATAAGCATACTCGCAAAGAATCTCTTCAACCGCTGTTTCAACGCCCTCGGGGATGTAAAGTAAGTCCTCCACATCATCGACGGTGTAGCCGTATTCGAGCAGGAGGTCGATGTCTTTCTCAGCAACCCCGATATAGCTTGCAAACTGTTTAAGCTCTTTTACAGCAGCACTCTCAAACCACTCAACATAATCCTCTGGTTCAGCATGAGTCCACCAGTATGGACGGTAGCTGTAATAGTAATCCAACGCATCCAGTTTTGCTGTGTCGAATTTTGCAGAGGTAAGCTCTCCATCGGGAGATACCCTCAGAATATCTCCGCATTTTGCATCAATTTCCGTATAGAATTTCGTTACCAGTCCGAGCGTTATCAGCGCACAATCCAGAATAGCGGCGGTGCTTGCGTAGATGTAGAAGCCTTCACGCTCAAAGTGGTACAGAGCCAGCGGATTGTCGCCCTTGACGAAGTAGAGGTTCTTAGCCGCGTCAAGCACTGTAATAGTAAAAGAACCCTCGAGTTGTTCAGCCATTTCTGCAATGGTCGTGAAGTCGAGGGTATCTTTCTGTTCAAGCAACTGTACGGCTATGTAGCTATCAGTCGCTATCTTTGTTGCAGGAAGCTTCAACTCCTTGCGGAGCCTTTCGTCGTTATGAAGCACTCCGTTGTGAGCAAGTGCAAACGGCATTGAGCCACACAGTCCCGAAAACGGATGGTTATTATAGTTCTCAAACTTGTTGCCCTGTGTAGCCATGCGAGTGTGTCCCATAACGATGTTGCTCTCAAAGGGTAGACGGAGCCTCATCTTATGAGCGGCAAGCGGTCTCTTGAAAACGCTCAACTTGCCGCCGTGGATATATGCAAAGCCAGTGGCATCAGTACCTCTGACCTCGCACTCCTTTGAGAGAACTTTCAGCACCTTCTCGCGTTGGTGCTTAGTGAAATAGTTTCGGTAGTCGATAAGTCCAAATATTGCGCACATATTAATCATCCTCCATAAAATCAACAGGCTCGTTCACATACAGCTGGCGTTCTTTGAGATAAGCTATCAGCTCCTTATGCTTTGTAGCGTCGAGCGTCTTTACAAATGTCGTCCAGCTGACATTGGCAATCTCTTTATCCGTCAAGTACAGAGCAAGGTCGCATACTTTGTCAACGAGTTCAAGCGTGGCGATTATGGTATTAGCCTTTAAAGTACCGCGGAACATTCTGAACTCGATGGTGTTCCAGTTGGTGATGTTCACGCAGGCATAGCGACCATTGCCGCCCTTCTTGGCATTCTCCATGATTTCCTTTGGGTCGTGCTTGTAGCCATAGCGAGCCGCCCATTTGTTCATTGCGTACTCTGTGCGGCGACTAAATTTGAGGAGTTCAGCCCAGTGGTGCTCCACAAAATACAAAACCCGAGAGATAGCTTCGTCCTGCTCCTCTCGGGTTTCGCCAAAGGCTGTGCGGTTCACATGGACATGAAGTCCGCATGTGGTCGTTTTGTGGCTCTTGTAGCGGAGATGTATTGCTTTGCCACAAAGCCGTTCCCACGGCATAGTTGTCCTGTGGTAATCAAGTGTCATCGGGTGAGTTACAATCTCCATGCCGTCGTTGAGACTACCGTCGGACTTGATGTAGATGTGCTCATTTAGCACATTTGCAAGGTCGATGAGAGCCTGTGCGTTGTCTCCGATCTTACCGCCCTCATCGATCTCAAGTTCAACGCCGAAGTAGCGCTCGCCTTCACCGAAGAACTCAGGGTCAGGCTTGTAGCTGTAATCTCGGATAGGTCCCTCGTTACGATGACTAAAGCAGTTGTCGCAGTAGGGACAGTCGTCATCATCGTAGTAGTTTGCGTAGTCCTGATGGATTATCCTGCCGCAGTCCTCGCAGGAAGTGTAGTGGTTGTCGTAGCAATGATCGCACAGCGGCATGCTCATAGTGCCTGCATTGTCGTCAGACCAGATGCGCTCGCCGCAGTAAGAGCAGACGATGGTTGAATCGTCAAGACAGTCCGAGCAAAGATATTCGTCCTCAAAATAGTGAACAGAATCTCTTGTGAGTTCGCATCCGCAGCGGTCGCAGAAAATGATGTCGTTTTGCATAGTTGTTTCCTCCTCGTATTAGTATTCTTCAGCAAAAAGCATTGTGGAATGGGTCTCGTCATCAATGACGAATATCTTGCCTGTGATGGGATCAGTGCTGGGAAACAGGTGCTCCACAGAGTATTCAGGACATTCCTGCTCGTGAAGTATTTTCTGCTGTCCGTTCTCAATCGACAAGGTGAACACCTGAAGATAGTCCTGCTCCTCGACCTCCATTGACTGGATAAGCTCCCACAGGATAACCTGCGTCATGATGGGAAGCCGCTGTGAGATGCCTTTGGTACAGTAGTGCTGATTGTTGAATTTTTGTGCCATGTCGTTTACCTCCATAAACAAAAAATGCCCCTGAGCAGTTACGCTCAGGGGAACGTTCTATGATCCGATAATTAATCGGGTAGCTTATATAGCTACATGGAGATAATATATAACTGAAATGTATAACATTAGCTTGAATTGCTGATAATCTGTTATATCTCACAGGTGCCTTGAGATTCAATTGTTTGTAATTAAACATAAGACTTCCATTGTCTTATATAATGCTCTCATCCAGCAAAAAATCAATAATACCTATATTGAGTATTCCTTTATCGTCATACCACCGTTTGCGGATATCGTGACGTATTATTATCTTAGGGAAAGAGTCGCCTGTTAGTGAGAATGGTTTGTTTTCGGTTGCCGCTTTCTCCTCGTCGGGGAGAGCATAGGCAGATTGGATATAGGTGCGCTTTCCTCCTGAATTAACAACAAAATCTATCTCACGGGCAATCTGAGTACTACGTCCCTTGCTGTCCTTGCCGCTGCCGTAAACTACGCCAACATCAACGGCAAAACCACGGGTGATAAGCTCGTTATAGATGATATTCTCCATAATATGGGTCATTTCCTGCTGACGGAAACCTATTCTGGCATTTCGCAGTCCGATATCCTCGCAGTAGTATTTATTGGGATAGTCGAAATAGCTTTTGCCCTTGACATCCCAGCGTTTGCACTCGCTGAAAAGAAACGCGTCATCAAGGTAACTCATATAGCTTTTTACGGTATTCTGAGAAACAGAACCTTCACCACTCAGTTTTTGTTTGGAATTTATGGTGTTTGCAACATTCGTGGGATTGGTGAGCGAGCCTATCGAAGAGCATAATAGGTCGAGAATCGAGCCGAGGATATCCTCTCTTTTTATTTTCTTGCGCTCTACGATATCCTTCAGATATACTTCTGAAAACAGCGACTGAAGATAATTCATCTTAGCGGTTTCATTAGGGCGGGAGATTATCAGAGGCATACCGCCGTAAAATGCGTAGTTGTCGAAAGCGTCGTATTTGTCACCGCCAGCAGCTGAATAGTACTCAGAAAAGCTTAAAGGATGTACCCGTATCTCATCACTGCGTCCACGAAATTCGGTCAGAATATCTGATGACAGCATCCTTGAATTACTTCCCGTAACATAGATATCAAGATTAGACAGAGATCGCAGGTCGTTCAAAGCATCGTAAAAAGTTATCTTCCTGCCGTCTTTGTTATACGGATTAGGTACTTCGTCAGACATCTGTATCTCATCTACAAACAGATAAAATTGATCCTGCTTGTTCTCGACAAGTCCTCTAACATGTTCAGCAAGTACCAGAGGGTCACGGAATTTTATGTCTTTAGTCAGGTCAAGCTCAAAGGAAAGTATGTGGTCATGGTCTACACCCTGCTCGTATAAATAATTTCTGAACAATGTGCCAAGCAGGTATGACTTTCCGCAACGGCGGATTCCAGTGATCACCTTGACCTGTCCGTCCCACATAAAGGATATCAGTTGATTAAGATATCGGTCACGTTTTATCTGCATAATAGCCTCCATTGAAAACTTGTTTGATTTATTGTGTTAATTCTCAATGAATATTATATACTATTTATGCGAAAAAATCAATAGTTGATGAAAATCTATTTGCTTTTTCAGGTAACTTCTCAATGGATATACCTATTGATAAGCATACCCACATATTCCTTGAATCTCCATAATTCCGCAGGGCTCTCAGTAAACTTCTTTCCGTCAACGTAGCTTACCGTATTCAGAACGAAATGGATATGCAGATTATCTGTGTCATCATGGACGGAATACACTATCTGAAACCTGTTGGCATAGTAAGCGCATATCTGCATAGCAAGCTGATTGGCTTCGTATGGTATAATGAGTGAGCCATTTCCCAGACTTACCACGAAATGACGAGCTTGTCTGCCGTCATTTTTACGATAGCACTCTTTAATATACATCATCTCTGACATTGCATTGTAAGGGTCTGTATTAACGCTGCCAAAGTAGCGGCAGTATCCTCCTGTGTCCTTATCCCTGAAAATATAATTCAGCAGATTACATAAGTCCTGAGTATTTTCGTATTTCTCATCAACTATCTTAACAACATCGAACATACTGTATCAATATCTCCTTTCAGTGAATCCTGCATATCTTCTGTGAGCTCACCATTATAGCCGCATAGAATGGCTTGAATGTGTCTTAGTCTGCAAAGCAGGGCAGGGTCAACGCCGTCCTGTCTGTTCATCAGTGATGTCACTATGTACTTGTTTCTGTTCATTCCGGCTGATTCAGCATTTTCCTCAATGGTTTTAAGCTCGTCTGGTGTAAGCCTTACGCTTATTGTGCCAGTCTTATTTTTCATTGTATTTCCTCCTTTTGTGGATATCTTAGCAGGATACCGCGATTGTGTTACAACGCTATCCTTATTATCTAGTTATATGTGTTGTTAAATAATAACAATCAGCGTTATTGACTTATTATGATATATTGGTTATAATCAATATAGTACATAATAGAAATTAGATGGGGAGGTCATGGTGTTGAAAGAAAATGACTTTAAATTAGAAACAACATCATTTTCATTGCATATTATGGCTATGCTGTTTATGTTGTGCGACCATTTGTGGGGAACGATTGTTGCAGGAAATGACTGGTTGACTTGTATTGGAAGATTGACATTTCCTATTTATGCCTTCATGATAATTGAAGGATATTTCCACACTAAAAATTTAAAGAAATATGTGGGTAGATTACTTTTGTTTGCGGTCCTTTCTGAAATCCCATTCAATTTGGCAATGGGAAGCACTATATTCTACCCGATACACCAAAATGTTCTCTGGAGTTTCTTGATTGCAATTGGACTTATTCATTGGAATGAAAAAGTAAAGGAAAAGAAAATATGGAAACGAATTTTAGTAGGAATAGCCACTGTTTGTATTGCATATATAGGTGGAATCATCACATTTGTAGACTATAACAATGCCGGTATATTAATGGTTCTCGTGTTCTATGCATTTAGAGGCGGAAAATGGTGGTGCTATCTTGGACAATTGTTGTGTTTGGGGTACATCAATTTTGAAATTCTTGGTGGTTTCTCATATATGGTTAATATATTTGGGCAAACATACTTTATTGCAAGACAAGGCTTTGCGCTTTTGGCATTGATTCCGATCTGGTTGTATAAAGGAAAGCAAGGTTACCATAGCACAGCACTGCAATATAGCTACTATGCATTTTATCCATTGCATTTGTTGATCTTAGGTCTTTTGAAATTTCTGTAAATTCCAATTTGACTACTACATAAAATACAAAGAATATTTTTTAGACATATAAGTAGGTACAAATTTGAGCCATTGATACATAAAATCCAGAGAAGAACGAAACTTCTCTGGATCTGCTTTATATCCCGTTATAAGTGTTGTTAAGTAATAACCGCCATCGTTATTGACTTGTTATGATATATTTGGTATAATTGACTTGGGGACAAATAATTCTTTGTGGAGGAGAATATAATTGAAAAATCTTATAAGACTGACAGATTATCATACAAATGATATTTATGATATTTTTAACATAACAGATGAAGTTGGGCAAGGAAAATACAAAGATATTCTAAAAGGCAAAAGTGTTGTTTTGTTTTTCCCTAATTCCAGTATCCGAACACGAGTTACATTTGAAAAGGGGATATATTTGCTAGGTGGACAACCAATATTGTTCCCATCTGAAACCCTTGACAAAAAAGAAGATTTGAAAGATGTTTGTGGTTATTTGAACAACTGGGCGGATATGGTGGTTGTTAGACATAAGGATATAAATCTAATAGAGAAAATGTCGCAGTATTTATCCGTGCCTGTTATAAATGCAATGACAGACATAAACCATCCTTGTGAAGTAATTACGGATATGTATGCACTTTCTAAAATCCGAAAGGATTTTGTAAATGACAAGTTCTTGTTTTGTGGCAAAAATGGTAACATCGGCTTGGCGTGGAAAGAAGCATCAACTGTTATGGGATTTAAACTGGAGCAGTGTTGTGGAAATGGTTATGAAATTGAGGGTTTAGTATCGCATAGTAATATCTATGAAGCGATTGTAGGAAAAGATATAATATGTACTGATTCGTTACCGTCTGATATTCTTGATGATTTCAAGGAGTGTATGGTGACTTTAAAAGCTATGCAAATGGCAAATGAGGGAGCCATATTAAATCCTTGCCCGCCGTTTTATCGTGGAGAAGAAGTTTCTGCGGATGTAATTGATTCGGATTATTTTGTTGGATATGAGTTTAAAAAGCATCTGCTTAATGTTCAACAAGCAATTATGGTTTATTGTTTAACTCGATAAATTCCAATATGTCAATAATAAAAAAATATCCAGAGAAGAAATCAAGCTTCTCTGGAGCAGTGAGATTAAATTGCCTATTTTGAAAGGAGATTTACCAAATGAACGCATTAAAAAAACAAGTAGAGTATAGATTAAGCGATGTGATTACATTTTTTAAGAATATGATAATCGAAAATGGAGTAGATAATTTGCTGGACGACATAGATTTTTGTATATATACTATGGATTATGTGGATGTAGCTTCAGGCGATACGATATGTTATTTGGATGATTATCCTGATGTTGATGACGATGATAAGGAAATATATACGGACTTTGTTACGGAGAGAAAATTGGTATTGTTTTATTCTGGGGAACAGTTCGAAGATGTAATAGGGCATATGTTAAGTCAGAAGATGGATTCCGCTATCGAAGATTTCATATCTGCAATAAATTATTATAGAGAACATGATGATTTTTTAGATATATAAGTAGGCACAAATTTGAGCTATTGATACATAAAATTCAGATAAGAACGAAACTTCTCCGAATCTGCTTTTTATCCCGTTATATGTGTTGTTAAATAACAACCGCCAGCGTTATTGACTTATTATGATATGTTTGGTATAATTGACTTAGTGACAGAGAAGAATTTAGTGGAGAAGCGCAAAAAATGAAAAAAAGTGAAATTATTAAAAGGGTTGCACCATGTTCTTTAATGTGCCACACTTGTTCGGCATATAATGATGGTGTAATTTGTGTGTCGGCTAAAACATTATTAAAATATTTAGATGGCATAAAAGAATTTTACGAGGTACATATGCCTGACGCCGTAGAAGGTTATAATAACTTTGAGGGAATACTTAGCATATATGGGGGCGCTCCTTGTTCAGGCTGCCGCAGTGCAGAGCATAATGGTTGCAGCATCGAAGGGTGTTTTTTGCTTGAATGTACAAAGAATCATGGGGTTGATTTTTGTGGAGAGTGCAATGAGTTCCCATGTGAAAAAACGCAGGGATTGTTTGAAGAAGCAGTATACAGGCAGTGGCTGGATGGAAATCAACAAATTAGAGAATACGGTATAGAGACATTTTGGAAAAATAATTCTGAAAATCCACATTATAAACCGTATAAGAAGTAATTAATATTCCAATTTGCCAAACACCATATATCAAGCCGTACCCGAAAACGAGTGCGGCTTTCCTTTGTGGTATTGAGTTTTGGATAAAAATGTGGTAAAATAAACACATAAACAAAAGTTCGGAGCAGCATTATGAACGATATATTGATAAAAATACTTGTGTGCTTTATCGCAGGTGCGGGAGCAGGCATCGGAACAGGCTTTGCGGGCATGAGCGCCGCCGCAGTTATAGGACCAATGCTCATGACGTTTCTGGGCGTACCTGCCTATGATGCGGTCGGTATAGGTCTTATCAGCGACGTTCTGGCAAGCCTCGTCAGCGCATATACCTACAAGAAAAGCGGAAACTTAGACGTAAAGAACAGCCTGCCGCTGCTCGTGAGCGTGCTTGCCGTAACGATGGTCGGAAGCCTTGTGGCAAGCTTTCTGCCCGAGCAGACCATGGGCGGCACGATGCAGGTAGCGCTTATAATCATCGGACTGCGCTTTCTGCTGAAGCCTGTGAACAAAACGAGGGAGCAGCTTGAAGAAGTCTCCCCGAAAAACAGAACGATAAAGGCAATTATCGGCGGCATATTTGTCGGCTTTATCTGTGGCTTTGTGGGCGCAGGCGGCGGAATGATGCTGCTTCTCGTTCTGACCTCTTTCCTCGGTTATCCTATGCATCTGGCGGTCGGCACGAGCGTGTTTATCATGGCGTTTACGGCTCTGACGGGCGGCGTCAGCCACTTTATGATCGGCGGAATGCCCGATATCCTCTGCCTTGTGCTGTGCGTTGTATTTACGCTGATCTGGGCAAGGATCGCCGCAAAGATCGCAAACAAAGCCGACGCAAAGACACTGAACCGTGTTGTAGGCATTGTGATGATAGCCACCAGCATCGTCATCCTGCTGGTGAATTATTTCTGATGCAGTTTATTCAGATGCGATATGTTGAGCCGTATTCGTAAAACGAGTGCGGCTTTTGCTTGTGTATCAGCGGAAATAAGATCAGGCACACGGAAAATTCTGTGTGCCTGTTGTGCTTTATTTACCTGCTCTGATGTTCTTGACGGTAGTTTTCTCAATGCTGAGATCTTCGTACACTCTTGTGCCGCCGTTTCCGACAGGTGCCTGTGCCAGAAGTCCGACCTTTACGATACGGTCAACGGGGAGATGGAAATATCTCATCATGTAGAAATTCTCGCCGTCTGTGGAGTAGTGGAATGCGAAATTGTTTCCTACTCTTGCGACCTGGAGCCATGCGGTGTTGCAGTCTAAATTACAGCCGTTTGCGTCGTCTGAATCGCCCTTTGTCACTACGCTGACAGCAGCGTGTGTGCCGAAATCCGTCAGCTCAAAACAGCATTTCGCCCAGCAGGAGTTGTCCTTCATCACCATTACCGATGCGGAATCGTAGGTGTCCTTAAAGTCGTGGGAGACCTTAACCTTAAGCACAAAATCTCCATCCACCTCGGTGTAGTAATACGGTGCGTTGCAGAGAGATTCGGGGAGTATGCCCTCCTCGCATTCGTCAATGCTTCCGCAGAAAAAATCTGTCTGCGCAGGTGCTTTGATCTCAATTCTGCCGTCAGTTATCTTGATCTCGCTTTCGTTTAACCACTTGAATTCCATAATTATTACCTCCGTTTCGGTATTTATACTTATATGTATTTTACCATCAAAAGAGCTTGTCTGCAAGGTGCAAAAGTGCCAGGATCAAGCACTATTTACCCAAAACCCGCTTGCGGCTCGGAGCATATCCGTAATGCGCACGGAATCTGCGGCTGAAGTAGTTCACGGAATTGAAGCCGCATTCGCTGCTTATCTCCTGCAAAGAAAGCGTAGTTTCGGTGAGAAGCCTGTGCGAGACCTGAAGCCTGTGCTGAATAAGAGCGTCAACAGGGGAGCAGCTCATATACGACCTGAAGCACCTGCCTGCCTCGCTTCGGCTGATATTCGCAGAAGCAGCGATGTCCTCGAGAGTAACCGCCTCGGCGTAATGCTCATAGATATACGACAGCATCTTCTGTATACGAATGCCCGTGACAAGCTGCACCCGTGTGGTCTCTGACCTCGGCAGAGTATCGAAATTCCTGTATATCAGCTCGAATATCTCGCTCAGCTTTCGCTGAACTATCAGCTCATAGCAATCGCCCTGCTCACTGAACTGACGATATATCTCGCTTATCAGCTCATTTACGCTGTCGCCCTGTCTGAACAGGATATACGGCAGGGAATCGCAGGCGGAAACGGGGCTGATGTATTTTTTGTAGATCGTGCTTGTTTCGGGGGCGATCATCGTGCCCGAAAATACGATGTTCGGCATCGGGTCAGGCTCGCCGTCCGAAAGCTGTCTGATGGAGTGCAGGATATTTCCGTTGACGAAGATACTGTCGCCTGCGTGTAGCGTGATGTGCTCCTGTCCCACCTGAAAATCCAGAGTGCCGCTTTGCGCCGTTGCTATCTCGAACTCGGGGTGCCAGTGCAGGGGACCCTCGTGATTCGGGAGCGAAGCAAGCTCATCGTGAAAATATGTGATGGGAAATACCGCAGTGTCGTGGGACATCTGCTCCCTCAGCTGATGATCGGTGTTTATCGTCATTATCTCACCCCTGTCGGTTTTTTATCAGTATAGCATATTTTGCTGTGGGTGGTCAAGGCGCAGTGTGAAAAGTGCATCTCACGCACCCGAAACTGTCACATGCGCATCGGAGTATTGCAAAATCCGCTCACGCTTGCTATAATTAAACCATCTTAAGAAAAGGAAATCATAGCTATGAAATACACCATCCAACAGATACCCTCGGGTGAGGACGAGCTGATACTGCGCTATCAGCGGCTGAATGACGAGGTGCAGGCGGTGCTGGAGTTTATGAACTCGCCGCAGAAGAAGCTCATCGGCACAACGGACAGCGGACAGACCGTTATCGACTTAAATCAGATACTCTATGCAGAGAGCGTTGACAGGCGGACTTTCATCTACACCGCGGAGGACGTCTGCCGTGTGGAGTTCAGCCTTGCACAGCTTGAGCAGATACTGAACACCATAAACTTTTTCAGATGCAGCAAGTCCATGATAATAAACATCGACAAGATAGCAACTCTGAAAAGCCTTGCTTCCAACCGCATTGACGCCACACTCGCGAACGGCGAGCATATCATGATATCGAGGACGTACGCCTCGGAGTTCAGAAGAATACTGAAAGGAGAGAGCAGCGATGAGTAAGCTGAGAAACTTCCTTGAACTATACATCACCCGAAAGATAGGCGCAGAGATAAAGTGCTGCCTGACCTTTCTGCTTATCCTGTGCTATTACGCAGTTTACAGATGGGTGAACGGCTTTGCTGAGGCTGGTATACTTCACATGTTCGAGATGGTGTGGGCGGCGTATATCCTGGAGTGGGTGCAGGTGCTGCTGCACTGCGATTTCGACGAGGTAGACAGGCTTGGCGTAAAGGAGTGGGCGATGATGCTTTGCGGCTCTGCTGTGTATGCGGTGTCGGGACATCTCCTCGGCTGGTTTGACGGGAATATTGCTGTCGCTGTCGGCTTCGGAGCATACATGGTGGTGTGCTATCTCTGCACATTCTGGGTATATGCGATAAAACGTTCCATTGACGCAAAGATGCTCAACAGCGACCTTAAAAGGTTTCAGGAAAGGGAAAAACAGCTATGAAAATATATGAATTCGGTAAGGAAAACAAGACGACAATAATGTGCCTGCCCGGCAACTTTATGACGCACAGGCAGTTCGAGAATATCGTACCTCTGCTTGAAAATGAGTATCATGTCATCACCGTCAGCTTTGACGGCTACGATGAAACGGGCGAGACCGTCTACACCACCGCAAGGGAGCAGGCGGAGAAGCTCGCTGAGTTCATCAGGACGGAGCTTGACGGACGGATAGACCTTGTCTATGCGGAATCCCTCGGAAGCGTGCCTGCGGCGTGGCTGACACAGATGGATATAAGTATAGGCGGAGTTATCCTGAGCGGTGCGGAATACATGAACTACGGCATCCTCAACAAGCCTTCCATCGCCATGTTCGCACCCTTTACATACAAGCTTATGAATAAGATGGTCACAACCGAGAATGTAAAGTTCCCGAAATTCCTGCAGATGAAAATGGGTATCACGAACGAGACCTTCAAGCCTATGCTGAAGCAGGCGTGTCAGAAGCTCACCCTTGAAACGACAAAGGCGACCTTCTGGGAGGGCGTGCGGTTCTATCCGCAGTATGTGAGCAGATGGGAGCCGAACTCCGATTTCCCCGTTGCCTGCTGGTACGGCGAAAAGGAGATGAACATGAAAAAGGCGATAAAGCACCTGAAAAGAGCGTTCCCGAGGCTTGATATCCACCCGTTCAGCAACATGGGACACGGCGAGAATATGCGTCATCCCGAACTTATAGTGAGAGATTTGAAAGCGTTTATGATGAAGAATGAGATCATATGAAAAACCTCTTGACAAATCAAGGCAGAGGGTGTATAATAAACAAAACCTTATGAGGGAGTAGCGAGCGCTTCGGCGTAGCAAGTCAACATACTGACCTTACGGTCTGGCTTGTTTTAAATTGCGAGACTCATGTATAACTAGTCATAGCTATGCATGGAACTCGTATATATCAATGAGATCTCAACCCGTGTATAGCTGATAGCTGTATACGGGTTTTATTTTTTACAGGAGGTGCTCCCACATGGGCAGAAAAGAGATAACGGTCAAAGCTGTGCGAAAGTTCATCAGAAAGAAATCTATGACGAGAAGTCTTGAAAAGAGGTTCATCGATAATGGTCTGACCGACCAGCTTGACGGCGTGTATGCCAGTTCGGTGGAGCTGTTCAGCGAAAACAGCTCGGCAAGTGAGGCATTACATACACATCTTCAGCAGATATTGCCCTGCATTGCATTCTATGAAGCATTGATCACAAAGACAGGTAGCAGTGAGGAGGCTCTCAGGCTGTACGATGAATGGGCATTTGACTTTATCAAGAAGCTTGCTGTAACGATCCGAAAGATAATGAACACGGGTCTTTACAAAAAGATGCCCTCGATTTTCGACAAGATGATAGACAAGATGTTCGGACCCGACGCAGGCTTCAAAAGCAAGCGTGTTGAGGGCAGCAAGCCCTTTGCGAGGGATATGCTGGTGTGTCCGTATTATGAGACCTGCAAAAAATACGGCTGCCCCGAGCTTACGCAGTTCTTCTGTAAGTCGGACGATATCGCATACGGAAGTATGCATCCGAAGCTTGTGTGGGGAAGAACTCAGACCCTCGGTGCAGGCGGCGAGTGCTGTGATTTCAGGCTGCATTTAAAGGAAGATGATGAAAATGAGTCTTAAAGAATGTGCAAAAAAACTCAAATCAGATATACCTGCAATTTTTCTTGCTCTCAAAGATAAGGAAACACCGATAGTCGCAAAGATATTTGCAGCTATCACGGTTGCGTATGCATTGTCGCCGATCGACCTGATACCTGATTTTATACCTGTTCTCGGCTACCTTGACGATCTGTTGATACTGCCTGCACTTGTGGCGCTGACGATCAGGCTTATCCCACGAGAAAAGCTGAATGAATGCAGAATAAAGGCGGAGGGTATGTGGGAAAATGGCAAGCCGAAAAGGTGGTATTATGCTGTGCCGATCGTGGTAATATGGGCGGTTTTTATTTGCATCATCGTAGTATTGATATATAGATAAGCATAGCATTGTTTAATATATTAGATCCTTATTTTACTGTGTGACCTCTTGACAACATAACACCTGTTATGCTATAATCGAATGGGTGATAAAATGTCAGAGGAGAACACAAAGGAGCTGCTTCTCTCCGCCGCGAGGGCGGAGTTTCTGCGGTGCGGCTATCAGAAAGCGTCGCTAAGGAAGATATGCGCCGCCGCTGATGTGACGACGGGTGCGCTGTACTTCTTCTTCAAAAACAAGGAGGAGCTTTTCGCAAGACTTGTGGGAGAAGTGGCGGAGCGGCTGCTGCAGCTTGTACAGAGGCAGACCGACAGCGAGGTAAACGGCAGGGGCGACAGCGCCGCATATCAGCGTGAGCTGAACGAATACCTCTGCGAGAACAAGGACATCGTGCGGATACTTTTCTACTGCTCCGAGGGCACTGCTTACAGCGATTTCAGGGAGCGCTACTGCGCCGAGGCTGCAAAGGGCTTTTATATGTTCTATGACAAATGCGGCGGCAGTGCGGAGTATCGTGACATCATGGGGCTTATAGTCAAGATGCGTATTCAGGGATATATCGAGATGCTAAACGGAGATTACGACATGGATAAGATGATGAAATTCTCGGAGCTGATGGAGCTTTACGGCGACAGCGGCTTCGCAGGTATGATGGAAAAATTCAATAGTATCACAAAGGCTCAGTCGGTTGACTGAGCCTTTTCAGATAACAAAAGAAAACAAATGTTATGTAGGAGGAAGAACTATGCTGTTCAACGAATTTGGTTCAAAGGAAAATCCGCCCGTGCTGCTGCTTCACGGAATGATGCAGGACTGGCACAGCGAGTATGCACTGCTGAAGCCCTTAGAGGAGTATTATCGCCTGATAATTCCTGCACAGGACGGCTTTTATGACGGCAGCGGAGATTTCACAAGCTTTGCAGACCAGTGCCGTCAGATAGAGGAGTACATACACGAAAACTATGGCGGAAAGGCACACGGGGCATACGGTGCATCGCAGGGCGGACTTATGCTGACGGAGCTTCTCACCCGAAACAGGATAGATATGGGAAAGGTCATAATGGACGGCTGCTATGTGGCGCATCAGGGAAAGATTGCAGGCTGGGTTACCTATAAGATGTTCTGCAAGATCAAAAATAAAGGACAGTTCCCTTTGCCTATGCATATTATGATGAAGCTGATGGGAACAAGCCCCGAAGATACAAAGAATGCCTTGAAAGCAGATGCATATATGGCTGCAAGTGACGAATCGCTCAAACGCAATTTTATGGAGAACTACACCTATCACACCCGCCCCGAGATAGCAAAGAACGAAACTATGGTGTACCTCTGGTGCGGCAGTAAGGAGCCGTATGCGCTGAAGTCCCACAAGGAGCTGAAGAAGTATCTGAAAAACTACGAGGAAACGATAATGGAGGGCTTTGGTCACGGCGAGTTCCTGCTGAAGCACACGGCAGAATGCTGCGAGAAGATACGGGATACGCTGGGGTGATGGATAAGCGATGTGCTTTTGTTGACTTCCTCCCCAAAATATGCTACACTGAGTATACCGAAACTGCACATCGAGGTAAAGAAAATGAGAGAATATCTGACAGGCTTTTTAAAGGAATTTGAATACTCCCCCGAGGACGCACAGCAGCTTCTTGACGCATACGACAAAATAACCGCAGACGATGCGGCAGGCAGGCTTCTGGGTGAAGCTCTTGCGGCATACGAGGCGGATATCCCGACCGACTATCAGACCGAGATACTGGAGAGAGCAAGGCGCATATCCGAGCTTACGGGAGTGCATAGCTTCACCGCCGACCTGCTGGTGTTCATGTGCATGACAAGGCATCTGAGGGCGGTCTATGCCGACAGGGGACTTGATATGCAGATATACAGGGACAGCGTGCTTGATCTTAAATGGAAGCTGGAGGAATGTAAGGCGGTCAAGGGTATCTGCGGCTCGTTCGTTGCACCGTGGTTTTGCGGATTTTTCGACCTGAGCAGGTTTGCACTGGGAAGATTACAGTTTGAGATCATCACCACATGGCAGGACTACGAAAAGAACGGCGTAAGGCTGGAAGCGGACAAGAGCAGGGTCATCAACGTCCACATTCCGAGGACAGGCACTCCTCTTGACAAGGAGAGCTGCGACAGTGCATACGCACAGGCAAGGGAGTTCTTTAAGGTGCAGGTGGGGGAGAGCTGCCCGTTCGTCTGCTTTTCGTGGCTGCTGTACCCCGAAAACAAGAGCATCCTGCCGCCGCACACCAATACATACCGTTTCATGTCCGAGTACGACATCATCGGCTGGGAGGACAACGACGGCGAGGACCTCTGGCGCTTGTTCGATACGGACGAAAAGGACCCGTACAAGCTCCCCACTGATACATCCATGCGGCGGTGCTATGTGGAGCATCTCAAAAAGGGCGGCAGGGTCGGAAATGGTTTTGGCGTGAGGCTGTGAGAAACAGAATGATTTAAGCCGTACTTTAGTTGAGTGCGGCTTTTTTGCCAACGGTCTTATTCTGCGTTTTTCCGGCTTTACGACTGCACATAGGACGGCAGATGTCCTTCATCGTCTGCAATGCTTGTTTCTTAGCAGGTATGTGCGGGCTGTCAACCTCAGGTTGCGGAAAATCCGAAAAAGTCAAGCTTATTGTGGTTGAATGCTCGCTTTTTCTGTGCTATAATTTTCTCGTAAGCTTACAGTATCTATTTGAAAGGATGATAAATATGAGCTTTGGAAAAAATCTTCAGCATTTACGCAGACTTAATTGGAATATGACGCAGGAGACCATCGCAGAAAGACTTGATGTATCACGTCAGACTGTTTCAAAATGGGAGAACGATGAGTGTAAGCCGGAGATAGAAAAGGCGATAGAGCTGTGCACACTCTTTAACTGCTCTCTTGACAATCTTTTCAGAGATGACCTCGGCGCTTTTGATGAAGCGTACTCGGATCTGAGAGTTGAAACAGTACCTGCATTCCGATATGTGATATACACCGCCATAAGCACCAACCCCGAGGGTGACGCACTTGACAGGATATATAAGATCGCAAAGGAACACGGAGTTGACTCTCCTAAGGTCATCGGCTGGGATTTCCCGTATCTTTCTCAGGAGCAGATAAATGTGTACAATATGCATGGCTACACCGCCGCATGGGTACTGCCTGATGATCTCACTCCCGACGGTCTTGAGATCAAGGAGCAGAAAGCGCAGAAATATGCGGCTGTGCATATTGAAAGTCCGTTTGACAATCCGTTTGTGGTCATCCCGAACGGCTATAAGGCTATCGACGAGTATATGAAGATAAACGGCTTAAAGCACGTCTGGGATGGCATTATCCCTTGCTTTGAAACGGACGGAGAGAGTATGGACATCTACATCGCCTGTGAATAATAGTTTAAAGCGGTCAGGACAACCTGACTGCTTTGTCTTTGCGCTTGATTTTTTGCGGGAATGGTGGTACAATATAGACAGACTTATTTCAGGAGGTCGTGAGTATGGCACAGATGACACCCGAGCGTGCTGTGGATAACGCAATAGCCTCTACCAAAATGGAGGGCTTCGTGGTCACTGAGGAGCACAGAGAGCTTATTATGAAGCTGATGTCTGGAGAGATAACTCTGGACGATGCTTTTAAAGCCTTAAAGCAGAAGTATAATTAACGGTGTCGGATATGGGATATAAATTAGATTCAATTCAGCAGGACTGTTATCCGAACACAACTGTTCTTATTAATAAGCTGGATATCACCGATGAAAAGCTGCTGGCTGAAACCGAGTCGGTTTTTGCAAGCTTTAAGGCGGCACAGCTTATTATGCAGCCGCTAAAATCCGATTTCAGCTTCGATGACTACAAGGCACTGCACAGCTATCTGTTTTCTGACCTGTACGAATGGGCAGGCACTGTCAGGAAGATAGATATGTCAAAGATGACTACTCGCTTCACCGCCTGTGACAGGATCGAGGAGCAGGGTCAGCGTATCTTCTCCCGTCTGCGTTCAATGGATTATTTCAGAGGTCTTGCCAGGTCTGAGTTTGTGGCGGAGGTCGCTGACCTTTATCATACGTTGAATCTTCTGCACCCATTCAGAGAGGGCAACGGACGAACTCAGCGTGTGTTCTTCACCCAGCTGATACGGGCGTCAGGCTATGATATAGACTATTCCGAGCTGAACTCTGAGCTGCTGATGATAGGCAGTATTCAGGCGGCAAGCGGCGTGATGGATAATCTTGTGGCGTTTTTTGATGAGAATATAAAGTAATATCGGCGGTGAGCATTCTCCGCCGATGTTTGCTATTCACTTACAGATCCCGTCGATCCAGTTGAAAAGTTCCTCAAGGTCATAATCGCCGCTGTGAGGAACTCCCCATGGGAGGAAGTAATCAACACTCTTTCCCTCGGCAATAAGGCACTGCGCAAGCATTGCGGATATCGCAAAGGAGGTGTCCCTGTCAGCCGCGCCGTGGCGGATACGCCAGTGCTTTGTACAGCCCTCGTTTGCAGTGAAATTCATCACATTCATCAGAGCTACGACATCGCTCGGAGCGGTAGGACTACCGCTGTCCCCGGTTTTTGCACCAAATTCGGTAAAGTGCTTTTTGTCCGTTATCTCATCGCCAAAAAGCTGGTTTTCGGGCGTGTACATATCGGGGTTGTCAAAGGCGTAGGGTGCTTTCATTCGGGTGATGAAGCCGCAGTATTTCGGGAAGTCGATAGTGCCTGCCGCAAGGTCGATTCCGCTCTCTGTGGGAATATTCACGCCCTCGGAATGTGCCTTTTCGGCGGAGGAGATTATCAGCCATTCAAGGTAGTTCAGGAAACTGCCGCAGCCGCTTTCGTTAAGGCTAAGACCGTTCGGAGAAATGCTGTTAAGATATTCGGGGAACTGCGCTTTCAGCTCTGCGGAGAGCCTCATCTGCTCCTC
>JAZPZN010000008.1:0-4161 GCA_045544715.1 Oscillospiraceae bacterium | reverse complement strand
CCTATTTCCCTGTTCAAGCAGTCTGAATAAAAGTCATGCAGGTCGCTGTCATACTCCGATACATTTGTTTTTGTCAATGCCATACCTGCTACATCGGCGTAGGATATCTCACGCTTTATAAGTTCACTGATATGCGCCAATAATTCTGACCAGCTTTCAGCAGTGTCATTATAGGCTGATAGCCTCTCATGCAGTTCTTTATTGTTATGTACTCTGCATATAGCATCCTTTATTCTATCCGATTGCTTGCCACCGAAATATTCACGACAATTAAGCGTATTCGCTCTGTTATCACAGTTCGACTGAATAACACTGCATACATCATCCATCATACTATAAAAGATATCATCGGCTGATGCAATCGGCACTGCCATATCTATACCAGTGGCTATATCGAGGCATCTGCGTTTGAGATTTGAATATTCATTGCTATTGCTTTCGTATATAGCAGATATAATATGTTTCGCCATATTCTCATAAGCTTCATTTACATACTCGATAAACTCTTTTGACATGGTCTGTCCTCCTTTTATTGATATCTTTATTTTACACCAATCACACCATTATTGCAACAAAAAAAGAACAAGCTCACGCCTGTCCTTTTTTCCGCCAAAAATCACTTTACCTTTTTGCCCGTATTGGCTATGCCATAGATAGTCACTGTTGTTGTCACGCCAGCGACGAATGCTTCTACTGCAGTAGTGAGAGCAATGGTCGTTGCCGCTAATGCTGCTGTTATCATGCCTTTACCTCCGTGTTAGCCTCTATTATACAATCCACTGCTACTACCACAACAATACCTGTTGCGATACCTGCGAGAAAATAGCCTATCATAATATCACCTCTTTTCACAGAGGATCATAGCGAAATACTCTATGATCCTCAATACTCCTCTGCCACTAACATAGTTTCATGGTCGCCATCATCAATTACATATACCTTGCCGATAAAGCCATAGTCCAGATCAAGAGTATATTTGTCACTGAATGCCTTTGGCTGCTCCTGCTCATGGATAACAGTCTGCTCTTTATTGCTGTGGGTGAGAGTGAATATTTGCAGATAATCAAGCTCTGTATGCCCTTTTTTACGGTCTATCAATCCCCACATTATCATGATAAGAGCCAACGGAATTTCTGTGTCCACTCTCTTAGTGATATATCTGTTTCCACTGTTGAACACTCTCGTTCACTCCTTTCAGCATTTTTAACGGGGCAATCGCTTTGGGAAGAATTATCGTGATTCCATACTCTGTGGCAGGGATATACAGTATGCTCAGATAATCCTTTATCTGCTTCATAAGCTCTATCGGCTCTGTGGCATAGTCGAGGTGGAAACGCTGGATATCCTCTATGTCCTGAACGCTTTCTGCAAGCAGTATGTAGCCGCCATCCGCACACTGGGAGTTATAGCAGCTATCCAATACATCCGCCACATCACAGATATGTGACAGCACCTCTGCAGGTACTCTGTCTGACAGAGTTTGTGCCTCTGCCTTTGTTCTGAATAAATACAACATAATATTTCCTTTCTGCATAAAAATTCGCCTTAACCATTGCGGCTAAGGCGATTACTTATTTCTTTCGAGATTTGCGCTTGTTTCCCGATGTAGTTTCATGGGAACTGTCAGCAGATGATATAGATTCATCGGATGTTTCAGCAGGCGATATTGTTTCATGGGAAATCTCCGCTTCATCGGTATTTGATTTAGTTTTGAGGTAGTCGGGAGTTGCCTTTTCCTCCTGATATGCTTTCAGCTCATCATAGCTGAACTCTGCGAGATTCCATTTGCGGACAGTAGGGCATAGCGGATGATAGAATTTCCTACCGTTTCCGTCTGCGATACATACCAGCTTATCCTTATATGGAGCGAGCATATCCAGCACATCCTTCTGCATACGGAGAACAGTTTTATTTCCGTCACCGCCTGTGCCTGTGGCGAAGATGATGATATCCGACTTCTCTGCATACTGCTCGATATACATAAGGTTTTCATCATCAATATCCGAAGTGCTGCGCTTGCCATTCATACTCGAAAACAGATTGACGATATTCACACTGCCGTAATCAAGTTTTTCGAGATTATGCAGGACGAACATGGTGGTATGGTCAACCGTCACTGTATCTGCGGAGCTGGGATAGAGCATGATTATCTCAGCCGAGGGCTTGTCGCTGTCCCACTCCTTACGGAGCAAATAGCGGTGTGTCTTGTCATCATTATAGATGACGGTGGTCTGCATGGTGGTGGTTTCGATTTGTGCCATAAAAATTACCTCCTTGTGGTTATTCAAGGAGATAATATATACTTATGTAAATAATTATTGCAGTCTTTTACATTGACTTAATATGCAGCTAGTGATATAATTATCAATGGGGTGATAGCATGAGTAAAGATGTAATAGGACGTTGCAAATTATGCGGACAAGAGAGAAAGCTGACATTTGAACACGTTCCGCCTGAAAAAGCGTTTAACTCATCATCGGTAAAACTCTTGTCTTTCGAAGATTCTTTAAAATTAGTTGCAGGTACAGATGATAAAGAACCTTTAGATATATCTAATCTGAAGGGCATAACACAGCAAAGAGGAAGCGGTGGATATTATCTTTGCTCTCAATGCAATAATAATACTGGCTCATGGTATATAAGAGAATATGTTACATTTGCTAAGACTATCAGTTATATTCTCAGTAAAAGACCATCCGAAAATAGCAAAATCTGTACTTTTGAACTTTTGGATCTATATCCACTGAGATTATTTAAAGCAATAATGACATTGTTTTGCGATATAAACAATGATTGTTTTGGCGATGAATCATTACGACAGTTCCTAATAAATAGAGAATCAACTAATTTCAATCACGATAAATACAAGGTCTATTTTTACATATCAAAAGGACCGATGATGCGTGTTCAAGAATTTTGCGGAATGATAAAATTTGGAGTAGGTAATATCTTTCTAAGTGAGATATCAAGTTATCCAATGGGATTCGTGTTGTATATAGATGCGCCCAAGAATTACATCCCAGATGGAATATGTATAAATGATTTAGCGACAGCTAATTACGATGAAAAGAAAAAGGTTCAATTCATCAATGTACCTTTTTTAGAAGTCAACACACAGTATCCTGCTGATTTTAGAACTAAAAAAGAAATAATGGAATGTATTAATAACAATAATGAGCAATAGCCATTAACAGGAGGTATTATATGTCCGAAGATAAAAACTATGCATTTGAACTAGTAAACGAAGTTATCAGTAATGATGACATCAAGGAACTTGCAAATGATACTCTTGACAACTTTGTGTCCACGTTTTGTGGCGATGAATTTGTATCTAAAATTAATAAATTTAAGCAAGTAGCCAAAGTAACTCTAGACATGCGTTCATATTTCTTTTTAGCTAAGCTCAAGTGCTATTTGAAAAGCATATACACAAAAAAAGATGGAAAATACACATTTGAACATAAAATAAATATGGCTAGCATTTTTTGTGAAGATGAAAAAAATTATCATCATTATATCCAGCATACAATCAGTTTTATAGATCAGTTGGAAACAAATGATAAAATCGAATATTATGGGGTACTCACAAGATATCTTCTTTTAGAGTTGATGGACTATGGTGTGTTTTTGAGACTATCTCAAATTCTCAAAAGCTGTACTTCATATGAATTGAGCTTTATCAAAGAACAACCCTTGAATTACATTTGCAAAAACGATTTTATGACTTCTTCGCTAATTATTCAAGGATTAATGCAACGAAAAGAAGATCGCTCCCATGATTATGAATTCACTGACCTTGCTAAGAAAATGAAGATGTACTGTCTATCAAGCGAAATACCAATTAGCGAAACAATTGACTACAATGCAATAAAGCCTATACCGCAACTTGAACCTATGTCAGATGCTGAAGCTACGGAAGCAATAAACGCAATGTTTGATAAATAATAAATAGGATAAATGCCTAACAGATTATCTCTGTTAGGCATAATTTTTATTCAGTCACCCATCTGTCCTATGCGCTGACTATAATAAACACATAATCACTTTTTATCATCAAGACAATCAAAGAAAGACTTCACCAGTTCCATAGCATGACGTATCTCCTTATCAGAACGCCCCTTTATCATCTCAGACCACTCTATACTGCTCTGTTCTCTGATA
>JAZPZN010000007.1:0-21391 GCA_045544715.1 Oscillospiraceae bacterium | reverse complement strand
AGTCAGCCCCTTATCTCTACGGAGCTTCTTTACTCTCTGTCCAAATGTTTCTGCCATTTCCTCACCTCTCTGTTATTTAAGTATAACATAGCGAGGTTATAATCATTCTTTCTGTAAGTAATATTATCTTGACAAATAGTAATGTTTGATGTATAATAAGACTAACTCTAAATTGCGGATGGAGGTGAAATATATGTTAACAGAATATATCATATCCCTTTTGGACTCTTTGCGAGCAAATTAAACAAGCCATCGGGAGAATTAGCATACGCATACGGTGCAGACTTTGCCGTTGGCTGTAGGAGCAGTTGTTCTGGCTCTTGTGATGGCAGTTGTTCTGGCGGATGCTCGTCAAGCTGCGAGGGATCGTGTGATGACAGCTGTTCTGGCGGATGTCAATACGGAATAATGTAAGACTAATATTTGGAGGTTAATATGTCAGTATTATGTGATGAAACAATGGATTCTTTAGCAGAGATTCAGGAGCAGGTTTCAGAGTCGCATTATGATGAAGCATCATATTCCGATAGCTATGGTTGTAATGGCACTTGCTCTGGTTCTTGTTCTGGCGATTGCTATGGCTCATGCGCAGGCTCTTGCGAAGATGGCTGTCGTGGTGGGTGCGAATACAGTTGCTCTGGCGATTGCGAGTTTATTAGCGGTCTATAAGCTATATTGTGGGAGGATATATGAATATTCTGAATGACACCATAATGAATATACTGTTGCAAATTCAAAATCAGCGTCCTCGTTTAGCTTATGCTATGCCACAGGATTCTGAAATAGATTTTATGTCATACGGATGCCGCAATGCTTGCAGTGGCTCTTGTGACGGAAGCTGCTCTGGCTCTTGTGATATGTCATGCTCAGGCGGCTGTGATGGAACTTTTGGGTATGATTAACCTTTATATCTTGCAGACCAAGGAGGCATACTGTGGAAGTATCTAATAACAAAATGAGATTCAGTCCGACAATATGCGTTACGCATAATTGCAATCTGGATTGTGTCTATTGCTATCAGCACCATGATGTTCACAAGCACATGACATTCGATACTGCCAAGAAATGCATAGACTGGATATTTACACATATCCCAGATTATGCGAAAGACGGTGTTGAGATCGGATTCATTGGCGGCGAACCTTTGCTGGAATATAAGCTACTCAAAGAGATATACGATTATACATCATCATCTTATCCTGACATAGAGCATATATTCTATGCAACAACAAATGGCACGGTATTGACTGATGAGATGAAAGAATGGTTTTCCGCACACAAAAAGGATTTTGTATTAGGATTAAGCCTTGACGGAACAAAAGAGACACACGATGCCAACAGAAGTAATTCTTTTGACCGTATTGATTTTGATTTTTTCCTTAAAAACTGGTCTCATCAGGGCATTAAGATGACTTTGTCCGAATACTCACTGCCGAGATTAGCAGAGAATATAAAATTCGCTCATTCTCTGGGATTCAAGAGAATAAACGGAGTCAATCTTGCTGAGGGTGATTTTGACTGGAGCAAGGATGAATACATATCTATGCTTATTCCGCAGCTCAGCGAGCTTGTTGAGTATTATGTCGAAAATGACCATCTGCTATTAAATCAGATGTTTGACAAAAAACTCTCTCACTGCGAAAGAAGATCGGACAAGCCCAGAAAATGGTGTGGCATAGGAACAGGCTGTGTGTTTTTTGACACAGATGGCGAGAGATACCCATGTTCTTTCATCACTCCCATGACATACAGCGAATCCGAATTACAAGATATCATCAACACAGATTTCAGCAATGAAAGCAATTTTGTGGATGATGGCTGTGCGGAAAACTGCTATATTTATCCTATGTGTCCCATTTGCTATGGAGCTAATTATCTTAACTGTAAGACATTTAAGGTGCGAGATAAGAGCCGTTGCAGACTGCAAAAGCTGATAGCCCTATTCACAGCAGACCTTCAGGCAAAGAGGATTCTAAAAAATCCCAGTCTGTATGACAACAATACTCTGTATGATACGATCAAAGCCATCAAAAAAATTCGGTCGCTGTATCTGCCTGAGTTTGAGGCATTCGGACTGACTGTCGAGGAAAAATAATAATTCTTCCTCATGGATTTTGAATCAATAAAGTAATGCTGGGTTTAATAAAACGAACCTTTCCGATTAAGGAGGTACTATTATGCCATTACCGTTATTTATAGGAATCGGAGCTGCCATTGCGGCAGGCTTCGGCGCAGGTGTTGCCGCAGGAAAAGCCAAAGGAAAAAACACTTCCGAAGCAACCATCAAGATCGTTGTCGATAATTCAGCTTCACATGATGAAGATAACGATATTGAGTATGAAGAAATAGCGGAATACGATCCTGCCGAAACATACATCCCGTTGCTTGAAAGCTTGCTGGCTGACAGCCCCCGTCGTGATGTGCTTATCACGAAATGCCATTCAGCAATACCGATAGCAAGTGATTCTGTCAGCGAGCTTCAACAGCTTAAAGAGGACAGCAAAAACACACTGCGTGGTTTTGCGGAGCTGCTGGTATGGCTTGAAGATCATGACGACAAGTTTATGGAAGCGGAGGGAGAGCTTTTTTATATTCTTGATAAGAGAATGACACTGCTTAATCCTTTTGAGCTGATGGACATTTTCACACCTCCTGATGATGAAGATATTGATGAGGAGGATATGCTTGACGACGATGACGTGCATACAAGCTATCTTACCGATCTTGAGCTTATTATCACTAGTGGGTTGGCTTCGGTCGTGGCAATAGATATATCGAAGCCACAGTCTATCGAAAAGCAGGTTTCGGACAAGATAGACAGCTTCTGCAATGACCTTTGTAAACTCAAAAATTGCATAGACAGCTTTTGCATTACGCTGAGGAAAGCCATGGATATGGGTAGTGAGCCCTTCCGTTACCTCAGCGCATTCAAAAATGCTGGGGCGACAAGCCTCAATATTACATCAAGCGATATTGAAAATTACCAGAAACTTATCACACTATCAGATGGCATCGCAGGAATATGCGAAGGAATTATCATAACCGAAACAATATATGGCGGCGAAGTCAACACAAGCAGGATGTATTTAGATGGACTTGACAAAGAAACTGCTAGAGTAAATGGACGCATAGCGGCTATTGACATCATTACAGAGGCACACAAAAAATCAGCCACATAAATTTTTATCGTTTAAATTTTGTCGCCTTTAATGACACAGGCACATTAATTTGACAACCATGCCTATATATGTACTCCGAAAATGCGGTAGCTATAACAGGCTATCGCATTTTCATTGATAAAAGATTTTTTAACGAAAAAAATTTTTATTCAATGAGCGTTTTTTAAACAAAAAAAGACCGCATTTCCGCAATCCCGTTTTCCGAACAAACCCTATGGAAAACATACTGACTATGCCACAAAAAAGACAAAGCTAAGTTCGAGCCCAAGGGCAAGCACGATTCATCTCGACCATAATCGCTAGCGACCTCGCACTTTGGTGCGGGGTCGTTTTTCAAAAACAAATGTAAAGAGAAGATGGTTGGGCGGACAGTGATTCTGTATCCCCCCTTAACAAGCGTCGAAATATCAATAACTTGTTACCCGACAACTGCTTTAGTAAATTACAAGATATATCAAATTTTAACCTAGTCCTATCATTCAGACCAATACTGATACCGTGATTGATACAATTCAGTCACGGTATTTGTATTTGATAAAGAAGCTTTGCCCATAAAAAATATGCACCGACAAAAATTAGATACTTTGGGAGATGCATATTTCTTATGCTTGCAGACATTATTATATTCAACAATTAAAATTATTTCTGTTATTTCACCTGAAACCTGCATAATTAAATCTAGAAGTCATAACGTCGGATTAAAAGAAACATCTTAACGATCAAGAGCGCCGCCTTAAAAGCGACGCTCGTCATCGTTACACATAATTATCTATTTCAATACGGATATTGCATCGGATATATTCTTTTCAAGAGCCTCTCTGCCGTATTTGTCAACTTCCGCTTTATTTTTAGCACCGTGAGTAAGACAGCCAGCACCACCGATACAGCCGCCTATACAAGCCATGCCCTCGATAAAGTTTCCATCAAGAGCATTCTTACTCTTTTTCAACAGGGCGATATGACACTCCTCAATACCGTCGCACGGAACTGCCTTGAGATCGAACTCGATATTCTGCTCCTTAAGTCCTTGTGCCACTGCGTCGGAAAGGCCACCCGACCGAGCAAATATTCTTCCGAAATATGATGCGTTGTTTAATACATCCTCAGGAAGTGCTGTTATATCTATATCACGACTGTCAAACAGAGCCTGAAGCTCCTCAAAGGTCATAACACTGTCAATATATGACTTAACGCTGTCAAGCTGAGCTTCTGCCTTTTTAGCGGTACATGGACCGATAAATATCACCTTTGCATTCTCGGTAGTGTCCTTGATATATTTCGCAAGTGTCGCCATGGGCGAAGGATTGTGTGATACCAGCGGCAGCAGCTCGGGGAACTCAGCCTTAATATGCTTTACAAAGGCGGGGCAGCAAGAGCTGGTAAGAAACCCCTTTTCGACAAGCTCTTTTGACTCTGCCTGGGCTACCATATCTGCGCCGAGAGCAGCCTCAACAACAGTATGGAAACCAAGCTCCTTAAGCCCCGATATCACCTGTCCCAGTTTTGCGTAAGAGAACTGGCTAGATATTGATGGAGCGACAAGCGCATACACCTTGTACAACTGACTCTCCTTGCTCTTTTTAAGTATGTCTATTACATTGAGTATGTAGGATTTATCCATTATAGCGCCGAACGGACACTGATATACGCACGCTCCGCACTGGGTGCACTTTTCATTGTCGATAGAGGCTGCATTTTCCTCGTTTATTGAGATAGCCTTTACCTTGCAGGCTATCTGACACGGACGCTTGCGGTTTACAATAGCGGAGTAGGGGCATACCTTTGCACACTGTCCGCACTCGACACACTTTGATTTATCAATATGTGCCACATGATTGTGGTCAAATGAGATAGCACCTCTTTTGCAGACATCCTCACAGCGATGTGCAAGGCAGCCGCGACAGGAATCTGTTACCTCGTAGCCTGCCGCAGGACATTCGTCACAGGCAATATCAAGTACCTCTATCACATTTGGGTTATCCTTGTCGCCACCCATTGCGATCTTTACTCGCTCGGAAAGGATAGCCCTTTCCTTATATACACAGCAGCGCATAGTCGAGGTCTTTCCCGGGACGATAGTCTTTGGTATCTCCAGCACATTTTCAAGAAGAGTATCGTTCCATGCAAGTCTTGCAACCTCACGCAGCACCTTGTACTTCAGATGCTGCACCTTTGTGTCGAATTTTCTCATTGGTATTCCCCCTAAAAATAGCTTACCTTTATGCGCTTGCCCATTTGCCTTAAGCAAGCGGAAAGCTCCTCAACAAGGTTCATTTTTATACTGAAATTAATCGGCAGATCGGGATTCTGATGCGCAGGATTTATTGCCCTGCCCACATAGAAATTTATATCCGTTGCCTCTTCAAACAGAAGCCTGCTAATAAGAGAGGCTCCGTCACGCTTGAAGTTCCATTGCTCATAAAGCTCATTCTTATCAAGATAATCCTTTGCGTATTCCAGCACCTTGTTAACGGTGATAACGCCCTCCGTCACAAGGTCAACGCCCTCAAGCTCAGCTATCGGCGGAACATCAGAGCGCTCAAAGTTAAGGCTTGCCTTTAATGGCTTTCCGAGATACTTTGCTGCGATAGAGGAGGTAGTTCCTCCACAGATGATATGCTTGCCCTCCTTTGAGAAAAAGAGCGACATCATCCTGTCGCAGTCGCTGCGATTAGAAGGCGGACCGAACAGCATATTCATCGGCTCCCTCTTGCGTATCTTAACTATGCAGGCGGTAGCGTCATCGCCGGGGCGGTTGCCATATAACTTGTTGCACTCGTCCACGAGCATGGTGGACAATGTCTTTGCTGTATATCCGACAGGCGCAAGCACCTCAATAAAATCGATTATTTCTTCCCGCTTCCAGCCAAAGTTGTATGCAATACCTATTCCTGCGTGAGGACATCCATCACTCATCGCAACAAACATATCATTTTCACGCAGCTTTATAGTGGACTTGTATATCTTTTTCCCGCCGATATTCATTTCGGTTTTGGGATAATCATAGTTCTTTTCATCCCTTATAACAATAACATGAGGATTATCATACTGGATTATTTCCGCTGCCTCATTGTTAAGCAGATGTATTATCGTAAAAGTGGAGTATGCCACACCTCTTAACGAACACACAGGAAGAGTCGCAGCGATAGTGGCAACGCACTCCTCGATAGAAATACCCTCAGCCATCATCGTAGAAATGATTTTTGAAGTGAGGGTAGACAGGATGCTTGCTTTAACTCCGCTTCCAAGACCGTCGGCAAGGACTATAACGGTAGAGCCATCATTTCCGTCTACGATATCCACATGATCGCCGCACAGCTCCTCGCCGTAATGGTTTATGCTTTTATAGCCGATATCGGCGCACAGATTATTCATCAGTTATCGACTCCTTTAGCTTTGCCAGGGCTATCTTAGTTTCGGCAGCAGTTTCGCCGAGCAGAGAAGCTATCTCCTGAACGATGCGCATCTGCTTGTCAACGACCTTATCAGCGACCTCGATCGTCTGACGGCTGATGTTCTCTTTCTTTTCACGTTCCTTTTCCTCATCGGTAACATCACGCATTATTCCGATAAGCATACGAGAATCCTTGTCGTGAACTATCGTCTGCTCAACATAGCGGTTGTACTCGGCGAGATATACACGCTGGTCACGGATATCCCTTCCTGTCTGCATAACGCTCATAAATGCAGAGGGGTCAAGTATACGAACTACCTGATCACCCAGAATATCCGAAGCCGAGCGGATGTTCATTATCTTGCGAGCGGCTTCGTTTATCTGCTGAACTTCGTAGCTCTCATTAAGAACGATAAGTCCGTTGGGAGTATTCTTAACGATCGTATCTGAGAAGCTTTCCGCCTTATCCTTAAGATATGGCAGACACATTGAGATCTCCGCCTTGCCCTGGCAGATAGCTATCGCCTTTTCACGGCAGGTGTTATATCCACAGGATCCGCAATTCAGCTCGTCTGACGGTTTTACTTTACCCATCTGACGCAGAATACTGCATATCTCTGTTTCGGTAGGCTGGGGAAGTCTATGCTCGATAAAGCTGAAATTCTTTTTCAGCTTTACAGATTCAGGCTGTACCACATCGAAATCCTTTGCGCCTGCATAGTTTGCTATCGCCAGATAATCCTTGATGGGCGCACGGTGATATTTCTCCATAACAGGGCCGCCGATACAGCTTCCAACGCAGGCTGACATCTCGATAAAGCACTTGTGTATCTTACCGCTTTTGATATCCTCAAGAGCTGACATACAGTTTTCTATACCGTCAACTGCGATGTAGGTGTAGCCTGTTTCCTGCTCCATCGACTTCAGTATACCACCGGTTGTGGGAAAAAAGCGTGTGCGACTCTCAGCAGTGACATCCGTCTCAGATCTAAGCTGTATATGCTCGGCTTCCATCCACTCGGTAAGCTCCTCAAAGGTTAGAACAGCGTCAACAGCCTCTCCGTAATATTCTGCCTCATCCTTTTTCGCAACGCAGGGACCTACAAAGACAGTCTTTGCGGTAGGATATCTTTGCTTGATATCCATACAGTGTGCCTGCATGGGAGAAACCACATCAGCAAGATATTTAAGCTCTGTGGGATAGTATTTCTGTATAAGCAGATTGATGGAGTGACAGCAGGAGGATATCACGATATCCCTGTCATCCTCTTTAAGCATACGCTCATACTCGTTCTTTACGATAGCGGCACCTATTGCGGTCTCCTCCACGTCGTAGAAACCGAGCTTCTGCATGGCGTCACGCATTGAAGCTATACCAACTCCGTCATAGTTTGCGGCAAAGGACGGTGCAAGGCTGACTATAACTGGAGAACCACCCTGAAGCAGCACCTTGACCTTCTCAACCTCGCTGGTTATCTCCTTTGCATTTTGAGGACAGACAACAAAGCACTGACCGCAGAGTATACATTCGTTTCCTATGATATGCGCCTGATTACCCGAAAAGCGGATTGCCTTTACGGGACAGTGCCTGATACACTTGTAACAATTTTTACAGTTGGATTTCTTTAATGTAAGACAATTTGCCATAACTGTTATTTCCCTTCGCCGCTTATCCGTTTAAGTACATTTTCGCTGAAAAACTCTTTAAAGCTCTCACGAGTGACGCCTGTATGGATCTCGTCGTCGATCTGAACAGTTACTCCGATACGGTTACACTTTCCTATACAGAAGCTGCCTGCAAGAGCCACTTCATCCTCAAGGCAATGCTCCTCTATCGCTTTCTGAAAAAGCTCCACGATTTCCGCAGAGCCTTTCAGGTGACAGGAGCTGCCTACGCAGACCTGTATTATCATCATATTCTGGTCTTTACCTCGTTTTCGAAGAAGTCCGTAACGGTCTCGGGAGTTACGGAGAAGAACTCCTCTCCGATGGTAACGCAGACACCCTGCTGGCACTTGCCCATGCAGAATGTTCCGCCGAGGTCTACCTTATCGCCGAGGTTATTCTCTGCGATAAGATACTGCAGCTGCTCAACTACGCTGCGAGATCCTTTTATATGGCAGGAGCTACCGATACATACTGTGATCTTTAACATTGCTATATCCTCCTATTAATCGTAATCAACTACATTTACCCAGCTAAGCAGGAACTCACGCTCTTTTTCATTGCCCTTTACGGACTGGGAAGCAGCAACGATGGGCATCCACTTCTGAACATACTGCTTTGCAGTGTTGCTCTTCTCGCAGAAGATATCAAGGTACTTCTGAGCACCGGTGATATCGCCGTTCAGCCAGAACAGAAGATATGTTCTCGCTGCGTCTGCGGAAGCGTTGCCCTGAGTTGCGTGCGACCAGTCAAGGATATAAGGGGTTCCATCATCAGTAATGATGATATTGGACGGGTTAAGATCGCCGTGGCACACTTTGTTGTGCTTAGGCATACTGTCAAGACGGGTGTGGAGGTCGTACCTTGTTGTAGCATCCAGTTCACACGCACTGATCTTGCGGTTCATCTTATCTTTCAGCTTATTAAGCATGGGGCAGGTCTTGGAATGGATATCCAGCTGGATATCTACCAGCATTGTAAGATACTCGACCTTCTTGTCAGGATTCTCTTCCATGAGCTGAGCAAGGGTCTTGCCCTTGATATAATCAGATACGATAGCCCACTTGCCATCGATAGTGGTCACCTCACGGATCTTGGGAATGTTAAGACCTGTAAGCTCTATACGGGACTGGTTGAGTGCTTCATTAAGTACATCAGCCTTGGAATAATCGGAATTGAACACCTTGACGCATACATCACCGTCACGGTAGATAGTTTTGTTGTTTCTTACTGCAATAACTCTGTCAAGCTTCATTTTGTTACCCCTTTCTTATGCCTTCTTGCTTTTCTTACCCTTGTTGTATACAGCCTTGACCGCATCAGGTTTTGCATTGCCTGTAACGCTCTTTGCAGGCATTTCTGCCTCTACGAACTGCTTGCCGTAGTAAGCATTGAGGTACATCTGCTTGATCTCGCTCATCAGAGGATATCTGGGGTTAGCACCTGTGCACTGGTCGTCAAATGCCTGCTCCACCATGTCATCAAGTCTGTCAAGGAAGTCCTTCTCGTCAATACCGTAATCCTTGATGGTAGCCTTGATGCCGATCTTCTCCTTCAGGTCGTCGATTTTTGCGATGAGGCCCTCAACCTTGTCCTCATCTGTCTTGCCATCAATACCGAGATAAGCTGCAACCTCTGCATACTTCGCAAGGGTCTTGGGGTGATCGTACTGGGAGAATGTGCCCATCTTTGCGGGAGCCTCTGCGGAATTGAAACGGATAACTTCGTTTATCAGCAGAGCGTTTGCAACGCCATGGGGCAGATGGTGGAAAGCACCCAGCTTGTGCGCCATGGAGTGGCATACGCCGAGGAATGCGTTTGCGAAAGCCATACCCGCCATTGTTGCGGCATTGGCCATCTTCTCACGAGCCTCAACATCGTTGGGAACATCGGGAGCTGCGCTCTCGTATGCTCTGGGCAGGTAATCGAATATCATCTTAAGGGACTGCTTTGCGAGACCGTCTGTGTAGTCTGTTGCCATAACGGAAACGAGAGCCTCAAGGTCATGTGTAACAGCGTCGATACCGGACGCAGAGGTCAGACCCTTAGGCCCGCTCATCATCATATCAGCGTCAACGATAGCCATATTGGGCAGCAGCTCATAGTCTGCGAGAGGATACTTTGTACCAGTCTGCTCGTCGGTGATAACTGCGAAAGGAGTAACCTCGGAGCCTGTACCTGCGGAGGTGGGGATAGCAATGAAGTAAGCCTTTTCGCCCATCTTGGGGAAGGTATATACTCTCTTGCGGATATCGATGAAGCGCATTGCCATATCCATGAAGTCAGCCTCGGGATGCTCATACAGCACCCACATGATCTTCGCAGCGTCCATTGCGGAGCCGCCGCCAATAGCGATGATGCAGTCAGGCTCGAAGCTTCTCATAGCTGCTGCGCCTGCCTTAGCAGAGGCAAGAGAAGGATCAGGCTCAACATCTGCGAATGTGGTGTGGGTGATGCCCATCTCATCAAGCTTATCTGTTACGCACTTAGTATAGCCATTCTTGAACAGGAAGCTGTCAGTTACAACGAAAGCTCTCTTTTTGCCCATTACATTTTTAAGCTCGTCGAGCGCAACAGGCAGACAGCCCTTCTTTATGTATACCTTTTCAGGTGCTCTGAACCACAGCATATTTTCCCTTCTTTCAGCTACTGTTTTAATATTGATAAGGTGCTTTACACCTACGTTTTCAGATACAGAGTTGCCGCCCCAGCTGCCACAACCCAAAGTGAGAGAGGGAGCAAGCTTGAAGTTATACAGATCGCCGATACCGCCGTGGGAGGAGGGTGTGTTTACAAGAATACGACAGGTCTTCATGCGCTCTTCAAATTTTGCGAGTTTCTCTGTTTCTGTAACCTCGTTGAGATATACAGAAGATGTGTGACCGTAACCACCATCGGCAATGAGCTGCTCAGCCTTGCACAGAGCGTCATCAAAATCCTTAGCCTTATACATAGCAAGTACAGGAGAAAGCTTCTCATGTGCGAACTCCTCGGAAAGCTCTACGCTCTCAACCTCGCCGATGAGTATCTTTGTACCTGCGGGTACATCGACACCTGCAAGGGCTGCGATCTTTGCGGCAGGTTGTCCAACTATCTTAGCGTTAAGCGCGCCGTTGATGATGATAGTCTTTCTTACCCTGTCTGTCTCCGCAGGATCCAGGAAGTAGCAGCCCCTTGCAGCGAACTCATCCTTAACAATGTCGTATATGTTCTCCATGACGATAACGGACTGCTCGGAGGCACAGATCATTCCGTTATCAAAGGTCTTGGAGTGGATGATAGAGCTTACAGCCAGCAGGATATCTGCGCTGTCATCTATGATTGCAGGAGTATTACCAGCACCTACACCGAGAGCAGGCTTGCCACTGGAATATGCTGCCTTTACCATTCCGGGACCGCCTGTTGCGAGGATAATGTCAGCCTCTTTCATTACGTTGTTTGTCATTTCGAGGGAAGGAACATCTATCCAATCGATGATACCTTCGGGAGCGCCTGCTGCAACAGCAGCCTCAAGAACAAGCTTTGCAGCTGCGATAGTACAGTTCTTTGCTCTGGGGTGGGGAGAGATGATGATCGCATTTCTTGTCTTTAATGCGATAAGACATTTGAATATTGCCGTAGAGGTGGGGTTTGTTGTGGGGATAACGGCGGCTACAACACCAATGGGATCAGCAATCTTTTTCATACCGAAAGCCTTATCCTCTTCAATCACACCGCAGGTCTTGGTGTCCTTGTACGCATTGTAGATATATTCGGATGCGTAGTTATTCTTTATGACCTTATCTTCAACAATGCCTATGCCGGTTTCCTCAACAGCCATCTTTGCGAGGGGGATTCTTGCCTTGTTTGCAGCGGATGCAGCAGCAAGGAAGATCTTATCAACCTGCTCCTGTGTGTAGCCAGCGAAGATCTGCTGTGCCTTTCTGACACGCTTGATGGCATCTTCCAGCTTCTCAACACTGTCTACGATTTCGTAAGTCTTGTTCTCCATTTTAGTCCTCCTGAAATAATGTACTATTCGTTAAGCAGCTCAATCGCTCTTAACTCTGTTAATATTATAACAAACTTTTGGCTGTTTGTGAAATATTAGTTTGTTATATGCGTGTTATACTTTTTGATATAACCCAAAAATCCGCTTAGCAGAGCCGTTTAACGGCAAATAAACCGATACCGAGCAATGAAATTCCACCGTTTATTCAGCTGTAATCATCGAAAAAAATAGGCAGAGATAACTCTGCCTATTTTTTCGATGTTTAGATATAAATATATTAAAATAGCAAAAACTTTGTTAAAAACATATCATACTATGCATCTGCGTCTTGACAGACACAGCTCAGTTATGAACTGTTTGTCAAGCGGAGTAAGCTTATATTCCTCATGATATATGAGCACATCTTTGTACACCCTTGTGTTCTCCGTACATTTGCGTTGTACCAGACCATAACGCTTCAAAACCTTTTCAGGAGCCGAGGACACCCACATAAAGGTTTCATGGTTTTCTGACAGCAGATCGAACTGACTTGCTCTTTCAAATATGTATATCTTTCGTGCTACATTATCAGGTATCTCGTCCCTTATTGTTTTTGCCAGTGAGAGGGACGGAATATATGGATCAGCATGAGCGATCTCTATAAACGAACATAAATCATCAAACGCAATATCCTCTTTATCAGCAAGCGGGTGTTCTCTGCTCATAATAAGACTATATGAAAATTCAGAGATAAGTTCATAGACAAGCCCCTTTTCTTCCAGCATAGTCTTGAAGTATTTATCATAGTTCTCTGCATAGCGGATAATGCCAAGCTTATAGTCCTTTTCCAGCACATTATGAATAGTACGCTGAGTATTTGTTTCTTTATAGAAAAGCTCTGCAGGATCGTGATTCAGTTTTTTGGTGAACTCTGTAAAAGCCTCGGAAATATAGCAGGCTCTCGGCACTGACACAGAGAACCTCTGTTTCTTTTGGATGCCGTTTCTATACATCATCTCTACCTGGTCTATCTGCTTGAGTATCTCTTTTGCATAGCTGATGAACTCCTCGCCTTCGGGAGTAAGCACCATTCCCTTTGAGGAGCGGTCAAATATCTTTATGCCGAGGTCACCCTCCAACTCCTTAATTGAGCGACTGAGATTAGGCTGGGCTATGATTAGATTCTGTGCCGCCTTATTGAGCGAACCTACTCTCGCTACCTCAACGGCATATTTTATGTGGAGCATATTCATATTAACAACCGCCTTTCAGATATCATACAGATATTGTAGCATATCAGGCAAGATTTATCAAGCCAGACACTTATGGATGTGCATATATTTGTGACAAAAACGAATAAAATACTTGCCGGAATTTAAGATTTATGTATAGCGTATATGCGAGAACACCATTTAGGTTATTGCGAAACTGTAAGCCGTGATAAACAATCACGGCCTAATTTATCCATTGTTACCTTTCAAGAACATCTGAACTATTACATATCCTTGAGACAAACACAACTATATATCATCACGGTGGCTCCCCACTCAACCCTCTTATACGGTCAAGCACACGGGAGCCTGTCACAAAATCAGGGCTGTCGTAGCGTTTCCTGCACAGCTCGTCAGCCATCACTTCGGGATAAGCAACAGAGGAGAGCCCCTCGTCAGGGCTCTCCTCGTCTTGTTTCTTGGGGAATTTGATGTGTGGAAACATATTGAACACCACAACAACCTTTTCGGGATACACCAGCACCTCATGCACATACGCATCTATCAGACGCTTGACATTGTGCAGTGTGCCGTTTGTAAGACATTCCCGTATCTCGCAGAATGCCGCTTTCAGCTGCTCCTCGGTAACTACTCTGTCGATGTTGCCAGAGTTAAGCTCGGTGATCTCTGCCTGAACAGCAGCTTGCCTAGCTTCAAGCAATGCAAGCTTGTCCTTGAGAGCCGCTGACTTGGTTTCGATAAGCAGCTCAATGGTGGAGTTTATCTTGCTTTGCAAGAAGCTGTTTTCTTTGGCAAGCTCGTCAAGCCTCTGCATGGCTGTGCCGTTCTGCTCCCTCAAATAACGGTTGTAGCTGCCTACGATATCAGGGATAAGACTGTCCGAGAAGACATATTCCGAAAGCCTCTCCAGCACATAACTCTCGATCAGCGACCTGCTTATCGACGGATTGCCGCAGCTGCTTCCATGACCTCTGTTGCGGCTGTTGCAGAAGTAGGAGTGAGATATTATCCCTTTCCCGCTCTTTTTGCGCTCACCGCAGTAGGCTGTGCCGCATATTCCACAGCGTATCTTGCCGCTGAGCAGATACACCTCCTTGGGATGAGCCTGTCCGCTTACCTGACGCTTTCTCATGCGTTCCTGAACAAGGTTGAAAACCTCCTCATCCACCAGCGGAGGAAACACATCCGTGCGGACTATCCACTCGCTTTCATCCTTGAATCTGCGGCTGCTGTTGCAGACATCCTGCGATACACGCTTGTTGTATACGCAGATTCCGATATACTTCTGATTTTTGAGGATCTCATGCAGCCCCGAGCTGCTGAATTCTCTGCCTGTTTTGGTGCGATACCCCTGAGCGTTAAGCTTGTCCACTATCTCGGGATAATGAGCGCCGCTTGCTGCCATCTCGAATATCATCCGTACCGCACCTGCCTAGTTAGGATCGATCTCCACACGCTTTGTGACAGGATCTACACGATATCCCAGCGGAGCAAGTCCGCCTGTGTGCTTGCCGTTATAGGCGTTCTCCTTGAGACCTTTCATAGTCTCACGACCGAGGTTTTTAGAGTAATACTCCGCTACTCCCTCGATCACCGATTCCAGCATAACGCTTTCAGGACTGTCATCCAGTTTCTCGGTGACTGATAGTATCTTCACCCCATGCTTTTTCAGCTCACGCTTGTAGAAAGCCGAGTCATATCTGTCACGGGAAAACCTGTCCAGCTTATGTACGATGACCACCTGGAACTTATGCTCCTTTGCGTCCTTTATCATGCGCTGGAAATCAGGGCGTTGGTCTGATCGTGCAGAAAAGGCTTTATCGGCATACTCGGCTATTATTCTTATGCCACTATTTTGAGCATAATCACGGATAGCTCTCAGCTGAGCGTCAATACTTTCGTCACGCTGATGGTTTGAGGAGAAGCGCGCGTAGGCAACGGCATCAATCAGCGGTTTCGTCATTTTCTCCGCCATCAGCCGTCACCCCCTCCCGTACCAGATCAATGCACTGAAACAAGGTGATTATTACAATTTCTTCGGGAATGTTATCGCTTGCCTGTGCAGCAGTGCATTCCATTGTTCTTGTTGTTTTAGCCATGTTGTATCCTCCTTACATACTTGAATTTGGTGCCGCTCAGTAGTATAATATATAATTGAGCAGCACCTATATATCATCAATTATTCAGGGATGTCCAGTATCAGCGGATAATCTATCCTGCACCTGTCAGTTGCTAACCAACCTTTAGTGATACAAGAATATCTTCCGATGTTTGAAATAGCTTTTCTCGCACGCTCGTCCTTAACATTGTATTTCAGCAGCTTTACAAGGTCAACATCATCGCCTGGTTTGAAAGCGATTATCGTTTCACACTGCTTTATAGCCTTGTCGATGTTTTTACCGTTATCGGCTGTCAGGTACTGTGTTGCAAGAACAGCGATTATCCCATACTTTCTGCCCTGACGAAGTAAAAGCTTCACAAGCGGCGCGTTCTGCTGCAGATCAAGCTCCTGACACTCATCCATGATGAGCAGGCATGGCGTGACCTCGCTCATAGAGCATTTGTAGTCGAAAAAGCTTTTCAGGACAGTGTTGAGGAATGCAGTATCGTTCTCTGAAGAAACAACGGTAGTTAACGCCCCTGGTTTGCACAGCTTATGCCAGTTGAATCCGCTGTTGTAAACTCCGAAGCAAAAATTAGTTTCAATACGTGCCAGTATCCGCATTCCGTCAGGCTCGTTGGAATACAGCGATTTGCAGACTTCTATGCACTGTTCCACGCTGTCAAATGTGGCTTGTTCGTTAGCCAGTATGCCTATCAGCTCGATTTCGGCCTCGGTCCAGTCCTCGTATATCTGCAATGGCTCAAGGACAGTGCGGAATGTAATGATCGTTTCGTCAAAATCCTGTGTGGTCAGCATAATATGTTCTCCCTCATCAAATTCAAGACATGCGCTGTCAGTTCCAAAGCTGATAACGGTAACCCCTTGTTCTGCGGCAGCCTTGGCAAACTTCCTCAGAAAATAAGATTTTCCCGAGCCGGAAGGTCCTGTCACCAGAATATGCGGACTGTCAGTTCCTATCAGATCATTAAGTGCATAGTATATCTGATTGCCATCGCATATACCTAGTTTCACCATAAGTGAAGGCGCATCAGCTTCGAACTCATCAGGCTGAATGCGGACCTGCCCTATATCATACAGGCTGTCGAGTGGTATAGCATAAAGCCTTGAAGTGCCGTCAGATACCCTGATGTTTTTCTGATACTTGTCACTGCAGTCCAGAGCGCCTGCCGCTTTCAGCTGCTTTGCCAGTTCTGTTTGAGACATATTGTTTGCCGCTGCCAGCGACTGCATAGCAGGAGGCGAAAGCATCATCTCCTTGTCGTTGTAGCCTATACAGCTCCTATATGCATCCCTTTTACAAAGGTTATACTGAGGAACCAAATGGTGTTTTCCTGCACCATTCAGATAGTCTCTCACGATATCAACGGCAAGGTTGTCTGTGTTATCGGCAGTTTGGATAAGGTACTCATAGAAGTTCCAGATTATCTTTTGGATCTCCTTACGATCGTTACCCGTGCATTTCAGCACTGCATTAGCTATTGCCAGCATCATTGAAAGCAGATCCTGCAGATGATCGGGACAGCCGTTCGGTTCAAGATGATTCTCCTTGTAGCTCTTTGCGTTTTCAATCACTGATGCCAGGAATCTTGGATTTTTAATGCACATTGCCCTGAACCAGTTGAACACTTTCAGTGCCCTGTTATCAATGCCTGTCATTACATACGGAAAAACAACGAAGTGTTCCTCGGGTATGCTTTCGCTTACAATCGTCGGATCGGACATAACAAGCAGCGGAAATGTATTTACGCTCCTATCTCCGCCTGCATATTCTGAGGTAAAATCAAGCATCCTTGAAATAAGCTTCTTGTTCATATAAGGTGAGTTGCTATTATCCGGTATTGTTAACAGCGGATTATTTGTATAATTCACCTTTAATTCATCTTCGAATCCCTTTCTCAGTCTGATTGGCTTATTGTTGTCGCAAAAAATTCGGATTAGCTCAATTATAGCTTTCTCAGCATTTGAAGATGACAGTACAACAAGCGGGAACTGAGTATACCCCTGCTGTGTCAGAAGCGATCTGACAGACGCAATGCAGCCTATCCCAAGCAGCATCATATTCATGAATGGTGCGGGCTGATTCTGTGCGTCGGTCAGCCTGAATATCTCAAGTATTTCGCTGGAATCAGCCGCATTTCTTAGAATATCGTCCTCTGCGATGTGGCGGATATTGCCGTTATCGGTATAATAGCCGTTGTACCTGACTTCATAGTTCTCATTGAACTTTGCAAGGCTCTCAAGCAGGAAACCCTGTATCTTGCCAATACAGCCTTGTGATTTTAAGATCACGCCGTTATCTATGAGTATCTCTTTCAGTGCTTTGGTATCGTGTTTCAGCACATCAACAGGGATTTCAATGTGTTTTTCATTACGCTGAACGTCAATGATCTTAAGCTTGACCAGAAATTCGCCTTCATCGGATGCGTTTTCCTTTTGCAATACCGCACCCACAACCTCCGCAATACCATTTGTTAGTGTTCTCGTAGAAGAATGCGATTCGGTATGCTGATTGTCAACGGCATTTGATGCGAAGAAGGATAGGTTGTCGTGGGTCTGCATAGTGGAGTAGCTAAAACTATTATTGTTTGTCCGTTCGCGCAGACAATTCTTTGGGTAATCGGCAAATATCGTTGTTGAAATATCGTCATCTCCAACTGCATTGCTGATATTTTGCCGAATCTGAGTACCCATCACCGGTGGCACTGCAAAACCAAAATCCTGCTGTAGCACAGGACAATCAGTATTGGCTACGGCCTGTGTATTTGGTCTTGCTGGAGCATTTTTGTTCACATCTCCTGATGTGGGAATTGGTTCATCAAAGATGAACGGGTTGGTGCGATTTGTTGCATTATCTGTCATCGTAAGCCTCCAATATATAGTGATTTTAATTTAAAGTGGCCTCTTTTATTAGTTGTTTTTGTCGACAAGAAAATTATATCAGTTTTTTGATAGATTGTCTGCGTGTGTAGTTTCCATAGTTTCCAAATGTACATTGATATGTAAAATTATATTATCATTTCATTTTTTGAGGAGAGTTTATATGAAACCGATTTCTAAACCGTTTTTCGAAACGATCTTGGTGTTAATGTTTGACCAATTAAAAAACAGAAAGCCATATAGTAGATATTTTGATAAAGAATTCGAAAAAAGCGAAGTATATAATTTCGATGAAGAAAAGTACAATGCATCTCAACCCGAGATTTTCAACAAACTTTTTAAGGGTATATTAAATTTTAACGATACTAAAAAAGGCACAATTAGTAAGTATATGAATTCCTTTAGCAAGACAATATACAACGCCCTAGCTAATGCTGATAACAGAAAACAGTTATTGGGAAATTACAGATCTATCCTTAATGAATACTTTTTATTATCGGAAATAAAGGCTATTGTAGATGAATGTAATAAAGAATTAAGGAAGCCTAACAACAGTATTTTGGTTGATGATTCCAAATTGGCAACTCAAAATGACGATAAAGATAAGCAAATAGCATTTCTAGTAAAAATGGTGAATTGCGGTTTAGATACTTATTTTAATAAGACAGAGACTTGTAATATTTTCCGAAGTATGCAATTCAAAATATATGATTGGTTCACCGGACGCGACAAGGAAATGAATAGGATCGAATCGAGTCTCAACGAACATAGATATGCCTTTCTGCATGGTATGGATGGCCTTGGTAAAACACAGCTTGCAAAGCATTATATTGCAGTGCATAAGGACGATTATGATTTGGTGTTGTTTACTACATTTGATACAAATCTGACAGAATCCATAAGAAATATTCATTGTGATTGTGATTATAAATATAATGATCCAACAAAACTACTGGAAATAAAAAAACAAGCCATCAATGAAATAGGCAAACGCGCTATTATACTAATTGATGGCATGAATGATATTCCTTCAGATAGTGAGAAATTAGATATTGATAATATGGTGAAAGACTATAACTGCCACTTTATTTTTACTTCTCACTTAAATCCTGAATATACGTATTTTGAAAACGGTATTGAGGTCAAAGAACTTACCAAAGAACAGTTGTTAGGAATCATTAAATATCAAATATCAAAGCGAAAGCATATTATACAAACAATTGAAGATAACGCTGATGATATTATGAATGCCTTATACTACAATACCTTTTTAGCGGAACTTGTTGGCAAGCAGCTCGACAGAAGAACTGATGACCCGTTAGATTATTTCAGCAATTTAATTAAAGACGACAGAGACTATGGTAACAGACAGCTATTTTCAAATATATCAAACGATCAAAAAATTGAAACAATACGGCAGAAGTTAGAAAAGCTGTATTCTATTGAAGGTATTCCTGAAGAATTAGCCAATCTCCTTTGCCTATTTACAACCTTTCCCAACGACAGCGTAATAAATAACGATATCATTATGGAATGGATGGGTGAAGATGCTCAAGATCACCTGGATCGGCTGACCGATTTAGGCTGGATAAATTGCGAATATTCAAAAGAAAAGGATTATTATGAATACGGTATACATCCTTTGCTATCTGATGTGCTATACCAAAAATATCAACCATCCGCAGAAAAATACACCACTGAAATAGTAAACATTGATGCGTTTGTAACTCAGATCTTCAGATACGGAACCTCATATCTTTATCCGATTGTACATAGTATAGCAATGAAAATGAAAGGCACATCCCAGGGATGGGAAAGATGCAAAAGTAAAATTTGTTTGTGGCTGTGTCACAACAATGCAATTAACAAGGCGTATGAAATATACAGGACAACAGCAAACAAATTTGAATTTGTTCCTGAGTTATATCAGCATTTACAAGTATATGCCCCTGAAGATGATACTATAATAAAAGCATTAAAAGAACATCAGAACTATTTCAGATTAAAGGCTGATTCTAAAGAGGCTTACCAAAAACTGTTTACAACTAACGATCCCACCCCACCGATTGCCTATCATACTCTCAATGATGTTGAATTTATCTCCGTTCATGAGGCATTAGTTTCATGTTTAAAAACAGCTAATAACAAAATAAATGAGTTCTGTTACTACGAGTTAAATCATTCTTTATACATATTTCAAAACACAATATATAAATATCGCTCTTTCGATACTGTAAACGAAACTCCTAGGCTGATTGATTCTGATACATTCCTTGATTTCATCCAAAAACAGATAAAGTGCAAGACTATTGAAGAAACGGATATTTATAAGACATATCTGAAATGCTGCACAAACGAAGAACAAACGCAACGGCTGACCATGTTCAACAATCTCAACATTTTAAGAGATACACTAATGAAAGCAGCGTTTATTACTTATGTAACTGATTTCTGGTGCGGTTCACCAAACAGTAGTATGAGTTATTTTGAAATAGCACGACGATTTGAAGCGTTTATATCCACCAATTCAAGGTATACTAACCGTGATACTTTATTATTATGGAAAATTCAATTGGGATATATGTATATACAATGCTGCGGATTTGCAGATTCAGGTAGGGTTCTTAAAGAATGCAAAAATATCAAAGGTATTAATGATTTTTTCCTGCAAATGCAGCTTGAAATCTGTGAATATTACCAAACAAGTGTAAAGTTGCTGTGGCAACACGAGCATACATATCCCATCGCCACGCCTTGAAAACTATTCATTGAATTAAAGAATGAGTGTAACAAAACTATTAATAATATTGGCTCTGTCACATCAAATGGTTGATAACATAAAAAGTCTATAAGATAACCACAACGCTGATTAGATACAACTATTCTTCTTGTAAGAAAAAGTCAGTAGTCAGTGAGGTGGTTATGTATGGCGACATTAGCACAAGTGCT
>JAZPZN010000006.1:0-20615 GCA_045544715.1 Oscillospiraceae bacterium | reverse complement strand
CTATGAACTTCTTCCCGAACTGAAAACAGCACTTTTGCAACGTTACAATGAGCAAGGCAAAATCAGCGATTACGTTTTTTGTTGGCAAGACGGCAGAACGATGCGCCCCGATTACGTTACAAAGTCATTTCAAAAAGTCCTTAAGAGAAACGGATTTAAACATATGCGTTTTCACGACCTGCGTCACAGCACAGCGAGCATACTTTTTGATAAGGGTTGGGATCTGGAAGCGGTCAAGGCTTGGCTACGACACGCTGACATTGAAACGACCAGCAATATTTATCTGCATATATCCAAAGATAGAAAGCATTTGTTAGCAGCAGATCTGCAAGGCGCTTTTATTGCCCCCATATTTGAGAATGAATATGATCTGGAAATCAGCCAAAAAAGAATGGACGCCTAACTTGTAAGCGTCCAAATAGGTAAAAATTCCCGTTTTTAAGACAAAATAACCCGAAAATCCTTTAGCTGTCTTTAGATGCTCGTGAGCAAACGGAAAGAATAAAAGGCTCTGTTTCGCACAATAAAGCCTTTTGCTTGGCAAAGATTGCGGTATTTGATACAATTCAACCTTTTGTGAGCCTGCGGATATCACACCACGCACACCACTCCTGCAAGAAGCATGAGTATTGCAGGAACGATATACTTTCTGGGGTGATGCCACAGGTCGCTCTCTGTCTTCCATTCTGTAAGCGGAAATCTCATTTCCATAATGACCGAGCCAAAAGCACCGAGCAAAGCAAATACTACTGCCAGCACAATGTTTCTCAACTCAATACCGCCTGTCTGTAGTCCAAAACTTGCGAGATAAAATGTATAGGCGATGACATTATTTAACACTATGAAAGAAAAATAAGGCAGGCAGAACATCCGTTTTGCAGAGGGAAGAAAATGCACAGCTTCTCTGAGTGAGCTGTCTGCGGAAATAAGCACGCACAAAGGCGTATTGATCGAAAGCACGGCAAAGCCAATGGGAAGAAACGCATCTGCGCCGCTTTCTCTCAGCAAAAACGGGAAAACTATTGCTACGGCCCACATTGCGGCGGTGTTGATGAGGTAATTCTTACGCGCTGTCATATAGCGGAAAAGATATTTCCATACGCTGTGCTTTTGGGAGCTTTTTAAAATAGCTGTTGCCGAAAAGCTGTTGATGAAACTATAAGGATCTGCGGTCAGAAGTACGATGATCGCAATGATAAGGTCTGCTGAAAGAAGAACAACAGCATATTCCGAAAATACAGCCGCAACCGAAACTGTCGCCCATGCCAAACCGACGATACGGTGCTTTTTCATGGCGAATACAGCAGAAGTTACAAAAACGCCGCCCAGCATACATATCACAGAGCCGATGATCTCTGTGATATCGGGGACGGATACTGCGAACATCACAGCCATCAGCGGTGCGGATTTTGTGATGACTGTGTAAAGTCCGTAAGCGCAAATGTACGAAAAGGTAAAGTCGTGCTTTCTGAAAGGAAGTGCGGCTATGCCACTAAGCTCTGCGGAATTGTCAGAGGACAGCGCGTGCCACATGATACCTGCGGTAAAAGTACCCGACATCAGGTATTTTATAAACGGAGCGATGGTTATTCTGATCTCCGCCATATACAGTCCGAAGAAAACAGCCGTGCAAATAACTATATATTTTAATATCTTTTCAAAGCCGTTGCCGAAAAGCTTTCTTCTGAATACATTAAATAACATTGTCAAGCTTTAAAACCTTTCTTACGCTGTCAGCGGTTATCTCTCCGCCTGTAAATATGCGTGATATACTGCCGTTTTCAAGCACCATCACCCTGTCCGATGTGAGTGTGATGCTTTCGAGTATGTGGGACGAAAACAGCAGTGTTCCGTGCTCCTTGTAGCCCGAGATAAGGCTGTACAAGAACTCCGTGCTCTGAAAATCCAGACCGTTTACAGGCTCGTCAAGAAACAGGAGCGGAGCTTTCAGCGCAAAGGCTGTTATCAGATTTACCTTGCGCCTGTTGCCCATTGACAGGTCTTTAAGGAGCTTATTCTCATACTCTCTGAAGTGAAAGCCCTTTACAAGCTCCGAAACATCGGGGAGCTTTTTTCCGTATGCCGAAAACACATAGGACAGATATTCTCTGAAGGTGAAATAACCGAAGGAGCTGTCCTCCGAAAAAACGGTATATCGCATTGTCTTGAACCTGCTGTCACGGAATGTTATCGGATTTCCGTCAAAGCAGATGATGTCATCGTTATAGCTGTCAAGCAGTCCCGAAAGTATCTTTATCAGCGTTGTTTTTCCTGCACCGTTGAGTCCGATAAGACCGACTATCTCGTTTTTTTGAAGCTCAAAGGAAAGCTCCGACAGAATGTTGTTTCCTTTTTTGTACCAGCCGTTAAGCCCGTTTATCTGTAAGATGTTTTCGCTCATTACTTATTGCCCTTTTCCTTTTTTCTCATGCTGTATGCAGAGCCTAAGTAGATCGCACCGACTATCATTCCAACCGCTGCCATTGCATGATTTGCAGTAAAAAAGCAATAACCACCAACGATGATCCAGATGATTCCTATAATAATTCTTGTGTAGATGTGTCTCATAACATTTCCTCCGTTTGTGTGTTTCTGTTGTGATTACATGATAACATAAAAATAAGCCGTCTGCGGAAATGTCCGCAAACGGCAGTTTTTTGTCCGTGAATTGTCAGTCTTTTTCAAACGACATAGTTGCGACTGCTGTAAAAACACCGTTTTCTGCGGTAGTCTGTACAGTTCCGCTGTATTTTTCGGCGGCGGTTCTTGCGCTTTCTATGCCCCAGCCATGAAGTCCTTTTTCGGTCTTTGTAGTCCTGAGCTTTCCGTCAGTCGCTCTAAGCTCGCCGCTGAAGGTATTAGTCACTTTTATGACGAGCATACAGTTTATCCTGCGTATAGTAAGCTTTATACTGCGGCTTTCAGATGTGCTGTCCTTTCTTACAGCGTCAAAGGCATTGTCCAGAAGATTGCCCAGCACCGCACACAGGTCGGCGCCGCCTATATTCGTACCCTTAGGGAATTCTATCTGTGTTTCAAAACTGATGTTTTCGTTCTGTGCTGCGGCTATCCTGCTGTTTATAAGATAATCGGCTGTTTCATCGCCTGTCCAAACGGCAGTGGTCATGCCGCTTACAGGCTTCTGCAGGTCGTCAAGGTATTCGATAGCCTTGTCGTATTTTTCGGCAGTCAGCAGACTGCGTACCGCGCCTATATGGTTGTGCATATCATGAAAGGTCTTTGCGTTCTCTGAATATGCTTTGTTCAGAACGTTATAATCTCTTTCCAGAAGTTCAGCTTGCCTTTCTTTAAGCTCGGCAAGCTCTTTTTCGGTTTCGTACTGCCTGCTCAGCCTGTGCACCATTATTCCTGCAAGAAGAATGACCGAGAGGATAAGATATGTAAAGGTCATATCGTCCGAAGCTGTATCTTCCGAGAAAAACACTACTCCGAACATTCCCAATACCACCGCAAAGGAAGCGGCTCTGACAGTAATTTCCCTGCCCTTGTACATCAGCACAGCAGCAACTACAAGTGCGATGTTTACTATCCATAAAGGAAGCTGTCCCCACAGTGCAGTTCTGACCGAAAACTCGCTTATGCCGAAAAGACTTGAGAGCGCTTTTCCAAAAATAAACGTCCACAGAGATATTCCTATCTCATACATAATGCAGAAGAACAGAGCTTTTCTTCTGTCCGTGCCGCAGCAAAATTCAAGGCACGGCAATGCTGCGACTACCTCGCACAGAGGAATATATAGAAGCGGCATATCCGTAAAAAGCAGTGCAACACACGATACCGCCGCACCTGCCACAGATATCAACAGAGCTTTAATATTCGGCTTTTCTCGTGTTATAAAGAACAAGCACAGAATTATTCGGATAAAAGAGGCGAGGGCTTCTGAAATAATAGTCATATCACATTCCCCCAGTAATTATTTATCTGCTCCTTTACCGTCTGAAGATGCGAGCGGCTTATAGGAAGCACTGTTCCGTTTTTCAGCACGGCTGTGCTGTTCTTTATCTGCATGATGTGGATAAGATTTACGATATATCCTCTGTCGATGAATATAAATTCTTCCGAATCAAGCTCGTCAAAAACAGCCTGCAGGCTCTTGCGGACCTTTGATACTCCATCGGCTGTATTGATAGCGGCATTTTTACCGTCACGCTCGATATACAGGATATCCCTGAACGGTATTTTTTCAAATCTGCCTTTTACCTGTATCGTATAGCTTTTATCAGCTTCAAGATTTATAAGCGAAACAGCGTCCTTTATTGCAGTGGGCAAGCGTTTTGCAATGTCAGATTTCGGCACATATCTGAAGATAGACAGCTCGAAAGCGTCTATGGCATATTCGATATGCGAAGTAATGAAAATAATGCGTATATCGGGCAGAAATTGCTTTATCTTTTCTGCAAGCTCCATGCCAGAAAGCTCAGGCATTTCGATATCTGACAACAGCAGATCATAATGAAAACCGTCCTCCGTTATATCATAAAGCAGATTGCTGCTGTTAGTGTAGGTCGTTATTTCGCCCGTTATACCAAGCTCTTTGAGTGCTGCTTCAAGCGTGGCGGTATTGCTTTGTACCATAGTTTTTTCATCATCGCACACAGCGATACGAAGCATAGTATCTCCCCTTTCTGTTGTCATGTACTTTTAAAGTATAGCATTTTACGAGGAGTCAGTCAAGCGTAAAGTCAAAATATGATCAAGGCTGTCAAAAAAACAAAATACCGTAGCTGAGCGTATCAACTACGGTATCAGTATTGGTTAAATTTCTCGTTTTTAAGACAAAATAACCCGAAAATCCTTTAGATGTCTTTAGATGCTCGTGAGCAAACGGGAAAAAATAAAAGGCTCTGTTTCTGAAGTGAACCCCAAAGATTAGACAAAAAATTAAATAATATGAAAATGAGTTCGGTATTGCACTGGGCTCATTTTTAGTTTAGAAGAAATCCTTTCGTTATTGTAATAATAGATGTATTCATTCAGTTCGTGAATGAAAGCTTCAAGGCTTTCAAATTTCTCGCTGTAGAACATTTCGACTTTAAGCCTGCCGAAGAAGTTTTCCATAGCACCGTTATCCATACAGTTTCCTTTTCTGGACATACTTTGTGTTATATTATGTTCTGCTAATAAACGTTGGTATTCAGCGTGTTGGTACTGCCAGCCTTGATCCGAATGGAACACTGGTGTAGCATCATCAGGCAACTTGTTAAACAAGCCATTGAGCATTTCCCTTATCTGTTCCAGATTAGGACTTAACGATACCGAATATGACACAATTTCTCTGTTGTACAGATCCATAACTGGAGATAGATAAACTTTTGTATCGCCGACCTTGAATTGCGTTACATCTGTCGTTAGCTTCTCAAAAGGCTTTTCTGCCTTGAAATCTCTCTTTAACAAATTATCTGCAATCTTACCGACTTTACCCTTGTATGAATGATACTTATCGTTTTTGCGCTGCTTGCCTTTCAGACCAAGCAGCTTCATCAGCTTTAAGACGGTTTTGTGATTAATTACATAACCCTTATTACGCATTATCATCAGTACTCTTCTGTATCCATATCTACCTTTGTTGGCGTTGAATATATCGACTATCTCTTGCTTTTCACATTCGTATTTGTCCCTAATTGGGTGTTTCAGATAGTAATAGAATGTGCTGCGAGCCATTCCCGATAATTGCAGCAGGTCTTTTAGCGGATATCTTTGCCTTAATTCAGAGATTATTTCTGCTTTTTGCCGTTCTTTCGCTTTTCCGCAAGAACTAAGGCACTCAGTTTTTTAGGTATTCTATTTCCATTCGTAAGCGCTGGTTTTCTGCAATCAGATCTTCCTCAACCTTTTTATCCAGTTTCGGTGGTCTGCCTCGTTTTGCTCCACTTGTGGGGGTTGCTCTGCCTCGCCTTTCTTTCATCAGGCCTTCGGCTCCTTCTTCCAAGAATATGCGTTCCCACCTTTGCACCATTAATCTTGCTCCACCAGTCTGATCATTGCCCAATTCATATTTCCTAACGGTTTCGTGATAGCTTAGATGGTTTTCTCGCATATCCATTATAACATTTATTTTGAATTCTGACGAGTACTTTTTGTTTTTTCTTCCTGTTTTACCCATAAAAAATATGCACAACAAAGCCTTTTATTTGGCACAGATCGCGGTATTTGATACAATTATTATTTGTCATTTATCGCTTTTAAATGGTTCAACACTCTGTCTTTGATCTCATCTTGTGAAAAATAGTCAAGTATCATCGTACCGCCTAATACATTCAGATATCGTGTTGCTTGATAATCATTATGGAACAGTATCAAGCGGTACAGGATGAGATCAAATGCAGAGAAAAGCAATATGCACGGTGTAAGCGTAGATCGACCTACCCATTAACAGGGCTTATCCGCTGCGAAAACTGTGGCAAAAATTACAGACGAAAGACTACACCTCAAGGCATAGCATGGGCATGCAGCACCTACAATACACAAGGCAAGGCGGCGTGTGACGCAGGTTATATTCCAGAAGATATATTACTTGTGACTTTGGGCGAGTTGGATAAGATAGAATGTGTCACAGCCTGCAAAAACAACGTCCTTGAAATCACATTCAAGGATGGTACAAAGTGTGTAAAGCAACTGAAAAGGGAGTGAAGGTATGCAAAAGGTAGTTACAGTGATTCCTGCGACAAGGAATATGCACACGGGAACATCTAAAGCCGAGCCTACAAAACGCAAGGTCGCAGGCTATGCCCGTGTTTCTACAGACAGCGAGGAACAGCTCACAAGCTACGAAGCGCAGGTAGACTACTACACGAATTACATACATTCAAACCCCGAATGGGAGTTTGTGATGGTACATACGGACGAGGGCATAACAGCCCTCAATACCCAAAAGCGTGAAGGTTTTAACAGAATGATTGCAGACGCTCTTGATGGTAAAATCGATTTGATAGTCACAAAGTCTGTCAGCCGTTTTGCGAGAAACACTGTGGACAGTCTTACTACTGTCCGCAAGCTGAAAGAGCGTGGAGTTGAGGTATATTTCCAAAAGGAGAACATCTACACTCTCGACAGCAAGGGCGAGTTGCTGATTACGATTATGTCCTCACTAGCGCAGGAAGAGAGCCGTTCAATCTCCGAGAATGTGACATGGGGACAGCGTAAAAGGTTTGCTGATGGCAAGGTGAGTATTCCCTACGGACAGTTCCTTGGTTACCACAAGGGTGCAGACGGTTTGCCCGAGATAGTTCCCGAGGAGGCTGAAGTAGTTCGGGATATCTATCGTATATTCACCGAGGGAATGTCCACCAATGCAATAGCCAAGCGACTTACAGACAATGGAGTACCTACTCCTTCGGGCAAGAGCAAGTGGCAGCGACAGACCATTGACAGTATACTCGCTAACGAGAAATACAAAGGCTCGGCACTGCTGCAAAAGAAATTCACGATAGATTTTTTGCAGAAAAAGATGAAACCCAATGAGGGTGAAGTTCCGCAGTATTATGTTGAGCATAGTCACCCGCCCATCATACCGCCTGACGAGTGGGAGCGAGTGCAGTTGGAGATTGCTCGCCGCAGGAATTCCGAGAAACGCACCAACTGTGGCAGTCCTTTTTCGGCAAAGCTCGTCTGCGGCGACTGCGGGGAGTTTTACGGCTCGAAGGTATGGCACTCCAACAGCAAGTACAGACGCACGATATGGCAATGCAACGGCAAATTTAAGGGCGAGTGTAAATGCAGAACTCTGCACCTTTACGAAGATGACATTAAAGAACGCTTTATATCTGCTTTGAGCGAACTTCTCGCTGACAGAGAAACCTTACTCGACAACGGCAGGCTTATCTTAAACGAGCTGACCGATTGCTCCGAGATAGATACAGAGCTGAATGATATCTCCGTTGAACTTGACCTTCTTTCCTGCTTGATACGAAACTGCATATCAGAGAACTCCGTGACAGCAATAGAGCAAAGCGACTACACCGAATATTACAATAAACTCACCGATAAGCACGAGGAACTGCAAAACCAATATACTGAACTCCGCAGACAGCGAGAGGAAAGGCTATGCAAGGCTGATGTTCTGGGCGAGTTTCTGTTCAGGCTATCGGAGCTTGACTTGCTGGAGCTTTCCTTTGATGACAGCCTTTGGAACTGGTCAGTGGAGCGTGTTACTGTGTTCGCTGACGGGGAGATGAGGTTTCGGTTTAAGAATGGGGTGGAGATTTAGGCACGGGGAGGTGAATTTATGAATAGCATACTTGAAGAACTATGGTACGGCAATGTTTGTCCGAACACCGAATGTCGTGATACAACTAAAGAATTGAAGAAGCTGATGGGGTATATTTCTGACCACTATGATAGCCTGCAATCGACACTCACTGGCGAGCAAAAGGAGATACTTGAAAAATACGGAGACTGCCACGCCGAGCTTACGGACATAAACGAGCGTGAGATATTCGTATATGCATTCAAGTTCGGAGAGAGGATCGCAATAGAAATGTTGAGTCTGAACATCTGATAAGCAGAAAAGAGGTGCGTAATGCACCTCTTTTGCTCTTTACTCGTGGCTATATAAGTCGTTAAGCTATCGTATTTTCTCGATAACAATACCGATAATTTCTCTCATAGTCGGGTGCATTTCAGGGGCGTATTCAGTTGCTGTCACAATGCTGATTGCCGAAATTATATTTGTTATCATATTGCTTTTTGAAGTGCGTATGTTTATGCAGGAATAAGTCCTTATCTGAACAAAGAGGATCAATTCCGATTTATCACAGAAAGTTGCAAATGGATTTGCCGAATGCGGCTGTGTTGCTTTTGGGGGATGGTTGTGGTATAATTGATTTTAATATACATAACCATATTTTGTATGTTTGGTAAAAGCAAAAATTATAATTTATTGATTTGGAGATATATGCTATGATAACAGATACTTTTGAGAATTTATCAGAAGAGATCATTAAGGTTACTCGCAACGATAATGCGATTAAGGTGGATGCTTGTATTCTCACTTTTTCTCATGTGATTTTAAAATATGTTTTAGAAAATTATGAGTGCAAAAAAATCGGAGATCTATTCTCTTCTAATGGTGCGAATCCGATTTATGGATTTGAGTACGAGAACAGATATTTTGCTGTATATATGTCTTATGTCGGAGCGCCTGCATGCGTGGCAGATATAGAAGACACCATGTCGATTATCAATACGGATAAATATGTTGTTTTTGGCGGCTCTGGATGCTTGAATAAAGAGATTGCACGCGGAAAGATTATGGTGCCCACTGAGGCTTATCGCGACGAAGGCACCTCGTATCATTATGCACCCGCTTCGGACTATATTGAAATCAAAAATGCTGGTGTGGTAGCTGAGTTCATGGAAACAGCAGGCTTGCCTTATGTCACGGGAAAAACCTGGACAACAGACGCAGTGCATAGAGAAACCAGGGCAAATTTTGAAAAGCGCAAAGCAGACGGTTGCATTTCTGTCGAAATGGAATGTGCATCTGTTCAAGCAATGTGTGATTATAGAAAACTTAATTCCTACTTCTTTTTTACTTGTGGCGATTTGTTAGATGCACCAAAGTGGGATGAACGAATGAAGAAAAATCAAGTTAAACATACACAGCATGATTCAGAGCATTTCGATATAGCTCTTGAACTGGCTCGTTATATTGTGGAATAAAGGTATTGATAAACCCCAGATCACCAATCACCTGTATTAAAGCCTCCCCCCATTATAACGGATGCGGTATTGTTTTCTGTTGTGTGGTGTGGTATAATGAGTTCAATATATATAATAATTTGAAAACCGTTGGCATCAAACCGTTTCGTAATAAGGAGAACGATATATGAAAAATATTACAGATATGCTCAAAATATACGAGGTTTCAAAAATATGGAAAGAGGCAGCATATAACTTTGCGTTCTGGGATAAGATCGATATCGACTGGGACGAGGAGTACAGAAAGGCGCTCACGAGAGTTCTAGAAACTAATAATCTGTATGATTATTACATGGAGCTGAGCCGTCTTGTTGCACTTCTTGGTGACGGACACACAGGGGTCAATATGCCAATGGAGCTTATACAGGATCCCGAGTATTTTTCTATGCTTCCTGTGCAGCTTTGGAAATTTGACAATGAAATTACTGTACTTAATGTCACAGAGGATCTGAAGGAGAGTGTCCCGTTGTACAGCGTCTTGAAAAAGGTGGACGGGATCAACGCAGATGACTATATCAGAGAGTATTGTTATCCGTATATATGGCATGGTAATGAAGCAGCGTGTGGCTTAGCGGCTATGAACGGGCTTATGTTCGGAAAACGCGGAAGCGGTGCTGTTTTCACATTCGAAAAAGACGGAATACAGTCCGACATCCGCCTTGAAAGAGATGACCCTTCAAAAATGGCGTGGAGTATAACGGATTTCTCAGCTGAGCAGGATAATACTCAAAGGCTCATCAGCAGCTCAGATGTACATAAGGTCTGTATAACAGCCGATAATATAGCTGTAATAAGGATGACTTCATTTGAAGATCATTCTATGTGCGAAAAGATCTATGAGGATTTTGACGAGCTTAGCAAATCTACAGGCTATATCATAGATGTCAGAGGAAACATCGGCGGCAACAGCGCAAATGCCGATAAGATCGCATCTTTGTTTATCAAGGGAGAATTTAAAAGCTGCATAGCGGAAACACAGCATTATGAGCCTACATATAAAGCATTGTTGGTATTCAGAGAAGATCTCAAGGACCTCTCGCTTGAGGAGCTGCAGGAAAAATATGCCGATGACGAGGAAAGCATAAAGACCTGCAGGATGGGCAGAAATATGTTTTATGTAAAAGAAAATGGCGATGTAGTTTCTGATAACGCTCCGGGTAAACTTAACGGTCCGATAGTAGTTCTGATGAACGAGTATACAGTATCTGCGGCAGAGGATTTCATTGATGTGATGAAGATGTATACCGATGCAGTGTTTGTAGGCACCAACACTGCGGGAACCAGCGGACAGCCTTTGTTTGAACAGCTGGAAAGCGGCGGCTCTTTCCGCATATGTACGCGCAGATGTATTGCTCAGAATGGTGAGGATATCTACAATAAAGGATTTGCTCCTGATGTGAGAATAGCCTCGACTGCTGAAGATTTCGTGTCAAGGCGTGATATAGCAATGGAAAAGGGATTGGAAATAATAAAGAAGAGCTGTAAATAAGAATAGATATTCCAATTTGTTTACAGAAAAAAGCCAAAAACCGGGTCGATACAGTCATGCATTAAGAAGTACGATCTAAATATAAGAGATCATTTTGTCACAGAGAAAGTGTAAAATGCGTTTTACTTTTCCATTCGTGCGTGTTATTATTGAAACATATCCCTTGTCTGCTATCGCAGACATACGGCTTTGTCCTCTCGCTTGAAACGAATGGCTTTGTAAAGTCGCTGTGCATAAATCATGAGAAGTACATTCTTGATTATTCGGATAACTGGTTCGACCTGCACAAGGGGACGCCGATGGAAGTGGTCATTCCAAAGACCGCACGCACTCTTTTCGGGGAGGAGTTAATTCTTACTGCCGAGGAGCTTGAGCTGCTTACCCTTACTCACTGCGGAAACTATATGGAGATATAAACGTATCTTGAAATATATGAAAAAGACTCTGTAGATCGCTTTACAGAGTCTTTTTTTATTTATAGTCGGGACGCATAATCTCTGGGGCTTATTCCGTATTCCGCCTTGAACGCACGGAAGAAGCTTGTGTAATCCCTGAAGCCGCATCTGACACACACCTCTCCCGGAGCGGCATCATTCATCAGCATACGCTTTGCTGCGCTCAGTCGTTTGAGCATTATGTATCTGTATACGCTTGTACCGACATTGTCGCTGAATTCATGAGACAGATGATATTTGCTCACAAAGAATTTTTCGGCAAGCATATCAAGAGAAAGCTCTTCCTCATAATGTTCACCGATATACTCTACCACTTTTGAGATCAACGGCGATGCTTTTTCCGAACGAAGCGGTTCTGTGGATCTCATGCCGAGCCTGTTTATCTCCACCATGATCTGCATGAACAGTCCGTCGGCATATATAGAAGCGCCGTAATCCGTGGAGTAGTGTTCCCGTACAAGCTCGCTGAATTTTTCGGTAAGCTCCACACGCTGCGAGGAATTGAGATGGATAAGGCAGGTGGATTTGTTGTCAAAGCAGGCGGATAACCGCATATCTCCCACCGAAAAGCTGTCAAGATATTTCTTATGTATCCACATTACTATTCTTTCGTAGGACGGCTCATCGGGAGGGATTATGGGGCGGTGCAGCAGCATTGGGTCAATGAGCATGATATCCCCGTGGCAGGGATGAAACACCTCGCCCTCCATCCAGTAAGAAATGTTGCCGCCCAGAAGAAAGAAGATCTCATAAAAATCGTGGTTGTGTACTTCTACCTCATTAAACATAGGTTCGTTATAGTGGAAGACCTCATAGCTGGATGTTTTCATTTCCTGGCGCTGATCGAAACGCTGTATCCTCTGACGCATATTGCACCCTCCTCTTCATATCTGGTATATATTGATTATACCACAATATTTGCAATAACACAAGCAAAATTCACAATTAACATTGCCAATATTTTGTGATATACTGAAAGCACAAAAGATGCTAAAGGAGTATTTGGTATGAAAGCTTTTATGGATAATGATTTTCTCCTGTCCACTGAAACGGCTCGCTTACTGTATCATGAATACGCAGCAAAATGCGCAATAATCGATTATCACTGCCATGTCAGTCCAAAAGAGATCTATGAGGATAAGCGCTTTGAGAACCTGACTGACGCATGGCTTTCGGGCGATCACTACAAGTGGCGTATCATGCGCTCCAATGGTGTGGATGAGTATTATATCACGGGTGCTGCATCGGATCGTGAAAAGTTCCAGAAGTTTGCCGAGGTACTCCCGAAGGCAATAGGCAATCCGATGTATCACTGGTGTCATCTGGAGCTGAAGAAATATTTCGGCTACAACGGCATCCTCAACGGCAGAACAGCCGAGGAGGTATGGCAGCTCACCTGTGAAAAGCTGAAAGAGGACAATATGAGCGTCCGTGGGCTTATTCGGCAGTCAGCTGTCGAATTCATCGGAACTACTGACGACCCCACCGATAACCTCGAATGGCACAGCAGACTTGCCGCCGATGACACCTTCAAAACCGTGGTAGCACCTTCCTTCCGACCAGACAAGGCATTGAATATCGATAAATTCGGCTGGCAGGAATATATCGGTAAGCTCTCTTCTGTTTCGGGTGTGAAGATATATGATATGGCGTCGCTGAAAAAGGCTCTTTCAAAGAGGATGGCATTTTTTGCATCTATGGGCTGCAAGGTCAGCGACCACGGACTTGACCATATGATATTCTCTGAGGCTTCCAGAAAGGATAATGATACGGTGATGCACAGAGCGCTCAATGGCGGTACCGTAAGCACGGCGGAGGCAGAGGCGTTCAAAACAGAGCTCCTTATGTTCTGTGCAGGCGAATATAAACGCATGGGATGGGTAATGCAGCTGCATTATAACTGTCTGAGGAATCCAAATACGGCTATGTTCCAGAAGCTCGGCCCCGATACGGGCTTTGACTGCATAGGGCCGCAGAACGGAAGTGAAAAGCTGGCAAAGCTGCTTGATAAGCTGTATGCAGCGGATGCACTTCCCAAAACGATACTTTACAGCCTTGACGGAACTGACAATGCATTCCTCGATTCTATTATCGGTTCATTCCAGGGAACAGAGATCGCAGGAAAGCTTCAGCATGGCAGCGCATGGTGGTTCAACGATCATCTGCAGGGTATGCGAGAGCAGCTTATCTCGCTTGCAAACCTGAGCCTGCTCGGAAATTTTGTAGGAATGCTTACAGATTCCAGAAGCTTTTTAAGCTATACTCGTCATGAGTATTTCCGCAGGATACTGTGCAGCCTTATCGGAGAATGGGTAGAAAACGGGGAATATCCTGCAGATATGGAGCAGCTTGGTGAGCTGATAACAGACATCTGTCACGACAATGCCGCACGCTACTTCAACCTTTGATTAGGAAAAACATAGGAGGACAAGGATATGCCAATGCAGATGGGATTTCGCTGGTACGGCGAAGGCAACGACAATATCACTCTGGGTGATATAAAACAGATACCGGGAGTTACAAGCATAGTCTGGGCACTTCATCATAAGCTTCCGGGCGAGGTGTGGGAGATAGATGAGATAGCCGAGGTAAAACGTCAGCTTGACAAATACGGCTTCAATATGGATGTTGTGGAATCAGTAAATGTGCACGACGATATAAAGATAGGAAAGCCCACGAGAGATATGTACATAGAAAATTATAAGCAATGTATCCGCAATCTTTCAAAGTTCGGCGTAAAGGTCATCTGCTATAATTTCATGCCCATTTTTGACTGGACACGCTCTGATCTTTTCCATCCCGTTGGTGACGGCTCGACTGCATTGTACTATGAAAAGAATATGATACAGGATGATTATAATGCTATGGCGGAATACATCCTCAGCTTTACTGAGAAGTACGGTATGTCGTTCCCGGGCTGGGAGCCTGAAAGAATGGCGGCTCTGGATCAGCTATTCAAGGACTACGAGGGCGTGGATCACGAAAAGCTCTGGGAGAATCTCAGGTATTTCCTTGAGGCTATCATGCCTACCTGCGAGGAATGCAATATAAAAATGGCTATCCATATGGATGATCCGCCATGGGATATCTTCGGGCTGCCCCGTCTGCTGATAAACGAAGAGAATATCGATCGTTTTCTGAGAATGGTAGACCATCCCTGTAATTGTCTGACGCTCTGCTCTGGCTCGCTTGGTGCAGACCCGAACAACAATGTGGCAGATATAGTCAGAAAGCACTGCGACCGCATCGCTTTTGCACATATCCGCAATGTAAAGCACTTTGAAAACGGCGATTTTTCCGAAGCGAGCCATCGTGATTGCGACGGAGATACGGGAATACTCAACATCCTGAAAGCGTACCATGACTGCGGCTATGAGGGATATATCCGCCCCGACCACGGACGTCATCTGTGGGATGAGGGCCCGGGAAATGTACGCCCCGGATACGGACTTTATGATCGTGCACTTGGCATAATGTATATGCTTGGTGTATGGGATATGCTTGACAGACTTTCTGACAAAAACTGAAATGAGGTAATATAAAATGATGGAACTTCCGATCAATATTGATTATACAGGTAAGGTAGTAGTAGTAACAGGCGCAGGCGGTCTTATCTGCGGTGCTATGGCAAGGGCTTTTGCGCAGAGCGGCGCAAGGGTAGCCGCTCTCGACCTCAATGAGGAGGCTGTAAAAAAGCTTGCAGATGAGCTTAAAGCAGATGGATATGTGTGCGAGGGCTATAAGGCAGATGTTCTTGACCCCGAAGCACTGGAGCAGGTACACCAGTCGGTCATCCGTGATCTCGGTAAATGCGATATACTGGTAAATGGTGCAGGCGGAAATCATCCCAGTGCGACCACGACCAACGAATATCAGCATGAAGCTCAGCCGAACAGCAAGACATTTTTTGATCTCGAAGCAGGCGGAGTAGATCTTGTGTTCAAGCTGAATTTCCAGGGAACACTTCTTCCCACACAGGTATTCGCAAAGGATCTGACCGAAAAGAAGAGCGGCTGTATCCTCAACATCTCCTCGATGAACGCATATACTCCTCTGACAAAGATACCTGCATATTCCGCTGCAAAGGCGGCTGTATCCAATTTTACCCAGTGGCTTGCAACGCATTTTGCAGGCACGGGTATCAGATGCAATGCGATCGCTCCGGGCTTCCTTGTTTCCGCACAGAACAGAGCGCTTCTGTTCAATGATGACGGAACTCCTACAGCACGTTCCGCAAAGATACTCAACGGTACTCCCACAAATCGTTATGTAGACGCATCTGAGCTTATCGGAGCAACGCTGTTCCTTTGTGATGACCGCAGCGCTTCCGCTATAACAGGTGTGGTACTTCCCGTTGACGCAGGCTTCTCTGCTTACTCGGGCGTATAATACAGGAGGCTCAGAATGATGACAGTACTTGAAAGACTTGCACGAGCCATCGTTGTTCCTGTCGTTGTGATAGATGATGCTAAGGACGCTGTCCCCACTGCAAAAGCACTGGCAGCAGGCGGTGTGGATGTTATGGAGATCACTTTCCGTACATCCGCAGCGGCGCAGGCGATCAAAGAGGTGGCGGAAGACTGTCCCGATATGCTGGTAGGTGCAGGAACGATACTTGATATCGGTCAGTGTAAGCTGGCGGTGGAGATGGGCGCAAAGTTTATCGTATCGCCCGGCTACAATGCAGAGGTCGTTGACTGGTGCATCGAACATGATATTCCCGTTACTCCCGGCTGTGTTACTCCGACTGAAGTAATGGCAGCAGTGAACAAGGAGCTTAAGGTCGTCAAGTTTTTCCCCGCCAACATATACGGAGGGCTGAATGCGATCAAGAACCTTTCTGCGCTTTTTGCGGGCGTGAAATTCATGCCGACAGGTGGCATAAACACTTCTAATATAAAGGAATATACCGATATGCCGTTTATCCATGCAGTGGGTGGCTCTTGGGTATGCCCGAGAAATGACATAGCGGCAGGTAATTTCGAGAATATAACAAAGCTCTGTGCCGAAGCACGTTCAGCGGCAAGGGGCGAGTGCTGACACAGCAGAGAGGAGCTATATCATGTCAAGAATAATTACATTCGGTGAGCTTATGCTGCGACTGCAGCCTTATAATTACGAGCGTTTCGTCCAGTGCGATCATGTGCAGTTTTCCTTTGGCGGCGGTGAGGCGAATGTCGCTGTGTCGCTGGCGAATTACGGCATGGATGCAGCGTTCGTGACAAAACTCCCTGCACATTCCATCGGTCAGGCTGCGGTAAACAGCCTAAGACGTTATGGTGTTGACACCTCACTTATAGTCCACGGCGGTGAGCGCATGGGCATCTACTTCAACGAAAAGGGTGCGTCACAGCGTGGCTCGGTATGTATATACGACCGTGCAGGCTCTGCAATCCAGAAGGCTTCGGCAGAGGATTTTGACTGGAACAATATCTTTGACGGTGCGGATTGGTTCCATTTTACAGGAATCACACCCGCACTCGGTGATAATGTCGCTGAGATATGCCGTCAGGCGTGCATCGCAGCAAAGGAACGTGGCGTAAAGATATCCTGCGACCTTAATTACAGAGGCAAGCTCTGGACAAGAGAGCACGCACGGAAAGTGATTACAGAGCTTTGTCAGTATGTTGATATCTGCATCGCAAACGAAGAGGACGCAAAGGATGTGTTCGGTATTGAAGCGGATGCAACGGATATATACGGCGGTGTCATTGACCGTGATGGTTACAAATCTGTGGCAAAGCAGCTTGCTGAAAGCTTCGGCTTTGAGATGGTAGCGATAACTCTGAGAGAGAGCCGTTCTGCGTCTGACAACGGCTGGAGTGCTATGCTCTATAATGTAAGCAAGGATGAGTATTGCTTCTCAAAAAAGTACGATCTTCATATCGTTGACAGAGTAGGCGGCGGCGACTCGTTTGGCGGCGGACTGATATATTCTTTGCTGAACGGCAAGGATACCCAGTCTGCAGTGGAATTTGCGGTGGCTGCATCTGCGCTGAAGCATTCCGTTGAAGGAGATTACAATATGGTCACTGTTGCGGAAGTAGAAAAGCTTGCAGACGGTGACGGAAGCGGAAGAATACAAAGATAACAACATGGCAGATATATTCCTCCAACATCTGCAAATATAAAAAACAGCGGAGAAAGTGAGATTTCTCTGCTGTTTTTCTGTTATAGGCAGGATATCAGTCCGAAGCTGTCAGCGATTTGTACGGCTGTGCTTTGGCGGATGTCCGAAATGTTTGATATAAGCCCTGTAAAACACAGAATAATCCTTGAATCCGCAGTTTTCAGCCGCTTCCTGTGCGGAAATGCCGTTTTTCAGCAGCTCCTTTGCGACGGTAAGTCGCTTTTTTGTTATGTAGTCCCATGGCGCAGCACCTGTAGCCTGTCTGAACACACGATTGAACTGCGATGTGCTGAGATAGAAATGCTCTGCCAGCTTCGGCACAGAAATATCCTCCGTAAGGTGATCGTTCACATACATCACAATTCGTTGAGAATTACTTTGCTGCTTGTGTTTAGTTTTTTCCTTTTCTCCCCATGCACGGCTTATAATATCAAGCAGTGTTATAAGATGAGTATTTATTGTGAGCCTTTTGCCGTAATCGTCATTATCGCTGCACATTTCGGAAAACAGCTTTTTGACTAACACCATATCCATTTCAGAGGAGCTGAACATACTGTTTTTTCCAAGCTGACGTTCAGAAAAGGCTTTGGTCAGCCGCCTTTCGGGGTCGATGGTATTTGCAAAATCAAGCGGGAAATTCAATGCATAGCGTTCATAGGTGCTGCTGCCTGTTATTTTCGGTGCATGAGCCTCCGCAGGACGCATTATCATAAGACTGTTTTCTTTAAGAGGGTATTTTGCACCTTCCACCAGATATTCCACATCTCCCGAGAGGAAAAAGTATATTTCGCAACGGTCGTGTATGTGCATGGTAAAATCCTTACCATCAGGGCTATCATCGACAGCATGCCTTATATAGATATCTCCGAAGCTGTATTCGTTGAGCATAATATCACCTCTGTCTGTATTGTAGCACACATTGCGTGAATTTGCAATATATTGTATCCAAAAGACAATAGAAATATTAAAATATTCATGATAGAATAAAATCAGTAAATGAAACGGAGGTATCACTTATGAATTTCAGACTGGCAGCATTTGCCGACGAAGCTGACGGCAGAATTTCCGAACAGATAAAGGCTATGAAAGATAACGGTGTAGACTTTCTCGAAATAAGAGGCGTAGATGGCGAAAACATCTCGGACATCTCCCTCGATAAAGCAAAAGAGGTCCGCAGACAGCTTGACGACGCAGGTCTTGCTGTGTGGTCGCTCGGCTCGCCTTACGGAAAGATAGGTATTTGCGACGATTTTGCGGCTCATCTTGACAAGTTCAGGCACGGGCTTGAACTGGCTGATGCACTCGGTGCAAAGCATATCAGGATGTTCAGCTTTTATGTTCCCTCGGATGATGCAGTGCGTTACAAGGACGAGGTGTTCCGCCGACTTGAGCAGTTCATATCTGCCGCAGACGGAAGCGGAATCGTACTCTGTCACGAAAACGAAAAGGGCATCTACGGTGATATAGCGGATCGCTGTGCAGAGATACATAAGGAGTTCCCTTCGTTGAAGGCGGTCTTCGATCCTGCTAACTTCATACAGTGCGGTCAGGATACAAAGGCGGCATGGGAGATGCTCAGCCCTTATGTTGAATACATGCACATCAAGGACGCCATGGCAGACGGCTCGGTAGTACCCGCAGGCAAGGGCATCGGAAACCTCCCTTACCTGCTGGAAAACTACAAGGGCAGCGTGCTCACCTTAGAGCCGCATCTCTCGGTGTTTGACGGATTCGACAAGCTGGAAGCAAGCGAAAAAACAAAGATGGGCTATTGCTATCCATCTTCAAGAGCAGCATTCGACGCTGCAGTAAACGCACTCAAGGAACTGATTTAAAGGAGAAAATGTTATGAATAAGATAAGACTTGGTATAGTAGGACTCGGCAATATGGGCAGCGGACATTTCTACAATGTTTTTGGCGGCAAGTGTCCGTCTGTTGAGATAACTGCGGTATGTGATCTCGTTCCCGAGAAAATGGACAAGGCCAAGGAGCATCCCGAGGTGGCATGCTTCACAGATTACATTGAAATGCTTGACAGCGGACTTGTCGATACAGTATTGATCGCTGTTCCCCATTACGATCACCCCACTGTTGCAAAGGAGTGCTTCAAGCGCAATATCCATGTACTGACAGAAAAGCCTGCAGGCGTTTATGCAAGACAGGTTCGTGAGATGAACGAGGCTGCCGAAAAGAGCGGCGTGAAGTTCGGTATCATGTTCAATCAGCGTACAAATCCTATGTTCGCAAAGGCACGTGAGATAGTTCAGAGCGGCGAGCTTGGTGAGCTCAAGAGAATGGTTTGGATAATCACAAACTGGTACCGTACACAGGCTTATTATGACTCCGGTACATGGCGTGCAACATGGAACGGTGAGGGCGGCGGTGTGCTGCTGAATCAGGCGCCCCACAACCTCGACATGTGGCAGTGGATATTCGGTATGCCCAAGAGAATAAGAGCATTCTGTGAGTTCGGCAAGTACCATAACATCAAGGTCGAGGATGATGTTACTATCTTCGGCGAATACGAGAACGGTGCCACCGCCACATTCATCACCACAACAGGCGATGCCTGCGGTACAAACCGCCTTGAGATCACAGGCGACAAGGGCAAGATCGTTGTTGAGCACGGCAAGCTGTGCCACTGGAAGCTGGACGTTCCCGAGCGTGAGTTCTGCTTTACATCCAAGGAGGGCTTCGCAACCCCCTCCAACACCTACGAGGAATTTACCGCTCCTGAGCCTGAGGGTCATCCCGAGGTGCTTGAGGCATTCGCACAGTCTATCCTGAACGGCACGCCCATGATCGCCGAGGGCAAGGAGG
>JAZPZN010000005.1:0-6620 GCA_045544715.1 Oscillospiraceae bacterium | reverse complement strand
ACGCAGAAACCCACCAAAGCGGAGATGTAAGCAATATCAGAAACACTGCTACCCATATCGAGAACATCAGCAACTCGGTGCAGCAGGGCGATAACATCCGCAATGTAGTGTCAAGCGGAACAGTGCTGCCTACGCAGCAGGACGGCTCCACCCTCAACAAGGCGGGGGATGTGTACTATGCAGAAAGCCACCAAAGCGGAGATGTAAGCAGCATCAGCACTGCAACAAGCATCCAGAACATCAGCAACTCGGTGCAGCAGGGCGATGATATCCGTAATGTAACCGCAAGCGGAACAGTGCTGCCTACGCAGCAGGGCGGCTACACCCTCAACAAGGCAGGGGATGTTTACTACGCAGAAAGCCACCAAAGCGGAGATGTAAGCAATATCAGCACTGCGACCCATATCGAGAACATCAACAACTCGGTGCAGCAGGGCGATGATATCCGTAATGTAACCGCAGGCGGAACAGTGCTGCCTACGCAGCAGGGCGGCTACACCCTCAACAAGGCAGGGGATGTGTACTATGCAGAAAGCCACCAAAGCGGAGATGTAAACAGCATCTGCACTGCAACAAGCATCCAGAACATCAACAACTCGGTGCAGCAGGGCGATGATATCCGTAATGTAACCGCAAGCGGAACAGTGCTGCCTACGCAGCAGGGCGGCTACACCCTCAACAAGGCGGGGGATGTGTATTTTGCAGCCGACCGACAGCAGGCTGAAAACAGCGGCGGTATCACTCCTGCGCAGACTGGCAGCTACCGCAGCAAGCTTGACAGCAAGACACTTGCTGCGCTGGACGAGATGATAAAGAGCGCAGGCATCAAAACAAATGTCAGAAGCATTTCTGATGACATAAATGAAAGATACACTGTAAGTGAGGCACGCTCCGATGCGGTGTATGAGTATGCTCATCCTGAGCCGGCAGATGGTACAGATAAACATCGTGCAGGCGGCACCTCGGCAAGGGTGCGCAGACCTGTTTTAGATGTGGGGGATAACGACCGTTTGCAGCTTAATCAGCTGCGTACTGCTGCGGTGATGCGTCGTGGCATAGGGCTTACCCTTACAAACAACAGCGCACACATCTCAGGTCTGATAGAGCATCTGTCGGAGGATACGTCGCAGGCTGCAAGGGGCGGCACGGTCAACAGCGGCTTCAGCTATCGCACGATAGACAGCGGTGAAAACATGGTGATGCTGATACCGCCCACCGAGATGGACAGATATCAGGCGGAAAACGGCTATGCCAAGCAGATGCCGCCTATCGAGCTGAAGCAGAAGGCAGAGGCAGTGCAGCCACAGGCCCAGCCGCAGGGCAAACAAAAAGCGGTCAATGTAAAAAACGAGCCCGTCACCGTAAAAACGATGGGCAGCATAGAGGGCATGAGCCGTGAGGAGATAAGCAGGCTCGTGGATAAGGTATACGAACAGCTTGAGGCAAGGCTGCTGCGAGAGCGCCGCCGCCGAGGCTTGTAAGATATCAGACGGAGGTGTGATATATGCTGGGTATGACGAAGGCAAAATTTAAGGTGCTTGACGGTGCCAACAAGATACTAAACGCAACGGCTATCGTTGGCAGTACGGGAATACCCTGTATATTCAACCCGTCAGAGTTTTCCATTCAGCGCACGGTCAATTATGCAAAGCACAATATTCCTGGATTAGACAGACCCGTGCTGCAGTTTATCAGCGGTGAGGCAGAGATCATGAGCCTCAGCCTTGTGTTTGATACGTACAGCGCAGGTGTTGGCTCGGTGCAGCCGCAGGTGATAGCGTCAACGATAGCTCCCGATCCTGCAAAGATGGATGTGCGTGCGTTTACAGAGCCTCTTATGAAGCTTTCCACTGTAAACTCTGACACGCACACACCCAGCCTTGTAGAGTTTGTATGGGGCTCTATCAGCTTCAAGGGATATATCGAGAGCATCACGCAGCGTTTTACGATGTTCAATATGTTCGGAAAGCCTGTGAGGGCGGTGGTGGATATATCGCTGATATCCGACAAAAAGGATAACAACATCCGCAACTCTCCCGACAGGACGAAGGCACGCTCGGTCTCGGAGGGTGACAGGTTGTACAATTTTGCGTATGCGGAATACGGCGACTGCTCCGAGTGGCGCAGGATAGCCGAGGAGAACAATATCGACAATCCCCGAAGGCTTGAGCCTGGCACGGATATCGTTATACCGCCGATTATAGATTAAGGGAGGAGGCCGTTCGGTGACACCAAGCGATAAAGAAGTAATTATCCCGCAGTGCGAGGTGAATGTTGGCGGCTCTACTTTGAAAAGCCCTGATTATATGATCGAATCTGTCAATGTCCAGCTTTCAACGGGTACAAAAGCAAACAGCTGCGATGTTACGGTCTTCTGCGAGTATGACCATGAGGGCAGCAAGATAAAGGGAAAGGCTATATCAACGATACAGGCAGGAAAAAAGGTCACCGTAAAGCTTGGCTACAAGCAGACCAAAAAGGTATTCATGGGATACATCAACGCTGTCACCGCTGATTTTTCAGCGGATGGCGTAGTTATCAGCTTTTCCTGTCTTGATGCAAGGGGGCTGCTTATGGGCAACACCTCCTGGCAGAACTATGAAAACGAAAGCGTCAGTCAGATCATCAACAAGCTGCTGACCCCTGTAAAGTCGTATACGGACGGAGTGCAGGTGAGCGTATCGGGAAGCGCCGATGAGGAGCATCCTATGACGCAGCATGATGTGGATGACTACACATATATTTGCAATCTTGCAAAAATAACGAACAGTTCTTTCTGCATGACGGACACAAAGCTTAGGTTTGTAAAGAACATATACAAATCCGCAAAGCTGCTTGAGACCTATACATGGGGCAAGGATATGCTTAGCTTTTCACGCACGGTTGAGCTTGCTGAGCAGCTGGGAGCGGTCAAGGTATCGGGAAACGACCCGAATACTATCAAGGAGTTCACCGCAACAGCGAAGCCGCAGGGCAGCGGAAAAACAGGTGCCCAGCTATGCTCAGGAGTCAAGGCGAAGGAAAAGGAGATCACCAGCAGCCTTGTAAAGAACAAAAATGAGGCGCAGGCTTATGCAGATGCCGTCATGTTTGAAAGCTCGATGAAGCTGTGCAGCGGCAGTGCAACGGTGCTTGGAAATCAGAAGCTACTACCCGGTGGAAAGGTTCGTTTTGCAAAGCTTGACCCTGATCTCAATGATGAGTATTACATTACATCAATCAATCACAAATTCGGCGCAGGCGGATTTATCACCGTTATCGGATTTTCCGCTTCTGCTGTCTGACGGAGGAGTATATGTCAGGACTTGTTGATATGTTCGGTGCATCGGGCGGCTCTATCGAAAAGAGCGGCAATCGCAGCGGCATTGCGCTTGCAAAGATAACCAACATCAAAGACCCCAAAAATCTCGGCAGGGTAAAATGTGCATATATCACAAGCGACAAGGATGCGGGCGAAACAGGCTGGCTGTATTGCATAACGCCGTTTGGCGGCGATCAGTATGGCAGCTTTTTTCATCCGAGCGTGGGCAACATAGTGGCTATCGCCTATGAAAACGGAGATATACATCGTCCGTTCGTGATAGGCTGCCTGTGGGTGAAGGATGCAAAGCCACCTTTGAAGGTGACTAACGGCAAAAATGAGGAGTATAAGCTGATAACTCCCAACAAAAGCTATGTGGATTTTTCCGACACTAAGGGCAAGGAAAAGATCACCGTAGCCACCCCAAAAAACCGCACCGTCGTACTTGATGATGAGAACCAGCTGATAGAGGTATCTGATGGTAAAAACTCTATATCAATGAACGGTAAAACGGGTGAGGTGGCACTCACCTGCGATAAAAAGCTGACGATAAAGGTCGGCAGCGGAGTTACGATAACCTGCGATGGAAATACAGGCGGTGTTACCATCAAGACCAATAAGGAGATAAAGCTTGACTCGGCGCAGATAGCTGCAAAGGCGAGCGGCACTGCGGAGGTATCCTCAAGCGGTGCGCTGACGCTGAAGGCAAGCGGAGTTACTACAGTAAAGGGCTCTATGACAAAGATCAACTGATGATATGAACGGAGGGAAACATAATGATCGACAATAAGCGCTACATGGGCAGAGGTTTCAAATTTCCGTTCAGCATCGATCCGTCTACCCATCGTATAGCCATGAGCAGTGCGGAGGACGACATATCCGAGGCGATAAGGATCATACTCCGTACAAATCTCGGTGAGCGTGTGATGCTGCCCGAGTTCGGCACATCGGCGGGAGATTTTGTGTTTTCCGATAACAGTGCAGAGCGCATCGCTGCGCTGGAAAGCAGCGTACAGGATGCACTTGAGCAGTGGGAGCCGAGGATCAGCAATATAGAGGTCACTGCACTTGACAACGGCGGAAGCAAGGGTATGCTTGAGCTGAGTATAAAATACACCGTAAGAACGACAAATAACCAGTTCAACATGGTTTATCCGTTCTATATGATGGAGGGCGAGGGTAAATGAATACACCAAAGCTTGACAGCAGAACAGTAGATGATATACTTGCATCGATCAAGCAGAAGAGTGCATATTACACTCCTGAGTGGATGCTTGATTTTGATGATCCCGATGGCGGCGCAGCTCTTGCACAGTTGTTTGCGGAGATGTTTTACGGGACGATCGACAGATATAATCGTTTCCCCGACAAATGCTATCTTGAGTTCCTTAATATGATAGGCGTGTGTGCAAAGTCTGTTTCTCCGTCGCTGGGCATGGCGGCGGTAGAGCTTGTGGAGGGCGCACCGCACAATGTGTTTATAAAGAGCGGTACACAGCTTTTCACCGACATCTCCGACGAGGAAAACGGCGACAGGCGCATCGTATACGAGACCGTATCAAGCCTGTTTGCAACTCCCGCAGAGGTAAAGGCGATATATATGACCTTCCCGAAGGATGATATCATCACCCGCACCGATATGGAGGATGAAAAAGCACTTCCCCTGCTGCTGTTTTCACCCGACAGGACAGCAAATCTTGAGCGTCATGCGTTTGCGGTGGCACACGCATCAGTGCTTAAGCTGAGCGGCAGGGCTGAGATAAGCCTGAAGCTTACAAACCTTGCCACTACCTTCAAGGATGCGCAGCTTATGCAACAGCTATGCAGCACGGATTTTGCCGAGTGGAGCTTCATATCCGCAAGAGGAAAGCTGCCACTTGATGTGGCATTTGTGAACGACCACATCGTGCTGACGAAGCCCGAGGGCGAGCTGATATTCACCGATGACAACGGAAACGTCGGCGAGGATGACGAGCTAAGCGGCTGGGTATTCTGCGAGATGAAGAAGTCGTCGTTCACAAACGAGATATTTGTTGACCACATCTACATCAACAGCCGCAGCATCAGCGATGCGGATACAGGCAGCGGCATAGCCCCGTTGCACATATTTTACAATGATAACGAGCTACCCATCAAAGAAACGGGCTATTGCTTCGGCAAGGAGCCTGAGCAATATGATGCACTGTATATCGATTGCACCGAGGCTTTCAGCAAATGCGGTGCCGATATAACGATGGCGCTGACGGTGTCAACGGTCATACTGAAGGATAATATCATCACCGATGTTGTGGGACAGGAGTTCAACAGCAAGCTTGTGGTGGATAAGGAGGATACAAAGGCTGCCCCGCCCGATGATATATTCATCAGCGAGGTGCAATGGGAGTATTGGAACGGCTATGGCTGGGCGAAGCTGGATGTCAGCGGAACGATAAATCCCTTCTCCTGTCAGGGCGAAAACGGCAAAAAAACGGCGAGCTTTACCTGCCCCGATGATTTTGCGATATCTGTACAGAACGCTTATGAGGGGCTTTGGATACGCATCCGTGTGCGTGAGGTGACTAACAGGTTCAGCACGCACAGCAGATGGCTGGTTCCCTGGCTGAAGGATGTTGATATCCGCTTTGATTACGGCAGCAATTACCTTCCCGTGCAGGCAGTCAGTGTTACAAACAACTGCACAAAGACCTATTTTGAAACGGATGGTTCGCCTGCTGCACTCAGGCTTTTCAGCCTGATGCCCGACAAGCATGACACGGTGTATTTCATGTTTGACAGTGCGCCATCGGGCTATCCTGTCAATTTCTACCTTGATTTTGCCTCCTCCGATGATGAAACAAGGGATATCGTGTTTGAATATCTTGCGAACGAGCATGGCATGAAAAGCACTTGGCGTGAGATCAAGGCTGATGACCGCACGGGCGGATTTTCCGTCAGCGGCATCGTATCCCTGTATACTCCGTCGGATTTTGCCAATGAACAGCTCTTCGGTCAGCGAGGCTATTGGATAAGGGCGGTCAAGCTGTCCTCGAAAAGCAAGGTGCATCCTCGTCTTTGCGGCATACACAAAAACGCAGTGGACATCATCCAGAAGGAAAGCGTTAAGGACGAGCGTCATGAATATATCGCAGGAAAGCTGTGGCAGGAGATATCGCTTGCAAACAAGCCGATCATCGATTGCGACCTTTGGGTAAACGAGCTCAGCGAGACCTCGGTATCCGATCTCAACGAGCTTAAGCGCATCGACAGCAGCAGAGTGCGCATGGTGACGGACGATGACGGCAGGCTGACAGAGTGCTGGGTAAAATGGCAGCCCAGAACT
>JAZPZN010000004.1:0-2082 GCA_045544715.1 Oscillospiraceae bacterium | reverse complement strand
GCTACGATCCGACTTTCATCCACCTGCCGAAGCTCGTCATAACCTGCATTAAGCACATTCTCTAACGAGCCGAAACGCTCTATCAAAGCACCACTGATGTCAGAAGTGTTGCGGCGGCTGTATGCAGAAAACAGAAATATCTCAAGTATCTCCTGCTCTGTAAGGCAGTCGATACCATGCTCAAGATACCTTCCCAGCAAGCGCTGACGATGCCCTTTATGCTTTTCGCCTTCAGCTGACATAAGCTCACCCCTTTTCTGTTTACTACAACAATTATAAGGTTTTATCATCACTTTGTCAAGTAGCGCAGAAAATTGTTCACAAATTAAAAAAACATGAAAATCATATTGACAATTATAATAATATAGTATATAATTATATTGTTCCGATTTTCTTGAAAATAGGAACATTTATATTCCCGTTGCTTTTTTAAATAATTAGTGGTATACTATATAATGAGATAATTTTGGATAAAGAGGGGTAACGATATGGACAGATTTGAGCTAAAGTCGCAATATCAGCCTACAGGCGACCAGCCTGAGGCAATAAAAGCGCTCAGCGAGGGGGTGCTCAGAGGAGATAAAGAGCAGACCCTACTCGGTGTAACAGGCTCAGGCAAGACCTTTACAATGGCGAATATCATCGCCAATGTCAACAAGCCTACTTTAGTCCTTGCCCACAACAAAACGCTGGCAGCCCAGCTTTGTGCAGAGTTCAGAGAGTTCTTCCCGAATAACGCTGTGGAGTTCTTTGTAAGCTACTACGACTACTATCAGCCGGAGGCTTATGTTCCCTCAACTGACAGCTATATCGAAAAGGACAGCTCCATTAACGATGAGATCGACCGCCTGCGCCACTCGGCTACAGCAGCCCTTGCAGAGCGCAGAGATGTAATAATAGTAGCTAGCGTGAGCTGTATCTACTCCCTCGGCAGCCCCGATGATTACCGCAAAAACACTCTCTCCCTGCGTCAAGGTCAGGAGATAGATCGTGACGAGGTCATCAGAATACTCGTCGATATGCAGTACGAGCGCAATGAGATAGCATTTCAGCGCAACCGTTTCAGAGTAAGGGGCGACAACATAGAAATATTCCCTGCAGGCAGCACCAACGAGACCGCTATCAGAGTGGAGTTCTTCGGTGACGAGATAGACCGCATAAGCGAATTCGAGGTAGTAAGCGGAAATGTGCGCAACACACTCCTTCACACGATGATATTTCCTGCATCCCACTACATTGTTGCTAAGGATACACTGAGAGAGGCTCTGCGTGACATCTCTGACGAGATGGAAGAGCAGGTGAAATTTTTCACCGAAAATAACAAGCTGATAGAGGCACAGCGCATTGAACAGCGCACTCGTTACGACATGGAAATGCTGGGTGAGATAGGAATGTGCAAGGGTATCGAGAACTACTCCAGAGTTCTGCAGAGAAGAGCCCCAGGCTCAACTCCTATAACGCTGATAGACCACTTCCCTGAGGATTTTCTGCTGTTCGTTGACGAAAGCCACGTCACTCTCCCTCAGATACGAGGAATGCACGGTGGCGACCACGCAAGAAAAAAGAACCTCGTTGATTATGGTTTCCGTCTGCCCTCTGCTTACGACAACCGCCCGATGGATTTCGATGAATTTTATGCTAAAGTACCTCAGGCTGTTTTCGTTTCAGCGACACCAGGAGAATTTGAAAAAGAATGCTCAACACAAATAGTTGAGCAGGTCATCCGTCCTACTGGTCTGCTTGATCCGGAGGTCATCGTAAAGCCTACAGAGGGTCAGATCGAAGATCTGATATCCGAGATAAACAAGCGTGTTGAGCTTAAACAGCGTGTTCTGGTAACTACCCTCACCAAAAAGATGGCAGAAGACCTCACCGCATACCTTGAAAGAGTAGAAATTAAAGTCCGCTATATGCACCACGATGTTGACACGATGGAGCGTATGGAGCTTATACGTGACCTCAGAGCAGGTGAATTCGATGTTCTTGTGGGAATCAATCTGCTGCGAGAGGGTCTTGATATCCCAGAAGTGTCACTGGTCGCTATACTTGATGCAGATAAGGAAGGCTTCCTCAGAAGCGAGA
>JAZPZN010000003.1:0-44224 GCA_045544715.1 Oscillospiraceae bacterium | reverse complement strand
GGCTTGTGACAACAGCTCCGTCGTGGCTTGTGCAAATGTGCAGGTAGTCAACCGCCAGATAAACGGCAAGATCAAGCTGTCAGGCAATGCTCGTGAGGTGTTTATGCCTCGCAATATCCATGAGTTTATGGATTTTTACGGCATCAAGCACACCAAAAAGACGGCGACGTTTTATAAAGCGGTGCACAAAGATGCTGACTACTACTATTCCGATCACGATCACGAATTTGCATATAAGATCGGCGAAACCGTAACAGAAAACTGCGACCCAGATGTTACAGAAGATTGCTCCTATGGTATCCATATTGCTCATCTTGACTGGGCTCTGCGTTTTGGCGAGAACTGGGACAACCTCGCTATCTTAGAGGTAACAACTGATATTGCAGATATCGTAATGCCTACTGAGACTGACGGCAAAGTGCGCACATCAAAGATCAAGGTCATCCGTGAGGTGCCGCTGGAAGAGTGCGGCATCTATGGCAAGATACTCGCCAAGAGGAGGGCATGCAAGTGACCGACAGAAGATCGATACCGCTTATCATAGCAGCAATAACAGGAAGCCAGTGGCTCTGTATTGTGGACGTTCTGAGATGCGGCACGGCTGACAACTACCGCTACGGAGTGCAGGATATCATCTGCGCCGTGCTGTTTGTCGTCATCGTGTGGAGCTTTCCTGCGGTTGCCGACCTTATCAGAAAGGCGGTGAAGAGATAATGGCAGGATGCAGCATGAGAGATTTTGACCCGTACTGCGACGAGTGCGCAGAATGCGATGGATGCGAGGAATGCAGGCGGCAGGACGCTTACGAGGCGCACATGGATGCACTCATAGACGAGGAGCGAGACCGCCGTGTTTTGGGCGATGATTACTAAAAGAAAAACCGCTGACCTTAGGGCAGGTACAGCGGCACAAACAAAGATTTACAAGGCTATTATAGCCGATTTAGGAGGATTTGTCAAGTATGGCAAAAGAATTAATAGTAGACAATTTTGCCGGAGGAGGCGGAGCGTCTACGGGCATAGAAATGGCAGTAGGGCGAAGCGTTGATATTGCCATTAACCATGACCCTGATGCAATCAAGATGCACCGTGCAAACCACCCGAACACAAAGCACTACTGCGAGGATGTATGGCAGGTTGACCCTGTCGAAGCTTGTGACGGGCAAGCTGTGGCGCTTGCGTGGTTTTCACCTGATTGTACGCATTTCAGCCGTGCGAAAGGTGGGAAACCAGTTGACAAGAAGATAAGAGGGCTTGCTTGGGTGGCTATACGATGGGCTGCACTTGTTCGCCCAAGAGTGATAATGCTGGAGAATGTACCTGAGATACGCACTTGGGGGCCGCTTGGTAGCAACGGCAAACCGATAAAGGAGCGTGCAGGCGAAACCTTTGAGGGTTTTATGCTTGCTCTCACAACAGGAATTCCGAAAGAACATCCTGCTTTTGCAGAAATGTGTGAAGCGCTCGGTATCTTCTCTGACAGTGAGCTTGCTGACAGGATATCCGAAGGGTTGGGATATAATGCAGAATACCGTATTCTGCGCTCCTGCGACTATGGTGCCCCTACAACACGCACACGCTTCTATCTGGTGGCTAGGTGTGATGGCAGACCTATCATATTCCCCGAGCCTACACACGGCAAGGATGATGGTTTGCTCCCCTATCGCACCGCTGCTGAGTGTATCGACTGGAGCATTCCTGCAAAGAGCATATTTGAGCGTGAAAAGCCGCTCGCAGAGAATACCCAGCGGCGCATAGCAAGGGGTATAAAGAAGTTCGTGATAGATAATCCCGAGCCTTTTATCATCCCTATCGGCTATGGCGAGCGTGAGGGGCAGGAGCCTCGTGTGAATTGTATATCCGAGCCGCTGGGGACAGTGGTAACAAGCGGCAAGCATTATGTGGTCACACCCACTATAATGAGCAATAATACAGGCAATGTCGGAGCTGCGGCTGATTCACCGCTCCCTACTGTAACTACGGGAAACAGGAATTACATTGTCGCACCCTCACTAATCCAATATCACAGCGAAACAACCGCCGATGAAGTCAGAGGACAGGAGCTTTCAGAGCCTCTTATGACTGTTGATACAAATCCGAGATATGCACTGTCGGTGGCTCACATTATGAAATGCTACGGAGGCGGTTATACAGGCGCAGGGAGCGCAGCAGATAAACCGCTTGACACTGTCACGGCGGCAGATCACAACAGTCTTGTTACTGCTCATATGCTCACTCTGCGCAATAATATGGACGGTCAGCCGATAGACGAACCACTGACTACTATATCTACCAGCGGAGCGCATCATGCGGAGGTGCAGACATTTCTTATCAAATATTTCAGTAATGGATCTGCAAAGCCTGTTGATGCCCCTTTAGACACAATCACAACAAAAGACAGATTTGCAGTAGTATCCATTCACGGAGAGAATTACATTATAACAGATATCAAAATGCGAATGCTCTTGCCTCGTGAACTGTTTAATGCGCAAGGGTTTCCTGATGACTATATCATTGATCGTGATGACGAGGGTAACGAATATCCCAAAACAAAACAAGTAGCAAGATGCGGAAATGCGGTCACACCGCCTGTACCTGCGGCGCTGGTGAGGGCAAACCTGCCCGAAATGTGCGGAGGCGCTGATGATGCGGAATAAGTGCAGATGCTGCCGCCGCAAAGCCGTGTACATAGGCTATGGAATGCGGTACTGCGTGCGGTGCTATCAGAGGATATACGGATTGGAGGAGGACTAAATGGCGGCACAAAGCGAAATTTTTACAGTCCGAGCGACAAAGTGCCGTCGCTGCGGAGGAATACTCCTCTCGGAATACGGGCTTAAGCACGGAATGGGTCATACTTGCAAGCAGAAGCATGATGCGGAGAATGCTCCTATCGATCCCAACCAACTTACATTATTTGAAAGCGAGGAAAACGATAATGCCGAAACTGGTAACAAAAACAAATGATCTGAGCCGTGGGGAATGGCTTGAATATCGCCGCAAGGGTATCGGCGGCTCCGATGCCGCTGTAGTCTGCGGACTGAATAAGTACAGCTCGAAGATCGAACTCTGGGCAGATAAGACGGGCAGGCTCCCCGAAAAAGAGGATAACGAGGCAATGCGCATCGGTCGTGACCTTGAGGATTATGTGGCAAGCCGCTTCTGTGAGGCTACGGGCAAGAAAGTTCGTCGCCACAATGCGATGTATGCGCATGACGACTACGATTATATACTTGCAAACGTTGACAGAGATATTGTCGGAGAAAACGCAGGGCTCGAATGCAAAACCACATCAGTGTTTGCAAAGTCTGATTTTGAAAACGGTGAGATACCTGCATATTACTATTGCCAGTGCTGCCACTACATGAATGTTATGGGTTATGACAGAATGTATCTTGCGGTACTGGTAATGGGCAAGGCATTTTATTGGTTTGAGATAGAGCGCAGCGAAGCAGACTGTAAGGCTCTACTGGACGCTGAGATAGCATTTTGGAATGACCACATCGCTCCTGATGTCCGCCCCGATCCCGATGGTTCTGAAAGTGCCGCAAAGACCCTTGACGCCATCTATCACGTTCAGCACGAAAATGCTATCACAATGTTTGAACAGAACGATATCGCAGTTGAGCTGCTGGAGGTGCAGGCGCAGCTCAAAGCGCTTGAAACCAAAGAGAAGCTGCTAAAACAGCATCTCCAAAATGCTCTCGACGGCAACACGCAGGGCTACACTGTAGACCATATCGTCACATGGCGGCCCCAGAACCGCACAACAGTGGATAGCAAAAAACTCAAAGCCGAGCACCCTGATATCTATGCAGAGTGTTTGCATACAACGATATTCAAAAAATTCAGTATTACAGAAAGGAAAGATTGATCATGAGTACTACAACAAACACCAACGGAATTATTGCTGCAGCGACGCAGGCACAGCCTGCTGTTGCAGACAAGCCAAGAACTCCCTCTCAGTTGCTGAATTCGCTGCTTAACGGTGCGGCTATTCAGAACACTCTTAAAAGCACTCTCAGTGAGAATTCGGGCGCTTTTGTAACATCGGTCATGAACCTGTTTAACGAGGACAAGTTGCTGCAGCAGTGCGAGCCCAAGGCAGTACTGAGCGAAGCACTCAAAGCTGCGGCACTGAAGCTCCCCGTTGAGAAGCAGCTTGGCTTTGCATACATAATCCCATTCAGAGATCATGGCACGCCAAAACCCCAGTTCCAGCTGGGATACAAGGGGTATATACAGCTTGCAATGCGCACGGGACAGTATAAGCATATCAATGCCGACGTGGTATATGAGGGCGAGCTGAAAAGCGTTGACAGGTTGACGGGAGCAATCGACCTTTCTGGCGAAAAGGTGTCCGATACCGTAATCGGATATTTTGCTTACATCGAAACCGTCAACGGATTTTCCAAGACCTTTTACTGGAGCAGAGAAAAGGTCATCACTCATGCGAAGAGATACAGCAAGAACTATAAGCCGAATTCAGGTGTGTGGGGCAGCAATTTTGACGAGATGGCAATCAAGACGGTGCTAAGAAACCTGCTGTCGCACTACGGAGTAATGAGCGTTGAGATGAGCAGAGCATTATCCTCAGAGAACATCGGCGGCGAGAATCACGAGGATGCAAACAATGGCGCAGAGATCGTTGTGGAGGGCAAAGTCGTAGAGGAGGATAACATTCCCACCGACAACGAAATGACCGCAGATGAAGCTTCTGCTCCTGCGGATGACGAATATCCTTTCGAGCGATGAAACTGCACTACACTATCACCGAAATTCCGCCCAGCAATAACGAGTTTATCGGGCGGAATGTTCGCTGGGCATATCAGAACGAAAAAAGGCGGTGGGCGCAGCTCATACGCTTCGCCTGTCTGCCTAAGCCGCATATACCGCTGCCGAAAGCGGTGGTGAAGCTCGTCTACCATTTCAAGGATAACCACCGCCGTGACCCTGACAACTATTCGGGCAAGATGATACTTGACGGGCTCGTAAGGGCCGGCATTCTCAAAGACGACAGCTTTAATTGCATCAAATTGCAGTTGGAGGCAGCGTATGATAAAGGTGGTTACACCGAAATATTCATAGAGGAGGAAAACACTTGAATAATATCAAGATCACGGGCAGGCTGACTGCTGACCCTGAGCTCAAAACTACACCGAACGGCACATCGGTTACTAGCTTCAGCGTTGCTGTTGACAGGAGCTATAAAGGTCCTGACGGCGAAAAGCTGACAGACTTTTTCAATGTCGTTGCATGGCGCAGCACTGCGGAATTTATCTGCAAGTATTTCAGTAAAGGAAGGCTAATTCTCATCGACGGCGAGATGCAGAGCAGCAAATATACTGATAAGGACGGCAATAATCGGATAGCATGGGAACTGCTGGCTAACAAGGTGGAGTTTATGGGCGATAAGCCTAGTGGAAACTCGCAGACTGCATCTGATGCGCCCGCCGCTCAGAACACCGAAACATCTGCAGCGGTTCAGGGCGAGATTACAGACGATGATTATCCGTTTTAAGGAGGGAACAAGTGGCAAGACCTAAGAAGACCGGGCTTGACTACTTTCCTTTTGATGTGGACATTTTCGAAGATGAGAAATTCTTTGATCTGCAGAACGAATACGGTCCCTTGGGTGAAGTGATCTATCTTCGGCTGCTTTGCATGGTGTATCGTTCGGGTTATTACTACCGATTTGACAGCCTTGAAAAGCTCGCTGCGATGCTCATAAGGTCTATCGGAAACCGATGGGCAAGGGACAAGCAGACTGTTATTGATGTTATCCTTTTTCTCGCTAAGATTAATCTCTTTTCAGCAGAGCTTATGCAGGAACACGTGATAACCTCTCGGGGTATTCAGGAGCGGTACCTCGCCGCTACTGAACGTAGACAGACTGAAATATCTGAATACAGCCTTCTTGAAAAAACAAATGTTCGAGAGGGCATACTCGGTGCGCCCGAAAAGACTGTTTCCGCAACAGAAACCAACGTTTCTGCAACAGAAATCGGGATTAATGACTGCGATAATGCCCCAAAGGAAAGTAAAGAAAATGAAATTAAAGTAGATGAAAGAAAAGGGAGCTTTGTCCCTTCTTCATCAAAAGAAGCTCTCATCGAAAAATACGGAAAGACTGCTGTTGCTGAGTACGAGCAAAAATATCGTGAATGGTGCAGCAAAAACGGCAAAGCCGTAAAGACCGAGAACATGTACACGGCTATATCGAAATGGCTTGCTGCTGATAGACCCAGAAAACAAATGGAAAGCAGCTTGGATACTGACGCTATAGATAATAGCGTTATGGAAAAATATAGGAGGAGCTCACAATGAAAGCACGGATCCCGTCTATGACTAAGCCTGTCAAGAAGCAGGTGACAGGCGAGCAGTTTGAAGCTATCGTCAATCTGGAAGTAGCTAAGCGCCTGAACGAGTACACGCAGCAGGCGATCGTGATATATCAGCTATGCGAGCTGATAGCCCTTCACGAATGCGCAGGCTACGGAAATAAGCGCCTTGACCGCTTCCTTGCAAATGTGAGCGAGGTCAGTGCGTGGTATGAAAAGCTGTTGAGTTCTGCCGATAACGGAGAAAATCTTGACCTAGCTGTAACTTTGCTGGCAGGGCGAGCAGAGGAATACAACATCAAGTGGCAGGACCTATTGGGTGCCGATATCGTCGGGAAGTGCAATCCATTCAAGGGAGCAAATAAAATGCAGAAAGGATAACAAGATTATGACTATTAAACAGGCTATTAAGGAACTGAACGAGCAGAAAGCGGCTCTTGACAAGCACATTGCAAGGGGCGGTGAGTTCTGCGAGGGTTACGCTGAGGCTCTCGGAATGGCTATTGACTTAATGGAGCGTGAAATCCCGAGGGCGGTTGTTAATTACAACCCAAAAGCAACCATAATTGATGGTTCTTATGACGAAGATGATATTAGGGGATATTGCCCGAGATGTGGCGCACCTTTGTATATCGGTGATGAATGCTATATGTGCCGACAGCGTATAAGTTGGAGGCTTACCGAGTGCATATATAACGGCTGTGAGATATGCGGCAGGCGGCTTTTATGCGATGATAAGGCCTGCGAATACTACGCTGACAAGGTGGACGAGATACGCAGAATACACGAGGAGGCTGACAATGACAGATAATGAGATTATCAAGGCTTTGGAGTGCTGCAGTACAGCGCAAAATTGTACTCCGTGTAAATATGAACCTACCGAATATCAAAAAGGCACATTTGGTTGTTGCAATGAACTTATGAAAAATGCTATTGACCTAATCAAGCGACAGCGGGCAGAGATTGAGGAGCTTTCAGAGGTGTTGTCGGGCAGTGGTATCAACTGTGCTGAGATAAAAGCTAAAGCTATCAAAGAATTTGCGCAGAAACTCTTTCAGAAATTCGCAGGACATAATTACTATCACGGTGATGTTGTTCTCACAATAATTATCTGTCTGGCAGAAGGGCAAGAGGTAAAAAGTGCAGAACCTATAAACATCTGCGATATTAAAACTGAGGCTATTGTAAGGTTTGCAGAAAGGTTGAAAGACAGTTTTACCGAGAGCCAAATTACAGGGTACGAATCATTTTGTGCAAGCGCCATTTGTGATGCTATAGATGAATTTTGCGAAGAAATGACGGAGGGCAACAATGGCGACAAGAAACACAAATGAATTGTTGAGGCTAATCGCCGAAAATCCCAATTTGCCTGTCGTCCCTATGGTTGATTATGAGGTGGTTTATGAGGACTACGGCAGATGGTTAGGCTCTTTTGGAACTGCTTGTGTTGGCGAATACGCATTATTTGGTGAAAGATATTATGAGGATAGAGAGGAGTTCAAAGAACAGTATTTCGACTATCACGATGAGGAGTTGTGTGAACGGTTCAACTACGACCCTTTTCGTGACGAAACGAACGAAAGCCTTGAAAAATATCTTGATGAAGTCGCTGACAAGTATTTTGTTAAAGCAATTCTTGTAAATATCGATTTGCCTGATGTAGAGGAGGTGTCAGAATGATCGACACCGCAATAACAATAATCGGCATAGCTGCGGCGATCATCATAGCGTTTGCGATTGCCGAGAAGGGAGATGATGATTGATGAGAAAGATTTTGTTTAGGGGAAAAAGGATAGTCAATGGCGAGTGGGTATATGGTGACTATTGCCAACCTGAGCGGCTAGGCGAAAGTGGAGATGAAGAGCATATTATCATCGAAAGACCAGCCGATGGTGGTGAGTATTATGTTATCCCCGAAACCGTAGGACAGTTCACAGGTCTGACCGACAGGAACGGAAACAAGATTTTCGAGGGTGATATTGTTAAATACGGCGATACTATTCACGAGGTAGTGTTTGAGCAAAGGAATAAAACCGCTTATTTCGGAATGGTATATAGCGAAATTGAAACTTTACCTTTTGGGCATTATCAAGATTTACGACAAATCGAGGTTATTGGTAACATTTACGACAATCCTGAGTTGCTGAACGCTACAAAAACAGAAGGCTATGCGGACAACGGCGGGCTGATGCCTGCGACTTGAGAGGAGACAATATGATAGATAAATCAGAGCTAAATAATATGCGTGATATGCAGTTCAGACTTGCGGAGCTCAAAGAGAAGCTTGCTGAGATAAACGCTGCTTCGCTAGTTAGTTCGCCTCAGCCGTCCGCATCGCACGGAAGCGGCATCTCCGATAGAGTCGCCGATCGTGGGAACAAGGCCGCCGACCTTGAATGTAGGATTGCTGAACTCGAAGAGAAGTTGCATCGGCTTACAGAGTATATCGAAACCATCCCAGATGTCAAATTGCGCAAGATCGTTCGAGGCTGGTGTGTGCAGCGTTTTTCTTGGAAGGAGATTGCCGCACTTGTTGGCAGCAATGAAAACAGTGTGCGCAAGCGGTATTGCAGGTATGTTGAAGAAATGTCCTAAAATCGGTCGTGAAAAAGTGTTGCTTTTTCGGACATTTTGTGTTAAAATAACTATAATGAACAAGGTGGGCGGATAGAAATATCCGCCATGTATATTGTGGAAACAGTCAGTGCATATCTGCTCGTGTGGCGCATATAATGCAAATACATGGGGAGATAGCGCTGTTGTGTGTTAGGTATGTACAAATTTTGCAAGGAGAAATTAAGTGATTTGTAGATTTTAAAAGTTTTCCTTGACAATATTCCTGAAATGTGCTACTATATTGTTACTATACAAAAACAACAGACGAGATGATGGCAGTCACCTCGCCTGTTGCTAAAAAGATGGCGCAACCGCTGCTCTAGACGGTTACTTCGTTATTAAGAATGCGATGATTGCTATTGCGAGAACGATACCAAGCATCACAGTGACTATCAGTAGAACGCGTATTACGAAAGTGAATACGAGCTTCATCACATCGAATGGTGTGAGCTTGGGGGGCGGTACGCCGTCTGTTGCTTTGCTTTTCTTCTTAAGAATAGAAGAAACCTTGCGGAATAAATGTACCATAGTGACTCCTCCTTAAATGGTAGCCGTTTACGATGCCCTCAGCGGAACGACTAAGAGCAAAGCCGAAGGGACACAAATTTGTTGCAGCCCATAATGGCACTGCACTTATCACCAGCCTCTCTATAAGAATAATATTAAAAAAGGCCGGATTTCTCCGACCTTTTTCGCAAAATCAAAAGTTTTCCCCTATAATCTGAGAGAAAACCCTTTTACTCCGCGAGCGACGGAAGCAACAAGTATTAAAATTTCATGTGTAGCGGTGAAAATCTTCATTGTGTTATCCGTCTCTTTGCGTATTTATTTACTGGCATTTTGTATGCCGTATCCTTGATACCCATATTATACACGATAAATCGACGGTTGTCAACAAGAATGTAGGCAAATGTTGTTAAAAGTTCGACGGCCTGTTTTGTGTAAATTGACTAAAGATGACAATTTGTCGATTAAATTAAATACTTTTGCCCCAATGAGCATTAGTTTTACTAATGGGTTGGGGCTTTTGCTATGCTGCGAAAATATACGAATGTAGGTGGTGAGGTGGCGAATGAACACAACTTAATTCCGGTTCGAAGCGAGAACGAAGCGAGAGAAAAAGGCAGAAAAGGCGGTATCGCATCCGGTGAAGCTAGACGCAGAAAAAAGACCCTAAAAGCGACTATGAAAGCTGTGCTTTCGCTGGAGGTAACCGATACTGATACATGGAATATGCTGTCCTCAATGGGTATTGACCCTCAGGATATGGATAACCAGACAGCTATGGCAGTGGCGCTCCTACGGCGGGCTATTATGGCGGGTGATGTTGCTGCATTCAAGGAGATCAGAAACCTTATCGGCGAGGATAACGATGCCGAGCGGTTGAAACTCCAGAAGAAACAACTTAGCTTGCAGGAAAAAAAGCTCGGCGGTGATACTGACGAGGATATCTCCGATGATGGATTTATCAATGCGCTGAACGGCTCTGCTGAGGAGGACTGGAATGAAGAATAAAGCCGTATTCCGATTTAAGCCGTTCTCCCGAAAGCAGCGGCAGACCCTCAACTGGTGGTGCGACAGCTCCCCTGTCAAGGACAGCAACGGCATTATTGCAGACGGAGCTATCCGCTCGGGCAAGACAATATCAATGTCGCTGTCGTTTTCGTTGTGGGCGATGGAACGCTTCAACGGCGAGAATTTCGCCATGTGTGGCAAGACTATCAGCTCCTTTCGACGTAATGTGTGGCGCTGGCAGAAGCTGATGCTCCGTTCTCGAGGGTATTCAGTAAAGGAGAACCGTGCTGAAAATCTTGTTATCCTGCGGCGAGGCAGCGTAGAGAACTATTTCTATATCTTCGGCGGCAAGGACGAGGGTTCGCAGGATCTTATTCAAGGCATAACGCTGGCGGGTGTGTTCTTTGACGAGGTCGCACTGATGCCCGAGAGCTTCGTTAATCAGGCGACCGCACGATGCTCCGTCGAGGGCTCTAAGTTCTGGTTCAACTGCAACCCCGCAAATCCGCAGCACTGGTTCAAGACCGAGTGGATAGATAAGCGCACTGAAAAAGGTCTGCTGTATCTCCATTTCACGATGGATGATAATCTGTCGCTGTCTGAGGTGATAAAGGAGCGCTACCGTGCTCAGTTCAAGGGAGTGTTCTTCAAGCGATACATTCTTGGACTCTGGGTGGCGGCAGAGGGTGTTATCTATCCTGACTTTGCAAACAATGCAGAGCCATATCTGCTGGATGACCCTCCCGAGGACATCATGCTCGGAGTATGCGGTCTTGACTTCGGCGGCAACGGCTCGGCTCATGCGGCGGCGCTCGTTGGCATCACAAGAGGCTACAAGAGCATCGTAGTGCTGGAGGAATACTACCGCAAGGAGATAATAGACCCCGAAACGCTGATAGATGATGTGTGCGCCTTTATACAACGCTGCAAGAGCCGCTACAGATTGGCAGATATCTACTGCGACAGTGCCGAAACAACGCTTGTAAGGGGCATCAGAGTGGCTGTTGCGAGGAACAAGATACCCATCAATGTACACAATGCCCGAAAGGGTGAAATAATAGACCGTATCCGCTTTTGCTCCATCATGATGGCGCAGGGGCGGTTTTATGTTATGCGGCACTGTACGCATACGATAGATGCGCTCTCCTCCAGTGTATGGGACAGCAAGAGCGTGACAAAAGACAAAAGGCTTGATGACGGCAACTACAACATTGACAGCTTAGACGCATTGGAATATGCGCTTGAACCACATATGAAAGATATGATCGAGGTGAGGATTTGAACATAACCGAAATTACATCGAAGTTTGATATACAGTGCACCGCAGAGATAAGCGGCTACTACTCCGAATATATCGATGCATGGCGCAGGATATATGAGAACTCTCCTCCATGGCAGGCGGTAAAGCGTGGAGGATTGTATCAGAACAAGGGCAAGCGTAAGCTGCTGCGGCTGAACATGGCTAAGACGCTCTGCGACAATATGTCGGCAATGACCTTTGCCGAGCAGTGCGATATATCTGTTGGCGATGCAGATACTCAACAGATTGTTACTGATATACTGGAGGCTAACGGCTTCTGGAACAACCTTCCTGATCTGCTGTCAAGCGTTTTTGCGCTCGGCGGCGGTGCACTGAAATGCTATCTTGAAAGCGGCATGGTGCGCATCGACTATATCCCTGCTGACAGGTTCATTCCCGTGCGCTGGGATGGCAAGGGAGTAACTGCAGCGATATTCGTTTCTGCGACGGCGAAGGGCAAAGACTACTATACGCTGCTTGAATATCAGCATCCCGTCACAACAGAGGAGCGGGCGGTGCAGCGTGCGGAGTTCAAGCTGTTCAAGTCTGCATCGGATAAGGATATGGGTGTTGAGGTGCCGCTCTCGGAGCTGTATCCTGAGCTCCCCACATCGGTGGAGTATGATACGCCACGCCCGATGTTTGCTTATTTCAAGCCTGCAGTCAGCAACAACAGCCGCTATGACCTCCCTATGGGCATGAGCGTGTTTGCGGATTGCCTTGACACCCTGCAGAGCCTTGACACGGTTTTTGACAGCATCACAAGAGAATTCGTGCTTGGTAAAAAGCGCATTATCGTGCCAACGGATTGCATCCGCACGGTGGTAGACCCCGAAACGGGGAATTCGCAGCGGTACTTTGACCCTGATGACGAGGCTTTCGTAGCTCTAAAGACCACCGACATGGAGCAGCTGAAGATCACCGACAACACCGCTGCGCTCAGAGTAGAGGAGCATATCAGCGCCATCAATGCGCTGCTGAATATCCTCTGTATGCAGACGGGGCTTTCCGCAGGAACATTCAGCTTTGATGCGGCGCAGGGAGTAAAGACCGCTACCGAGATAGTGTCGCAGGAAAGCAAATCCGCACGCACTATCCGCACGAACAAGAACCTCCTCACCGAGGCTATAGAGGATATCGTTCATGCGGCGATATTCCTCGGCACTGACAGTGCGGCGGACTACACTGTTACTGTCAGCTGGAAGGATAACATCGTTGAGGATATCAACTCTGTTGCTGATAGGGCAATAAAGCTCTACAGTGCAGGGCTGATATCTCGCCAAAAGGCTCTCATGGATATCTACGGGCTTGACGAGGCTGCGGCTCTCGCCATGATAGAGGATATCAACAAGGAGAGCGACATCGGCGGCTCTGGGCTGGATATGTTCGGCAAGACAGAATAAAGCAAGTTAGGAGGTGGGTTGCTTGACAGCGCTTGAAGCTCTCAATATGGCTGCGCCACTCGCAGACACTTACAGCGAGGTCGAGCAGCGTCTGTTGGTGGCTATCGCTCGGCAGCTCACCCTTAATGATACACACGACCTCAATGAGGTCAGCAAATGGCAGATAAAGCAGCTCGCTCAGCTGGGTATGCTGAAAAAGAATGCTGCGAAGATCATCAACGCTATGACTAAGGATGTTCCCGACAACTATGCCGCCAACATTCAGGCGGCAATAGAAGCCACCCTCGCAGAGGACGGGCTCAATTCCATGTGGGAAAATGAGGAGTTCTCCGAGAGTGCCAAGAAAGCTGTAAAGCACTACCGCAATCAGGCGGCGGACGTTTACAATCAGGTCAACACCGTCATGCAGTATAAGGCGGGCAGCAGTTACGTCAAGGCGGTCAATTCTGTTGCGGAGAAGATGTCTGAGGAGATGCGTCGTATGCAGCCGCAGATAGCCAATAAGCAGGCTTTGCTTGACACCTTGAACAGCAATGCTGCCGCCGTAGCAAGCGGCTCTACGGCACGCACAAGGGCTGTGAGGGGCACCATCCATGAGATGGCGAAAAAGGGGATTCCTGCTTTTGTAGACAAGCGAGGCCGTGAATGGTCGCCTGAGGCATACGTCAATATGGATATCCGCAATACCGTGAAGAACACCGCCACCGATGCGGCTTTCGGCGCTATGGATGCGCTGGGGCAGGATGTGTTCGAGGTGAGCAGTCACCCTGGCAGCCGCCCCAAGTGCCGCCCGTGGCAGGGTAAGTTCATCAGCAAGAGCGGTCGCACGACCGAGATAACCGACCTCAACGGCAGGAAGTACAAGGTCTATCCGCTGTCGCAGACATCCTACGGCGAGCCTGATGGGCTTTTCGGTATCAACTGCGGACATCGTCCGAGGGGTGTTTCCGACGGCTTATTCACGAGGACAGCAAAGACCTCTGAGGAGTACGGTGCGGATGACGAGGAACTGTATTACAAGGTCTGCAAGCAGCGTGAGCTGGAGCGTAAGGTACGCAAAAGCAAGACCGAGGCGGATATGCTCGATGCCGCAGGAGATGCGGAGGGAGCAAGGGCTGTGCGGCAGAAAGCGGCGCAGTACAACAAGAAACTGAAAACCTACTGCCAGCAGAATGGGCTGAAGTATCGGACGGATAGGGTGAGGACTTATGGAAGTGTGAAGCCTGCGGAGAAAGCCTCTGCGGCTGTTCCTGTTGTGGAGAAGCCTGTCAAGCCTGTGTTTGTTCCTGCGAAAACCATTGAGGAAGCGCAGACATATGCACTTTCTATTGGTATTCGCCATGTGGATTACAGCGACTTGCCGCTTGAAACGGCGAACCTCATGAACGAAGCCGCTTTAACATTGCCAAAAGATATACGACCTGCATTTCTAGGTTCGAGTAATAATATTCAGAATTACAGCGGTGTTAAATTCCAGCGAACATCAAAACACTTTTACGGTGTTAAGGTTGAGGTAATGGATATGCACTTCGGCGAATATCCGAATGTTGTATATGATTTTGATGGCGGTCATATGGTCGGTGTCAGCAGTTATTACAAAACCGCTGAAAAAATCAGCAAAGCAAAGGTCGACGGAAATAAACGGTATGCCGCAAAGTATGATGGACATACGCAGTTTTTTAATACTGACGGTAAAAGCACGGCTTTTCATGAAATGGGTCATGTGTATGCAGACAAGAAAGGCATTCCAGATGGTTTTGCAGATGATGCAAAGCGTTGGTATAGCGAGAGCAACTGCGATATGTTGAAATCTACTGATGAGGCATGGGCAGAGGCTTGGGGCGCATATCATACTCGCAATCAGGAGCTGCCTGATTACATTGCTCGGTACATTGAAAAAGCTACTGAAATACCCCTTGACAAATCCGCTGGAAGTGGTATAATAAAATCACTGGATATTGATGATTTTGAACTCCTTGCTCATGGCAGAGTATCTGCTGAAGCAACAGAAATAATCACTTCTGTTATCAAAAGATATGAGAAGGAAAGAAAAATATATATCAATGACTGTTATTTTGGTAGTTTGCCGTCCAATGGTGATGGTGTTCCGCTGTTACAAATTCAGCCTATTGGTGATAAAAACATTCGCCTTAATGTTAATACGGACATTTTTTCTGGCAGAACAGTTGATGAAATCAATGAAATGCTTGCAAAAACGGTAAGTAACGTGGCGAATACGCTTGAGGAGGCGGTAATACACGAATGTGGACACGCAAGACTTATCAAAGGTTTATCTATTAAAGAGATTGAAAATCTATATGACGACATCGCCAATGCCAAAATTGAGGGCGTGAGCGTAATTGCGTATAATGACGGTGCGGAAGCTATTGCAGAGATTGAAGTATTACTTGAACGAGGAGACAAGATTCCTCAAAAGGCTCTGGATTTCTATAATAAGCACATAAGGAGAGATAATCTATGATTTGTGTAAATGACTGCGGATTTTGTAAACACATCAAAGACGAAAAGCTAGATGGTTGGCGACCTTGCTGTGACGCTTTCCCGAACGGTATACCTTTGGATTTTGATTATAGCAAAGTCAAAGAGGTTCAGAAATGTAACAATGATATTGGCTATGAGCCGAAAGACGATTAACCGCCCTAAAAAAGGCGGTTTTTCTATTACACGAAAGGAGCTGAATATGATGATGCCACAAATGACGATAAAAGTAGACACAACAGAGCTTAATGCCGCTCTCGAAAAGGCTGAACGGCTTGTTGAACTACTCAAAGAAGCTGCTGGATTGACGGGTGAAAAAGCTCCCGAAGTCACAGTTACAATTGAATAAACAGCGTCCTACGGGGCGCTATTTTTATGCAATAAAGGAGAAATCTACTATGCCAAACGATAATTTTACAAAGCTCTGCAAGGCTATCGTAGTTGATTATTACAACAAGAGAGCCGATGTTACAGACAGAAAGAACATTACAGAAGATGATGTTTTCATCGTGTGGAGCTGTAAGACGCTCCAGAACAACAAGGCGCTGGTAAGCACTACCGTTAGCGATGGTATGTACTATGAGCTTACCTATAACGGCGACAAGGATGAAGTTTATGTAGACGCCTATAAGAAGTGGGAGAATGTCGTTGTAAAGCCTTCTTGTTATAAGAGTTGATACCATACGAGCGTTTTGTACTCCTTTCAAATTCGGCGGACGGCTGGCTTTCCGTTCGCCGAGATATGGCAGCGTTGAGAAAAGGCTTCTCGTCAGCCTCATAAGCTGAAATATGCAGGTTCGAGTCCTGTCGCTGCAACCAAAAAAAATGAGGTGAATTGGTGAAACTATATAACGGCGATTGCCTTGAATTGATGAAAGAAATACCCGATAAGTCAGTGGATATGATACTTTGCGACTTGCCTTATGGGACAACACAATGCAAATGGGATACTGTTATTCCGTTTGAGCCACTATGGAAGCAGTATGAGCGTATCATAAAAAATAACGGTGCTATTTTGCTTTTTCATCGCAACCATTTACAACCGACTTGATTAGTAGCAACAGGAAGATGTTCCACTATGAGATTATTTGGGAAAAAACACAGAAAACAGGTTTTTATAATGCCAAAAAAATGCCTTTAAGAGCGCACGAAAATATCTGCGTTTTTTACAAAAAATTACCGACATATAACGCTATAAAATACACTTGTCATACTGCGCAAATAGGACACACTCGTAAAAATTCCGATTATAAAAAAACGTCAGGAAAGGCATTCGGGCGAGTAAGTGAAGCAAAAGCTGAAAGTTGGCAATATACGGACGACGGCACACGATATCCAACCGATGTTATAAAGTTCAGCAATTGGAATGGTGCGCTTTTTGGTAAGACTGAAAATGCAACCAAACACCCCACGCAGAAGCCAGTCCCTTTGCTTGAATACCTCATTAAGACATACACCAATGAGGGCGAAACAGTCCTTGATAACTGTATGGGAAGCGGCTCAACGGGTGTTGCGTGCGTAAATACAGGGCGTGATTTCATTGGCATTGAGCTTGACAAGCGCTATTTCGATATAGCTGAGCAGCGTATAGCGGAGGCTGAAAACTATAAGCAAGAGGTGCTATTATGACAGTGGCAGTGCTTCTGGAAAAAGTAAAGGAAGATTTGCGGATAGATTTTGATGATCTCAACGCGGATATTATCGATAACATCAGAACTGCGATCGCCGTGTGTTCCTTTCCGGCTTTGGCTTATGGCATTTGTTTTCCTCATTTTCGCAGGTGTTGTCGCACCTGCGCTCTCTCGGAATTGTTCAGTAACCTCGCAGCGGTGCAACTCCGTTGATTTCCGACCATAATTGCACTCCATTCGGGGTGCTTTTTTTATGCCCGAAACTTGCTTATGGCATAAACTGCGCAAGGCTTACAGTCACACTCAACTATATGGAGGTATTACTATGGCAGACGAACAGAACACAACAACTCAGGGCATCACAGAGCAGGGCACAGCTACAAGTGTCGGAGGTGATCCTACCACATCTACTCCCGCTGGTGACGGCAAGGCTCCCGTACAGCAGGAGGATGAGAAGAAATTCTCGCAGAAGGAGCTGGACGATATCTTAAAGCAGAGGCTTGACAGAGCTGCAAAGGGTCAGCCCTCAAAGGAAGAGCTTGAAGCATTCCGCAAATGGCAGGATGAGCAGAAAACAGACGAGCAGCGTCATGCTGATGAGCTGAAAACTGCGCAGGATAAGCAGACCGCCGCAGAACAGCGTGCGGCAGACCTTGAAGCAAAGCTCACCGCCATGTCAAAGGGCGTGAGTGCTGCGGCCGTTGATGACGTTATCGCCCTCGCAAAGGGCAGGGTCAGCGACGAGGTCACCCTCGACAAGGCTGTCGACGAGGTGCTGAAGAAGTATCCTCAGTTCACGGCTGCAGGTGAAGCTCCCAAGCCCAAGATCACAACAGGTGTTCCGTCACTCGGCGGAACGAACACAATGACAGGTGTTGAAAAGGCTTTCTATGACAAGAACCCTCACCTGCTCAAAACTTAATTTATGGAGGTATAATTTATGGCACATGAAGCACAGGAGCGCTATTCTTCTCTTGTTCTCGCTAAGATGAGAGCCGAGAATATTCTGAAGGACGGCATTATTTTCAACAACGACTATGAGGGCGACCCCGTTGCAGGCGCAGTAAAGGTGCCCGTTCGTGATGATGAGGTCAAGGTTGGCGACTACGACCGCAGCAAGGGCGGCGATCTGGGTGAGAGCTCCACCGTTTACAGACCTATCCTCATCAATCGTGAGAAGTATGTGAACGAGCTTATCGACGGCTACGATGCGGCATCCGTGCCCGATAACCTTGTGGCTGACAGACTTGACAGCGCAGGCTATTCTCTTGCACGTACCCTCGACCACGACGGAGGCTCTACTCTCATTTCTCAGGGCACTAACGTCAACATTTCTGCTATTGCGGCATCTACCATCTATAGCGAGGTAGTGAATATCCGCACCAAGCTGAGCAAGGCGAATGTCCCCGATGATGGCAAGCGTTATCTGCTGGTGACTCCCGACACTTATGCGGCGCTGCTGAAGTGCCCCGAGTTCGTCAAGGCATCCGCTCTCGGTGACAGCACCGTGCAGACGGGACTTGTGGGTAAGATCGCAGGTCTGAACGTCTATGAGTGGAACGATGACACTGCAAACCTCGCCATGATCGCAGGTCACCCCAGATACGCTACCCGTATCAACGCATGGAAGGTGCCTGTAGCTATCAACGACCTCAAGGACGGCAAGCACATCGGCGCTTCCGCAGTGCAGGGTCGTACAGTATACGGTCATGAGGTGCTGCGCAAGAATGCTATCTATGCGGTATTCGCTGCAGGTGCGCTGACCGTGACGCTGACTTCCTTTACAGGCAAGGACAAGGACGGCAAGGCTATCGTCACTGTTTCCGAGACTGCGACCAGCTCCTTTGCGTACAGGGTAAATCCCGCAAAGCGTGCGGCACTGGATGAGGTGCTCTCCTCTGCTACGGCTTTCGAGAGCGGCGTGACCGAGATCGCAGCCAAGAAGGGCGATATCATCGAGATAATCGACCTCGATGCCGACGGCAAGTGCGTAAAGGTCGGCTATGTGACCGTGACCGCATGATAGGCGCAGAGTATTACAAAACGCAGTGGGGCGGCAGCTTTGACGGCTCTGACGAGGAGCTGGCGGTGCTGCTGTCCAGTGCGGCGCAGGTCGTAGAGAGTGCTATCTATCCGTCGGGCTTTACAGCCGATACCATTCCTCCCGTGTGGCAGGAGCGCTATAACATGGCAGTCTGCGCTCAGGCGGACTACATCGAGGCGCAGGGCGGCATAGCGGCTCTCTCGGAAAGCGGCATTGGCGGCTCGGTGACGATCGGAAAATTCAGCTACTCGGGCGGCTCAGAGGGCGGCTCTGCGGAGGGTGCGGCTTGTTCGCTGTGCCTGATGGCGCAGACGTTTCTCCGCCCTACGGGGCTGCTTTACAAAGGAGTTGATGTGCTGTGACAAAGCCTATTCCCCGTAGTCTGCTGATACATTCGGCGGAGCTGTATGAGGTCAAAGAGGGAGCGTGGCAGAACGAGGAACGCACGGAGCTTGCTGCACTCGCATTTGTGCGCATAGAGCCCTCCTCAAGGCTCGTTGTTGGCAAGGATAACCGCTCTGCCGAGATATCCGCCGTGCTGTTCTACGACAGCCGCAACAGCCGTCCGAAAGCTGTTGAATTCGCAGAGGGACAGCGAGTGGAGTTCGGCGGCAAGCTGTATCGGGTGCAGAGCATCGACAAGATCTACGACAACAAGATACTGCATCATCTGGAGGTGGGGCTGTGTCAGTAAGCATCAATATCAACTCGGCGCAGATCGCTATGCAGATACGGGCGGCGAGCCAAAGGGCTGTTGCTGTTACTGCGCAGCAGGCACTTGCAGATTGCAACAGCTACTGCCCCAAAGATCAGGGGATGCTGAAAAACAGCGCTGAGATACATAGCGATCTTGAAAATGGCAAGCTGGTGTGGAAAACACCTTACGCACGCTTTCTGTATCATGGTGTAGTAATGGTAGACCCTGCGACAGGCTCTCCTTATGCGAGGGAGGGACAGACAAAGGTGGTGCTTGCTCCTGAAAAGGAGCTTGAATTCTCAAAGCACCCGAACCCGAACGCAGGCTCACACTGGTGTGAAAAGGCTTACGCAGACCACCACGAGGAATGGGAGCGTATCTTCCAAGAAACTTTAAGGAGGGAGCTGGGCAATGGCAATACAGGCGGAAATCCTTGAAGTGCTCCGCAGCTTTTCGGAATCAGCCGCAGGCGAGGCGGTGACGATAGGGCAGCTCCCTGCAAACGGTGGTATCGCCATGCAGCTTGTGACAGGTTATGGCGAATTCACCTCGCTTAATCTGCAGAATCATCGCCGTATTCTGACGGTGAGCTACCTCGCCAAGAACACCAATCAATCGCAGGCATATTCCGCTCTTTGCGAGATAGGAAATGCGCTGCAAAAAGCAAAGACATTCCCCACCGAGTACATTATCTCGGCGGAGGTAAAATCAGACAGCGCCCTCGTCGGCAAGGACGGCGACTACTGGATATATTCCATGACGGCGGCTGTCAGAATAATCATATAGGAGGTATTTTATGGCACAGACACTCCCTAAGGTGGCAGGCGTTGAGCTTAACAGCGCCGTTACCGTAGAGATCAACACTACTCCCACAGCGGAGGAGGCTACTTATGCCAGCCTTTGTGAGGCATTCAAGAACATCGCAGTCGCTATGAATGAGGTAGTTTATAATGCGACATATCTTGCTGACGGCGGCTATGGCTCGTCCCATGTGGTGGGCTTTGCGCCTACAGTATCGCTGCAGGGGGACTTTATGGCGAGCGATCCTGCCTGCGCTTATCTCGACAAGGCGCAGTGGGCGATAGGTGCAGGCCGTGTCACCGATATCAAGATGACAAGAAACGGCCAGACCATCACTTGTCCCGTAACACTGACGAGCATCGCTATCGCAGGCGGTGAGAGTACAGCGCCCAACTCCATTTCGCTGACTATTGCGTTTAATGGAAAGCCTACGGTTACAGAGACAGCATAATTTCATGAATATTGCGGGGGCATAACGCTCCCGCTTTTGCTTTAAGGAGGCACAACATGGCATACAAAATAAAGCGCACTGCGAAGATAGTTGAGACCCTTGAGCTTTGCGGCGACAACGGCGAGGTCGTAAAGAGCCTGCCGATAACCGTCGATGTGGAGGCTATCGCAGGAGAACTGCGCCGCCGTCTTACAGCGGTAACTACTGCGGAAAAGCAGCTTAAAAAGGCTGTAGGCGACAAGGATTACAATGAGGCATACGAGCTTTACGGGCAGACAGTGACAGACGTGTTCTCTGCGTGCTTCGGTAAGCAGAACACCGCTGACATCGTTGAATTCTACGACGGTAATTTCGTTGAGATGTCCCTCGCTCTCGTGCCGTTCATCTATGACGTGATACTCCCCGCTGCTAACGATGTTGTAAAGCAGCGCAAGGCGGCTCTTAAGAGCATCTACAAGCGCAGATGAGGCTGTATGAGGGATTTCCCGACCGCATCACTGTCGGCTCTGTAGAGTGCCGTCTGACGCTGTATTTTGATAGAGTTTTGCGGCTGCTGGAGCTGTTCGAGAGTGACGACCCCGATGCTGTTGAGGTGGGCTATGCGTGGCTGGTGAGCTTTCCGAAAAATCCGCTTCCTGAGTTCAAAGCAGAGGTCATTCAGCGGATATTCAAGGAATTAGTCCATCCTCCGAAAAGGCAGATAAAGGGCAGAAAAAAGCCGCCCCGAGCGGTGGATTTCGGCATCGATGCGGCAGAGATCTACTCCTCCTTTATGCGTGACTACGGCATTGACCTCATCGAGGAGCAGGGCAGGATGCACTGGTGCAAGTTCCTGGTACTGTTTGAGGGGCTGTCTGAGGACACTCCCATAAAGCAGATAATGCGCATACGCACACAGGAGCTCCCAGCGCCAAATAAACGCAATCGGGAGCAGATACAGCGCCTCATGGAGCTGAAAGCTCTGTATGCCCTCCCCGAAAAGCAGACGGAGCAGGAGCAGGCAGATGCTTGGGGCGGATTGTTTGATGTGCTGCTGAAGAAAGCGGAGGTGAATTAATATAGCAGATGTAGAATACACCATACGTGCCAACAACGACCAGCTTGAAAGCGACCTTAACACCGCCGAGAATATGGTTCGTGCCTCTGCTCGGAGAACAGAGCAGGTGGTTGACGATATAGGAGAAACTGCAGAACGTGCCAACGAGCGGGCTTCGGAAAGCACTCGCAAAACAGGCGAGGAGACCGAAAAGACTGAAAAGAAGTTCAAGGACTACGCCGAAGAGCTTGCAGAGGTCAACAAACTGCTGGAAAAGGACAGCAAAAACACCACGCTCCTTGCGCAGAAAAAGGAACTGCTGAAAAAGGCGGTCGATGATACTGCCGATAAATTCGATGACTTGTGCAGCCGCCAAGAGGAGATAAACCGTGCTTATAGCAACGGTGAAATTCCCGACGAAGAGTACAGGGCGTTTCAGCGGCAGATAATCGCTACTGAGCAGGAGCTTGATGAATATCGTCGGGCACTTGCTGAGGTAGGCGAGGAATCCGTCGAGGTGGCAGAACAGACAGAAAGCAAGCTTGGCTCTGCATTTGGTGCAGTTGCTACTGGTGCCGCAGCGGCTGTAACTGCAGTGGCAGGTGCAGCTGTAGGCATAGGCACTGCAGCAGTTAGCTCCTCCGATAGCCTTGAAAAGGCAGCGAAGAAGATAATCTCTGCCACAGGTGCGAGTGCTGACAGCTTGGAAGATATGGAGCAGGTCATCTCCGATATCTATTCCGATAATTTCGGCGAGGACTTTGACGATATCGCAAACAGTGTTGCTAAGATAAAGCAAAACCTCGGCGATATGGATAATGTCCGCCTTGTAAATGTCACCGAGAGCGCATATGCTCTGCTGGATGTTTTTGAGATGGGCGTTGATGAAAGCTCACGTGCTGCAAGGGCTATGGAGCAGAACTTCAACATCTCCGCTGAGAAAGCCTACGACTACATAGCCGCAGGTGCTCAGAATGGCTTGGATTATTCGGGAGAACTGCTTGACAGCATCTCGGAATACTCCGTGCAGTTTGCGAAGATGGGCCTGTCGGCTGATGATATGTTTAATATCTTTGCTGCTGGTGCCGAAAGCGGAGCGTGGAACCTCGACAAGATAGGCGACGCTGTAAAGGAAATGTCTATCCGCGTGATAGATGGCTCTGACAGCACTAGGGAGGGCTTTGAAAAGGCCGGGCTTGCTGCTGACGAGATGGCTGCGAAATTCGGTGAGGGTGGCGAGGCTGCTCGTGAAGCGTTCACGGAAACACTGCAAGCGCTTATATCTATCGACGATCCACTGGAGCGTGACGCTGCAGGCGTAGCAATTCTCGGCACAATGTGGGAAGATCTCGGAGCTGATGCAGTTGCAGCACTCGCAGGGATAACCGACAGCGCCTACGATACTGCTGATGCTATGGAGAGCATCAAGGACATTAATTATAGCTCGCTCTCCGATGCGCTGGAGGGTCTGAAGCGACAGGTTGAGATGCTTATAGAGCCGCTGGGCGATACGCTCATAGAGCCTGTCAGTCAGGTTATAGACGAGCTTTCAAAAGTCGCAGACGGTGCAATTCCGCAAATGGTGGAGAGCATCACCCCTGTAATCGACGGACTTATTCCGCTGATCGCTCCGCTTATGGAGCTCATAGCAAGTGTGCTGCCTGACCTTGTAAGTATGCTTGCACCGATAATCACGCTATTTGGAGAACTTGTCAAGACGATACTTCCACCGCTTTCGGAATTCATTTCAGGTGAGCTCATCCCCGTAATCGCCGAGTTTGTAACTGAGCTTTCTGAAATGCTGATGCCGATAATCACGGTGTTGATCAGTGAGCTCCTGCCTCCGATACTTGACATCGTTTCGGCGCTTTTGCCTCTTATGTCAACGGCTACCGAGATAGTCAGGGCAGTGCTACCGTTGATATCCTCTCTGATAGCGCCTCTGACAGCGTTGCTCTCACGTGGCATCGTACCGATCGTCGAACAGCTTGTGTTGCTCATCAATGATATCCTGATACCGCTCATACCGCTTATCGAGAAAACGGCATATAGCCTTTCCGATGTTCTCGGCTCTGCTGTAACGCTTGTTACTACCATCGTGGAGGGTGTGGCAAATGCTTTTGAAAACCTTAGACGAACGTTAGGCGGAATCATCGACTTTATTGTTGGTGTTTTCACTGGTGACTGGGAAAAGGCTTGGGGCGGAATTTGTGACGTGTTTGGTGGAATGTGGGAGCAGATGAAAAACTCTGCTGAACTTACTATCAATGCGATCATTGATATGATAAATCTCTTTATAGAGTATTTTAATCACATGTTCAGCTCACTCGATGTGGAGCTTGAAACGTTGTCCCACATAGAATTGACCGAAAATGGCGCAAAAGCCACTGGCGGTGGCGGTCAAGGCAGGCGGCGCAACGGCAGTGCTAGCTACGACCCTACCGAACATTACAAGCAAAAAGACCTTGAAGCCAAGGGGCGTGCCGAAACTGCTGCCGCTGAAAATGCGGCTGCTAGGGCTGCAGAAAGCAATTCTCTGCCGTATGTATCAGCAGGGAATACATACTCACCCGGCAATTACAGCGGCGGATATTCCTCAAGCGGCTCGGGCGGCAACTTTGTCAGTATCACGAGCTACATTCCCACGGTATGGGACAGCGACCAGACGGCGGAGCTCAAGTCCCTCATCGGCGCTGATATGGTTGGAAACAGCGCAGCTGCGCATTCCATAGATGCGCTGACGAGCGGAGGCATCAGCCCTGCCAGCGCCGCAGAAAGCGGAGAAACAGGGCTTGCAGATGTTGTCAATGCGATCACTCGCCTGCAGCGCAAGGTCGAAAGCATCGACGCTACTGTAAATGTAGTCCTCAAGGCTGATGACCTCGCTATAGGCAAGGCTTCGGTGAGGGATATCAATTCCATGTACAAGCAGAGCGGAAAATCGCCGTTTGATTTTGATTAAGGAGGGGTATGATGGTTTTCAAGATAAGCGATATCGATGTGGGAAAGCTGATACTCCCTCCTCAGATCACCGACGTACATCGCAGCCAGAGTGTGAACTACACGCTGAATGGATCCTGCATCATTGACAGGATATCTGCTGCCGCTAAAAAACAGATAGCGGTGCAGATACCGCTTATAGACAGCGCAAAATGGGCGGAGGTCAAAGCGGTGATATCGCTTATGTCATTTGCGGTGACGGTTGATGATACAGCCTATACTATGCGGCTTGACGGGGATATCCCTACACCCGTGCTCTACACGACAGAGGGCGGCTATGTGTGCAGCGATATCTCGCTGGTGTTTGAGGAGGTGTGACAGTGATAGCTTATACCGATGATTATATCGCACAGGTAAAAGGCAACGGTAGGCAGTTCGATTTTTACCTCGATATCTATGGAAATGCCGCAGAGCCTACCTCAATAAGCTCAGCTGATATCATCGCTATCAACATCGATCGTGCATGCTCTGACGGAGTGCAGATAGGTGCTTGTATGTCGGACAGGATATTGTTCAAGACGAGGGCGACAAATCTTTTCAACGGTCGCCTGAAAAAGCTGAAAGTCTACTATCGATGCACTGCGCCCGAAACTCCGTGGGTGGCTCTGGGGACGTTTTATGTTGACAAGGCTTACACAGAATACGGCATCACTACGGTGACGGGCTATGACATGATGGGCAGGCTCGACAAGGTCGTTAAGTGGGTCGATAGACCTACAGCGGCGGCTCCTGTATTCCCCTGAACACAGCAGGAGGTGCTCGATTACGTTTGCGGCAGGGCTGCGGTGACAACTGATTTCGTGTGCCAGCCGTTTGCAGTTGAGAACGCTCCCGCTGGCTACACCGCCCGAGAGCTTATCAGTTACATTGCTGCAAGCCACGGTGCAAACGCAAGATTTTCGGCTGACGAGGTGCTGCAGATAAAGCCGTATACCCAGACGGGTATCACTATTGACCGCAATCGCTGTTATGATGTTGATGTGGCGGTAGACGGCGGCACGAGCGTACAAGGCATCCTATTCGATTTGGGCGGAGATACGCATATCTACATTGACGACGACGGTGGTGAGTATGACTCCTATGCTGACGGGATAGTAGAGTGCTACAATCCGCTGGCAACGGTGGAGATAGCAGAATATGCGTGGAGCCAGCTCGGAGGGCTGACATGCTCTTCCTGCTCGGCAGAGATGCCAGCAGAGAATATTTTAGAGCCAGGCGATATATTTTCGATTCCGGACTCTCAGGGGAATGCTGTCATCGGCATCGTCATGGAGCAGCAGATATCTGTCAGCTGCAATGGCGGATTTGTTGAAAAGCTCGGCAGCACTGCTGAGAATAAGGTCAATCAGAGAACGACAAGCAATCGTATCACCAGCACCGAAAAAGATGTTGCTGAGAGCGGCGACATCAACATCGAAAACGCTGTCATCATCCAGCAGACGGACATCAAGCATCTGCTGCACGAGTACACGCAGATAGGTTATGCGGCTGGCAACAAGGTGGTGTATGGCGGTGTTGGTAACAGCATCGTGGTGGATGGGTATGTGTTTGAGGCGGCAAGCTCTGCTACGCCATCCGCAAGATATGGCTCGGTGTCGTTTGGTAACGCAGGCACTGCAGCGGCGGCGCAGGGATATACAATCAGTGCGGAGTTGCAGCGGTATGTCGAGGATACTGGCATCTACTATTTTCGGATTTCGGTCAATGGCACGCTGCAGACGGGTACATATCAGACTAAGAGCATGAGCTCGGTCGGATTTTACTGCACATGGAGCGAGATACGCTCCCCAGCGATGTATCCTGATATCTATCCGTATGGCTGCTCTTATGGATACATACACATGGTCTGCGATAACCTGTACGATGAGCAGTCTGATGCATCTCTCGGTGTTGCCAGGTTTGTCGGCTTTGCGTCAGAGGCTGAGTACAACGCAGCCATCGGCTTGACATATGAGCCCGAAACGGAGCTCATCGAGGTACAGGAGACCGTGACTGAGGTCACGGACATTACATAAGGAGGTCATAATATGACAAAAACAATAACCCTCAGCGGCGCTGAAGCAACGCTTGACGGGCTCGGTGGTCTGTATGCTTGCGTCTATAACGGTGGCGCAGGCACGGTGTATGCATCGGATAAGCCTGATATCGTCATAGGTGCTAATGGAGTTGTGCCCATAGCAGCTGGCGGCTCTGCGATCGTGGAGTGCAACGGCACGCTGTACCTGCTTGGCACTGGCAGCGTCACGGCTGTCGGCTCATCTGAGCCCATCAATTTTTTTAAGCCTGCCCCCGTAGGAGGGGGCGGAACAGGCGATGTAAGCAAGGAGTATGTGGATGCTCAGGATGCCACATATCTTGGGCAGGCTAAGGATTATGCTGAGGGTATCATCAGCAACGACAACCTGCTGATAAACCCCGACTTGCGCATCAATCAGCGTGGACTTACAGAGTATACGTCTGAGGGCGGTTATACCGCCGACGGCTGGTATCTCAAGAGTGCGACAGGCTCCAGCGGCACTTACGATGCAAGCACACGCACGCTGACCGTTAATGGCTCGTATACAGGGTTGGTACAGCCCATTGAGCGTGATATATCGGGTGAGACAATAACAATATCCGCTGAGGCAGTAAGCGATGCAGAGTGGTATGTCGGAGCTTGGGTATACGATAAGACAACGGGCGGTATACGCTCGCTGGGTACGGCATCCACTACCGACAGTTATAACAGTGTTACTATCGCTATTCCCACGCTGACTGACAACGAGAGCGTGCACGTGACAGTGCAGACAAGGGGCGCAACGCAGCCGATATATGCAAAGGCAGAGTTCGGCGACATTGCGACCAAGTTTATACCACCCGACCCCGCTACGGAGCTCGCAAAGTGCCAGAGGTATTATCAGATATGCACAACGGGCGATATCGACCCCGTAGACTTGCGCCCGAGCATGGCGACGATCAAGGATATCAAGGAGAGGAGCGACGGAAACTATGAGTACATTGCCGAATTATGATGCTTTTATTGAGCCTACCGAAACCGCAGAGGAAAAGCAGGCCCGTGAGAACCGCTTGAGAGCAGCGGCGATCAAGCGCAGGTTTGTTGCCATCGATCGTGAGCGCATCAGACCGCTGGCGGCTGTTGTGGCAGGCACTGGGACGGATGCAGATACCGCTAAGCTTGCGGCGCTGGAAGATGAGGCTCAGGCGCTCAGAGCGGAGCTGGCAGAGCTGGAGGTGACCTGATGAACGAGCAGGAGTTAGCAATCAAGCTGGGCGAGGTCGAGTCGAGGAGCAAGTCTAACACTCACCGCTTGGATAAGGTGGAGGAAAAGCTTGAAAACAACGAACGTATGCTGAATAGCATAGCCGTTATAGCTCAGCGTCAGGACACAATGGACAGCGACATCAAAGAAATCAAAACCGATGTAAAGACGCTGGCGAGCAAGCCTGCAAAGCGCTGGGAGGGTGTCGTTATGGCGGTCATATCGGCAATTGCAGGCGGTATCGTTACATTCGTATTAGTCCGTATAGGACTGGGATAAGGAGGCTATTATGAACAAGGATGATGTGATAAGAAAGCTCACCAGCCGCAAGCTCTGGGTAGCTGTTGCAGGCATGGTGGCAGGTTACATACTCGCCTTTGGCGGCGATGCTGAGCTTGCTGAGACCGTAAGCGGATGCATCATGGCTACTGCGTCTGTTGTAGGCTATATCGTTGGCGAGGGACTGGCGGATAGTTCGCGCGGCGGAAAGGATGGCGGAGATGGCAACAATAATTAACATCTGCAGCAAAAATCCCTGCTACAAGGCAGGGAAGAAGATATCTCCAAAGGGTCTGATGCTTCATAGTGTTGGCTGTAATCAGCCCAGCGCAGCGGTCTTTATAAAGCAGTGGAACCAGTCCAGCCCTCCCACCACTGTATGCCCTCATGCAGTCATCGATGCCAATAGCGGCGACGTATATCAGACCCTCCCGTGGAAACATAGAGGCTGGCATGGCGGCGGTACATCCAACAACACCCACATCGGAGTGGAGATGTGTGAGCCTGCTTGCATCAAGTACACAAAGGGAGCAAGCTTCAGCTGCTCCGATCTCAATGCGGCACGCAAGGCGGCTACGACGACCTACAAGGCGGCTGTAACGCTTTTTGCGGAGCTTTGCGAGGAGTACGAGCTTGACCCTTTAACAGCTATCGTGAGCCACTCTGAGGGCTCTAGGCTCGGTATAGCGTCCAATCACGCTGACCCCGAGCATCTTTGGAAGGGGCTGGGGCTCGGCTACACTATGGATGGTTTCCGTGCGGATGTCAAAAAGGCTATGCAGCCCGACGAGCATAAGAGCGTTGCAACTGTTGTTGTAGGTACAAAGGTAGTCAAGACCACTGCCGAGCTCACCAATGCCAAAAATCAGCTCAAGGCTTTTGGGTATACTGTCACGACTGCTGAGGTCTAACCTATCCAAGCCTACCGAAGCCTATCCAAGCATACCAATAATTTTGCCCCCGATTGATTTCGGGGGCTTGTTTTTTGTGAAAATGACTTGCACTATTTGCCACAATATGATATAATTTTTGTAGAGGTGATTTTATGGCAAGTATAAAGATAAAAAAATGGAGATTTAATTCTTTAAGAATGGTTTTGACAATTGTACTTATATTGGTAGGTGTTATTTCAACAGCTATTATGTATTTTATGTCTAGTAAAGGCGATATCACTACCGACATAACTTGGATCGAGCGTTTATATTATTCTGTTCAGATTGTAACAGGCATTTATGTTGTCATTGGCGCAGTAGTTGGTGTTTGGCAATATTGTATTTCTACTAGAAGCGAAATAATCAAAAACGAAAGCGATAAGGTGTGTAAAGCTATTGATTTAGCAGGCTATTATAAAGACAATATTATTATTCCATTTTCTTCTGTAAAGTATGTGTATGACAAAATAGGTGCCACCGATATAATTAAAGCTATAAGCAAAGAAAAAATGGTGAATTTTGATACAGATGAATTGAACGATACCCTAAGTGAACACGATCTTAAAGCGTTAAAAGAATCAGCAAAAACCCCTGAATTTGTAAAAGCTGTCCAAGAAGCTAACCATATATACAATTTGAACATGCATGAAAGCTCGGACCCTATTTGCGATGATTTATCTAACACTATAACAGATAACGCTAGCGAAAATGATTTAGCTTCAATAATAGCAACTTCGTATATGCTTGGTCAAATGCGTGATTTGTTGAATAATTTAGAATATTTTGCAATGTTCTTTACTCATAACATTGCAGATGAATCTGTTGTTTTCCAATCTTTGCATCAATCGTATTTCAATGTTGTAGAAACAATGTATCATCACATTTCATCAATCAATACTGTTCCAAATCACAAATATTATGTGAATACTATTGAACTATACAAAGAATGGAAGAAAAAGGATAGGGAAAATCAGCGCAACATTGAAAACGCAAAGCAGGCTTATAATGATAGTTTGCAGCAGCACAACATTGGAACAGTACCAGAAAACTTTAAAATCAAATAACTATTGACAAATATATCAAATTGTAATATAATATAAATGAAAAGACGAAAGGAGGTCTTTGGTATGAGTAATGGAGGAGTTTCGATCTTTTGAATTAAATAGGAATGTTTAGTGTTTTATAATATATTTTCTGCTCTAAGTTTATTAGAGCAGTTTTTTTCTGATAAATTGGCTACGGATATAGCCCCGTAGGAAAGCCAGCGGGGCGGAATTTGTTTATGTACGAATTTTCGATAAAATTCGGGGATTTTTCGGGAATGAAAACAAAAAGACCGCACAACAGTGCGGTTTTCTTGTCTTTTGGCGGAAACGGTGGGATTCGAACCCACGGTACCTTGCGGTACAACTGATTTCGAGTCAGTCTCGTTATGACCACTTCGATACGTTTCCAAATGTTACTCAGATATTATACTCCTTTTTTGTTGCTTTGTCAAGCCCGACGGAGAGAAAATTCAAGAAAGCAGCATTTTCGGCTTGATATTGCGCTTGAAATATGCTATAATTTATTTAAGTATGCACTATAAAGGAGAATACTATGTCTGAAATAAAATATACAGGCGGGGCAGAGGGAATGAAGATCCTTGATGAGTTCCTGCTGAAGGTACAGAAGCCCTCACGCTACATCGGCGGCGAGGTGGGTGCAGTTGTAAAGGATAAGAGCAAGGTAGATGTACGCTTTGCATTCTGCTTTCCTGATACCTATGAGATAGGTATGTCCCATCTGGGTATGAAGATACTCTACGGGCTCAAGAACGCTGTGCCAAACTACTGGTGTGAGCGAGTTTTCATGCCTCTCCCCGATATGGAGGCTGAGATGCGCCAGAGGAACATTCCGCTGTTTGCGCTTGAGAGCCTCGACCCGATAAAGGATTTCGATTTCATCGGATTTACTATCCAGTATGAGCTGTGCTACACAACTATCCTTGAAATGCTAGACCTTGCAGGGCTACCCGTCCTTGCGGAGGAGCGCAGCGACCTCACTCCCATCGTTGTGGGCGGTGGCCCTTGCGTGTGCAACGCAGAGCCACTTGCAGATTTTTTCGACCTGTTCATCATCGGTGAGGGCGAGGAGGTAAACCTCGAGCTTATGCGCCTTATGGAGCAGTGTAAGAAGGAGAACACCACAAAGGCAGAGTTCCTGCGTCGTGCCGCACAGATAGAGGGAATCTATGTTCCATCGCTGTACGATGTAAGCTACAACGACGACGGAACAGTGAAAGCTATCGTCAACAAGGATACCGCTCCTGCGCAGGTTACAAAGCGCATTATTAAGGATTTCGACAAGGTGTACGCACCCGAAAATTTCGTTGTGCCGTTTACGGGCATCGTTCACGACAGAGCGGTCGTTGAGGTGCTGAGAGGCTGTATAAGAGGATGTCGTTTCTGTCAGGCGGGCTTTATCTACCGTCCCTTCAGAGAGAAGGAGAAGGACACTATCATCAATCAGACCAAGTGCCTTTGCGAAAATACGGGCTACGACGAGGTATCCCTCAGCTCGCTTTCCACCAGTGATTACAAGGATATCGAGGGATTGCTGACGGAGCTGACAGACTACACAAACAAGGCACAGATAAATCTTTCTCTGCCTTCTCTTAGAGTAGACCGTTTCAGCGACGAGGTGCTGAAAAAGATAACCGATGTGCGCAAGAGCGGACTTACCTTCGCCCCCGAGGCAGGCACGCAGCGCCTGCGTGATGTAATCAACAAGAACGTCACCGAGCAGAACGTGCTTGACAGCGTGAAGATAGCCTTCGAGGGCGGTTACACCAACATCAAGCTGTATTTTATGATGGGACTTCCCACCGAAACACTGGAGGATATTGAGGGTATCTACAACCTCGCAAAGGCGGTGATAGAGCAGTTCTACGCTAATCCCAACCGCAAGAAGGGAAAGCCTGTCAGCGTTTCAATCTCGCTGTCTACCTTTATTCCTAAGCCCTTCACACCCTTTGAGTTTGAGCCGCAGCTTGACGAAAAGAGCATCCACGAGCGACAGAAGCACCTAATCTCCCTCTGCACCGATAAGAAGATAAGCATAAGCTGGTCTAAGTACAACGTTTCACTGCTGGAGGCGGTGCTTGCAAGGGGCGACAGACGTGTTGCAAAGGTGATATATAGTGCATGGAAAAAGGGTTGCTGTATGGACAGCTGGTCGGAGTATTTCGACTTTTCCAAGTGGGTGGAGGCTTTTGAGGAATGTGGACTGGACATGGCGTTCTACGCTAACCGTCGCCGTAGCTACGACGAGGTAGCACCCTGGAGCCACATCAATATGCTGGTAAGCAGAGAGTTCTTCATCGAGGAGAACAAAAAGGCTCACGAGGCTGTATGCACTCCCAACTGCCGTGAAAAGTGCAGCGCCTGCGGAGTTTCAAAATGCGTAGGAGGTGACATCTGCCGTGCCATCCGTTAACACACGAGTTTTCTTTTCAAAGATGAACAGGGCTAAGTACATTAGCCATCTCGACTTAAATCACACGGTTCTGCGTGCTATCCGCAGGAGCGGACTTCCCGTATGGCAGACGGAGGGCTACAATCCTCATACCTATGTGGCATTTATGCTTCCGCTCTCTCTCGGTCAGGAGGGCGTGAGGGAGGCTCTCGACTTCCGCCTTACGGAGGAGGTGGGCTTTGAGGAGGTGGCTCAGCGCCTTAACGACGCACTTCCGCCCGATATCCGAGTTATAGAGGTCACCGTACCGAAGAACAAGAACACCGACATCGCCTCCGCCGAGTACCACATTGAGAGCGATGTGGAGTGGGAGAGTTTTAAAGCATTCGCCGACAGCCCCGAAATACTCACCGAGAAAAAAACTAAAAAGGGAGTAACGACGATAGACTTAAAGCCCCTTATCCAAAGGCTTGACATCGTTGACGGGAAGATAGTTTTGCAGCTCCCTGCGGGCAACGAGTTCAACATAAATCCGTCGCTTTTGTTCGATGCCTACACTGCAGCCACTGGAAACGAGATAACATATCTGCGAATCGTAAGGCAGCACATCTACTGCACCGACGGAAAAGAATTCGAGTAATGATACATCTGCACCGAGCCTGCTGTACCGATACAGTAGACTCGGTGCTGCGCATTTGATGCTGTACAATGTGACATATATGTTGGTTTCATCGAATTTTCACTTGACAATATCTGATTTTAATAGTATAATATTTTTATTGTTGATTTACTGATAAATAGAAAGGACTGCCGATAATGAACGATAGAAAACGTGAAAAGATGATGAAGATATTCAGAGTTTGTGCTCTGATAATCGCTGTTGTTATGATCATCTCTGTTATTGCGCAGTCGTTTGTGTATTGAGAGGTCTAGCGCATGGGATTATTCTATAACAATAATGAGGCAGGCTCGGGAGTAGCAAAGCACGGCCCGCAGAAAAAGCCGTTGTTCAGATTTTTTGAGATGTTCGCAAACAAATTCTGGACATTCTTCAAGATAAATCTGATATATTTTGTATTCTGTATTCCTGTATTCACATTTGGCCCTGCAACTGCAGCGATGAGTGCGGTCATGAGGAACATCTATCTTGAAAGGCCACAGTTCGTATTTCATGAGTTCTGGCAGGCTTTTAAGAAGAATTTCAAGCAGAGCTTTGCGATCGGTGTAATAGATGTGATCGTTATATTTCTTGCGATATTCAGCTACATATTCTATGGCAGCCGACTGGAGGATAATGATTATTACTGGTTCTTTTATGCACTGGCGATGTCGGCTGAGGTCATCTTTCTGCTGATGAATTTCTACATCTATCCGCAGATAGTTGCTCTCAATCTTAAGATGCCGCAGATCATCAAGAACTCTGTTATCCTTGCATTTGTCAATTTGAAGGGAAATCTTGTTACTCTGGCATTCTTTATCCTGTACGAGATACTTATATTGTTCTTTGGCGTGTATGTGCTGTTCTTCTTGCCTGTAGTGCCGCTGGCTTGGCTGGCATTTCTTGCGGTGTTTAACAGCTATCCCGCTATACAGAAGCTTATCATCAACCCCTATTACGAGTCGATAGGCGAGCGTAATCCCGAGCTTCCGCCCGAGGAGGACTATGAGGAAGCAGTATTCGAGGATAAGGGCGGCGAGGAAGCCCCCATCAAGCTCCGCAAGGAGGATAAAAAGGGCAAGGTAATAAAGTAAGCCTTTGATAATATTTTCGCCGCCGCAACGGAAAAAGTTGTGGCGGCACTTGCATTTTTCGTCAATATGTGGTATAATCTAAAATAGTTTACTATGGACTTTTGTGTCCAATTATTAGAAATAGTAGGTGTATAAATGGCAAAGGAATCAAATTACAACGATCTTACGTCGCTGAAAGGCCCCGATCAAGTACGACTGCGTCCTGCGGTCATCTTTGGCTCTGACAGTGTTGATGGATGCCGTCACTCGGTCTTTGAGATAATCTCAAACTCCATCGACGAGGCTAGAGAGGGCTACGGCAAGCGTATAACGATCACTCTGCATTCGGACAAGTCTGTAACTGTTGAGGATAATGGTCGAGGTATCCCGATAGATTACAACAAGGGCGAGGAAAAATACAACTGGGAGCTTGCTTTCTGCACGCTCTACGCAGGCGGAAAGTACAATAACAACGACGGCGGAAATTATTCTTATGCTCTGGGACTCAACGGTCTGGGTCTTTGCGCAACTCAGTTCGCAGCTGAGTATATGGAGGTACTCAGCCGCAACGGAACATGGGAGTATTCGCTGCGCTTTGAGAAAGGCTTCAATGTCACCTCTGACGAGCGTGGCTTTGAAAAGCACAAGGGCAACGGCGAAACAGGCACAAGGATACATTGGAAGCCCGACCTTGAGGTGTTTACCGATATCGATATCGGAACAGAGTTCCTGTATGATATGCTCCGCAGACAGGCTATCGTCAACGATGGTATTGAGTTCCTGCTGCGCACCGAGAACGAAGAGGGTGGCTTTGACGAGCAGACCTTCTGTTACGAGCATGGTATCAACGATTACCTTTTAGAGGTAGTAGGCGACAAGGCTCTCACTACTCCGCAGAACTGGTCGGCTCAGCGTCAAGGACGTGACCGTGCCGATAAGGAGGACTACAAGCTGAAGATGAACGTTGCGTTTGTATTCAGCAAGGAGATACAGTTCACCGAGCATTATCACAATTCAAGCTGGCTTGAGCATGGCGGAAGCCCTCAGAAAGCCCTTAACAAAGCATTTCTTTCCCAGATAGACGGCTATCTTAAAAACGGTGGCAAGTACAACAAGGGTGAAAAGGGCATAAAGTATGAGGATATCGAGGATTGCCTTGTCTTTATCTCCTCAAACTTCTCCACTCAGGCAAGCTATGAAAATCAGACCAAAAAATCCGTAACAAATGCGTTTATAACAGAGGCGATGACGGATTGGCTCAAGCAGCAGCTTGAGGTATATTTCCTTGAAAACCCCGATGAGGCTACCAAGATAGCAACACAGGTGCTTATCAACAAGCGCAGCCGTGAGAATGCTGATAAGGTGCGTCAGTCCACGCTGCAGAAGCTGACTGGCACTATCGACCTCACCAACCGTATCGACAAGTTTGTAGACTGCCGCTCAAAGGATAAGAGCCGCAGAGAGGTATACATCGTGGAGGGTGACTCTGCGCTGGGCTCTGTAAAGCTTGCGAGAGATGCGGAGTTTCAAGCTGTTATTCCCGTTAGAGGTAAGATACTCAACTGTCTTAAAGCTAGCCACGATAAGATATTCAAGAGTGAGATAATCACAAATCTCATCAAGGTATTGGGATGCGGTGTCGAGGTGAAAAGCAAGGCTAACAAGAACATCTCCACATTCAACCTTGACAATCTCCGTTGGAACAAGATAGTCATCTGTACCGATGCCGACGAGGACGGCTTCCAGATAAGGACGCTTATTCTCACTATGATACACGAGCTTTGTCCGACGCTTATCGAAAAGGGCTACGTATTCATTGCTGAATCTCCGCTTTATGAGATAACCACAAAGGACAGAACCTACTTTGCCTATGCCGAGGCCGAAAAGACCAAGATACTTGGAATGATAGGCGAGCAGAAATATACCATCCAGCGTTCAAAGGGACTTGGTGAAAACGACCCCGATATGATGTCGCTTACGACCATGAATCCTGATACCCGCCGCCTTATCAAGGTAAATCCCACTGATGTGACAGCGACGAATGAGATGTTTGATGTGCTTCTGGGCAACAACCTTGAGGGACGAAAGAAATTCATCAAGGAGAACGGCAGCCGCTATCTTGATGCTGCTGATATCTCCTGATAGATAAAAGGAGAGCAAAAATTGAAAAAAACTCCACCAAAGAAAAAGCCTGCCGCAAAGCAGAGCAACGCATATATCGAGGGTAGCGGAATAGTTGCCGAAAAGGACATAGTCAGCACTCTTGAAGAAAACTATATGCCCTATGCAATGAGCGTCATTGTCAGCCGTGCGCTGCCTGAGATAGACGGCTTCAAGCCATCCCACCGAAAACTGCTGTATACAATGTATAAAATGGGACTTCTCAGCGGTACGAGGACTAAGTCTGCTAATATCGTCGGACAGACGATGAGGCTCAATCCCCACGGCGATGCCGCTATCTATGAAACGATGGTGCGCCTTGCCAGAGGAAACGAGGCACTGCTGCACCCTTATGTTGACAGCAAGGGCAACTTCGGCAAGGCGTATTCCAGAGATATGGCATACGCTGCAGCCCGTTATACCGAGGCAAAGCTTGAGCCAATCAGCGCAGAGCTTTTCGCTGAGATAGACAAGGATGCAGTTGACATGATGCCTAACTACGACAATACTATGATGGAGCCTACGCTTTTCCCAGTGCGCTTTCCATCGGTGCTTGTCAACTCAAATTTCGGACTTGCGGTATCAATGGCGAGCAATATCTGCTCATTCAACCTCACTGAGGTATGCGAAACCACCATCGCCCTGATGAAAGATCCCGATCACAACGTGCTTACAACGATGAAGGGCCCCGATTTTCCGGGTGGCGGCTACATCGTCTATGATGAGGCGGAGATGGAGAAGATATACCGCACAGGTGTCGGAGCGGTCAAAGTGCGTGCAGTCTACAATTACGACAAGGAGGCACGCTGCATCGAGATAACGCAGATACCTCCCACCACAACGGTGGAAGCTATCATCGACAAGATAGTTGACCTAGTTAAGGAGAACAAGCTGCGTGAGATATCCGATGTGCGTGATGAAACAGACCTCTCGGGTCTGCGCCTTGCATTAGACCTTAAAAAAGGCTACGATCCCGATGCGGTGATGCAGAAGCTGTTCAGACTTACACCATTGCAGGATAATTTCAACTGCAACTTCAATGTGCTTATCGCAGGCACGCCCAGAGTTATGGGAGTATATGAGATACTATCCGAGTGGATAGCATTCCGCCGTGAGTGCGTTCGCAGACGTGTGTATTTCGACCTTCAGCAGAAGGAGAAAAAGCTCCATCTGCTGCTTGGTTTGCAGAAGATACTTGTGGATATCGACAAGGCTATCCGCATCATCCGTGAGACGGATGAGGAGGCAGAGGTAGTTCCTAATCTGATGATAGGCTTCGGAATTGACGAGGTACAGGCGGATTACGTCGCTGAGATAAAGCTGCGTCACATCAACCGTGAGCATATCCTCAAGCGCACTAAGGAAACAGACGAGCTTACAGCCGCTATCGAAGAGATGAAGGCTATCCTCGCCGATGTTAAAAAGGTGAACAAGCTCATCATCGAGGAGCTGCAGGAGATCATCAAGAAGTATGCACAGCCCCGCCGCACGATGTTCCTTTATGATGTGGCAGAGGCAGAGGCAGTTATTGAAGAAGAGGCTCCCAAGGCTTATCCAGTCAATGTGTTCTTTACGAAGGAGGGCTACTTCAAGAAGATAACTCCCCAGTCGCTGCGCATGAGCAAGGAGCAGAAGCTGAAGGACGGCGACGAGATAATATATCAGCGTGAGGTGAGCAGCAACAGCGAGCTGCTGTTCTTCACCGACAAGTTCCAGTGTTATAAGAGCCGCTGCGCTGATTTTGAAGAAACAAAGGCGAGCGTTATGGGCGACTATGTACCTGCAAAGCTCGGGCTTGACGAGGGCGAGAGCATCACCTTTATGGCGCTGACGGAGAGTTACAAGGAAACACTTGTGATATTCTTCAAAAACGGAAAGTGTGCAAAGATACCGCTTTCATCCTTTGAAACAAAGACTAAGCGCAAGAAGTTGCAGAATGCATATTCCGACCTATCTGAGGTCATCGGAATGTTCGTAATAGACGGAGATGCAGATTTTGTATTAAGATCCACTGCGGGCAAGGTGCTGGTATTCAATACAGCGCTGGTGCTGCCTAAGGCGACAAGAGATACGCAGGGCGTGCAGGTAATGCGCCTTACAAAGGCAGATCTTGCAGGTGCTTATCTTGTGGAAAACAGCAGTCTTAAAGACCCGGAGAGCTTCCGTATAAAGAGCATACCCTCTGCTGGTACAGCATCCTCGCAGGATATCACGCAGATGAGCCTTTTTGAGTAAAATTAACGGGGCGGCCCGTAAAAAAATAAATTCCACCAAACGAAAAATATGCAGAAAAATCATCTCAACAACGGAGGAAATAACAATGCTGACAGATATCGAAATTGCGCAGCAGGCGCAGATGCTTAAGATCAAAGATGTTGCTGCAAAGCTCGGCGTGACTGAGGATGAGCTAGAGCCTTACGGTCACTACAAGGCAAAGCTTTCGCAGAAGCTTATCGACAGGGTAAAGGATGCTCCCGACGGCAAGCTTATCCTTGTGACAGCCATCAATCCCACTCCCGCAGGCGAGGGCAAGACTACCACATCTGTAGGTCTTGCAGAGGGTATGAACAAGATAGGCAAAAAGGCTTGTCTTGCCCTGCGTGAGCCTTCACTCGGCCCTGTTTTCGGAGTTAAGGGCGGTGCTGCAGGTGGCGGCTATGCACAGGTAGTGCCTATGGAGGATATCAACCTGCACTTTACAGGTGATATGCACGCTATTACAGCTGCAAACAATCTGCTTGCAGCTATGATGGATAACCATATCCAGCAGGGAAATGAGCTGGGCATCGATGTAAGGCGCATTCTTTTCAAGCGTTGTCTTGACATGAACGACAGGGCTCTTAGAAACTGCGTTATCGGCATGGGCAGCAAGGTGGATGGCGTTCCGAGAGAGGATCACTTCCAGATCACTGTAGCGTCTGAGATAATGGCTATTCTCTGCCTTGCATCTGACCTTAACGATCTGAAGGAGCGTCTCGGAAACATCCTCGTTGCATACAGCTACGCAGGCGAGCCTATCTATGCCCGTGATCTGAAGGCAGTAGGTGCAATGACTGCATTGTTAAAGGAAGCGGTAAACCCTAACCTCGTGCAGACACTGGAGAACAACCCTGCCATCATCCACGGTGGCCCCTTTGCAAACATTGCCCACGGCTGTAACTCCGTAAGAGCCACAAAGCTTTCGCTGAAGCTGGCTGACTACACTATTACAGAGGCTGGCTTTGGTTCTGACCTCGGTGCGGAGAAGTTCTTCGATATCAAGTGCCGCTTTGCAGGGCTCAAGCCCGATTGCGTAGTGCTGGTTGCAACTATCCGTGCGCTGAAGTACAACGGCGGTGTTGCAAAGCCCGACCTCACAAAGGAGAATGTTGAGGCTCTCAACAAGGGTATCGTTAACCTCGGTGTTCACATCGACAATATGAGAAAGTACGGAGTACCTGTAGTTGTTGCCATCAATCATTTCTACACTGACAGCGACGCTGAGATAGCAGCGGTTCGCAAGTATTGCGAGGATAAGGGTGCAAAGGTAGCATTCTCTGATGTGTTCCTCAAGGGTGGCGAGGGTGCTATCGAGCTTGCAAACGCTGTTGTTGAAACTATCGAAACAGAGAAGAGCAACTTCAAGCCCCTTTATGATGAGAAGCTCCCCATCAAGGAGAAGCTTGATATCATCGCTAGAGAGATCTACGGCGCAGACGGAGTTACCTACACTGCAAAGGCTGAGAAGGCTATCAAGGAGATCGAGAGCCTCGGACTTGACAGAGTTCCGATATGCTGTGCCAAGACTCAGTATTCCCTCTCCGATGATCCTGCAAAGCTCGGAAAGCCCACAGGCTTCAACATCACAGTAAGTGATGCAAGGGTATCTAATGGCGCAGGCTTTGTTGTTGTCTACACAGGCGACATTATGACAATGCCTGGTCTGCCGAAGGTTCCCGCAGCCAACAACATAGATGTTGCCGAGGATGGCACCATCAGCGGACTTTTCTGATATGAAAGAATTTGTAACCCATTCTGTCGAGGAGACCCTTGCTGCCGCCGCTGAGGTAGCAGCAAGCCTCTCGGCGGGAGATATCATATTATACGAGGGCGACATGGGTGCAGGAAAGACCCATTTTACTAAAGGTATCGCAAAATTCCTCGGGGTCGATGACGAGGTTACCAGCCCCACTTTTGCCCTTGTTAACGAGTACAGCGGAGATCTGCCGTTGTTTCACTTTGACCTCTATCGCATAAACAGCTATGACGACCTATATGCTATCGGATTTTTCGATTACCTCGACCGTGGCGGAATAATCGCAGCCGAGTGGAGCGAGAACATTGCAGAGCTTGCATACGAGCTTGGCGATACCATCAATATCCGCATTGAAAAGCTGTCCGATACCGAGCGCAGGATAACTGTCAGCGGAAAATACTTCGGAGGATTAGCATGATTTTAGGCATAGATTCATCTGCGATAACCGCAGGTTGCGCCCTATGTGACGGCGACAGGATAATCGCAGAGCAGTTCCTAAACACAAAGCACACTCATTCTCAGACGCTGCTCCCCATGGTGGAGAGTATGCTGCATGGCGCAGGTGTCACGCTTGCTGATGTTGATGCTATCGCTGTTACAGCAGGCCCTGGCTCGTTTACAGGGCTGCGCATAGGTATTGCAAGTGTTAAGGGTATGGCGATGGGTGCAGGTAAGAGCTGCATAAGCATCTCTACACTTGAGGCTATTGCTTACAATTTCAAGGGTATCGATGGTATAATATGCTGCGCAATGGATGCACGTTGCTCGCAGGTATACAATGCGTTGTTCAAGAGCGAGGGCGGAGTTATCACCCGTCTTTGTGAGGACAGGGCGATGAAAGCTGCTGACCTTTACGAGGAGCTGAAAGCTATAGAAGGCAGGATCATCCTTGCAGGCGACGGAGCGGAAATCCTCGACGAGATGACCGAGCACTGCTTTGAGCTTGCACCGTATCCTCTGCGTTATCAGCGAGGTGCAGGGGTGTGCTATGCTGCCGAGGGCAAGCAGCCCATCGAGGCAGCGGCGCTGATGCCCAGCTATTTAAGGCTGCCACAGGCTGAAAGAGAACGCCTTGAAAGAGAGCAGAAAAAATCAGAAAATTGATCATGCTGAGATTGCAACAGTCTTTTTGGCTTTCTGCGTGAGGCGGCTGAATAACAAAGTTGGTCTAATAATTTGAAAAAACACTTGACCTGTGATGTGAAAAGTAGTATAATAGATTATACCCATTTTGGTAAATTTTTCTGAAAGAGGAAATCAAATGATAGCTATAGGATCAGATCACGCAGGCTACGAGCTAAAATGCGAGGTCATCAAGCACCTTGAGGAAAAGGGAATTGAGTTCATCAATTGCGGTTGCAACGGTGAAAGCGTCGATTACCCTGATATCGCCGAGGCGACCTGCAAAAAGGTAACAGGCGGCGATTGCGATAAGGCGATACTTATCTGCGGCACTGGTGTTGGCATTTCGATGTCTGCAAATAAGATAAAGGGTATTAGGGCTGCGCTCTGCGGCGACTGGTATTCCGCAAAGTACACAAGACTGCACAATGATGCAAATGTGCTCTGCATGGGCGGTCGTGTTATCGGCACGGGTCTTGCCTGCGAGATAGTGGATATCTTCCTTGAAACAGAGTTTGAGGGCGGCAGACACGCAAGACGTGTTGAGAAGATAATGAATTTAGAGTAATTTTAAGGAATATAATTCCGCTGTTGCGGATAAATTAAGTATTATATTGAGAGGCTTCGCTTCTCGGAATATTTGGAGGACTATTATGGATAAGGTTCATGTTTGTGATCATCCCCTGGTGCAGCACAAGATCTCTCTGCTGCGTGACAAGAATACAGGCTCTAAGGAGTTCAGAGAGCTGGTATCCGAGATCTCAATGTTCATTTGCTACGAGGCTACTCGTGATCTGCCCCTGAAGGAGGTCAACATTGAAACACCTCTGGCACTGGCAACAGCAAAGGTTATCAGCGGCAGAAAGGTTGCTTTCGTTCCGATCATGAGAGCAGGTCTCGGCATGGTCGATGGTGCATTGGCACTTGTGCCCGCTGCAAAGGTAGGTCATGTTGGTATCTACCGTGACAAGGCTAACAGCAATTCCGCTGCTGATTATTACTGCAAGCTGCCCTTTGATATCGCTAACCGTGAGGTTATCGTTCTGGATCTTATGCTGGCAACAGGCGTTTCTGCTGTAAAGGCAGTTGATATCGTTAAGGAGGCTGGCGCAAAGAACGTTAAGTTCATGTGCGTGCTTACCTGTCCCGAGGGTATCAAGGCACTGCAGACTGCACATCCCGACGTTGAGATCGTTTGCGGTGCAATCGACGACGGACTTAATGAGGATCTGTATATCGTTCCCGGCATCGGCGACGGTGGCGACAGACTGTTCGGCACAAAGTAAAATAGGATATCGGCGGACTTTTGTCCGCCGAACATTTTGTCATAGATTAGCTTATGCTGTAATAAGATATATCCATAGAGGTGATAGTTTATGGTATATAGCTTCAATGACATCAAATGTAAAGAGATCATCAATGTGAGGTCGGGCTGCCGCATTGGATTTCCAGATGATATCGAGTTTGACAATTGCACATCAAAGATCTGCAGACTGATAGTATTCGGCAGACCTAAATGCTTTGGACTGTTCGGCAGGGAAGAGGATATCTGCATAAAATGGTGTGACATAGAGGTCATAGGAGAGGATACGATACTTGTTTCATGCGACGGCTCGTCAGGTTCACCAAACAAGCGGCGCAAAATGCTAGGAAGTTTGTTCAAATAGACAGCAGAAAATGGTTGAAAAAAATATTCTGTTGTGGTATAATATTTCAGTAAATGTGCAATTGACGGTAGGTACGCTCATAAAGGGTCAAACCTGCGGTTGTATCACAAATACGCACACAGGCTCAAGCCGCCTTCGGTGCGCTCATGCGTCAGGCAGGTGTTCGCTTGTGGAGGAAAACTTTTATTTTAACCAAATTCAGGAGGAAAAACAAATGGCAGTAGTATCTATGAAGCAGCTTCTCGAAGCTGGCGTACACTTTGGTCACC
>JAZPZN010000002.1:0-7849 GCA_045544715.1 Oscillospiraceae bacterium | reverse complement strand
GATTTTAACCCTTGTATCTTCATTGAATATTTTTCTGCTCATGACACGTGTTCCTCCTAATCACAATAGATTTTTCTTTAAAAGCTCAGACAATTCAAATAAATCAACACCACTTCCACAAATCAGCTTTCGAAAAGTCTGCCATAATACCCATCCTATTTTAATCCATTTCTATTATATCACACAATTTTAGCAATGTCAAAACAAAAAGCAATGATATACACACATAGAAAGAGTAATCGGACGCAAGAAAACTGCTATTTCACTAACACCGAAAGCCAAATTTGATAAAATAGCAGTTTTTAAAAACACATTTGCAAAATAGCCAAAATTTCTTGTTCTTTCAGATGGAAATAATCATATTGTTGGCGGTGTTCTTTTCTATGATGATGTAGATATACAAGTCTTGGTTTTTTCAAAATATCGTGGTCTTGGTTATATGAGTAAAAATACATAGGAACGGAATATTAACGTCAGAATATTATCCCAATCAAAAAGTTTCAATAGTATGTGTGGAGTTGAATTCATTAAATGATTTTTAGCTTCGTAATCATATGTTGAAGTTGGCGGGTCTAAGCGTACAGAATCTAGCTGAGGTATATGAGTGCCTGAAGATGCTTGGGGATGTAGATGGTATTGATGAAAAATCAGGTTCTGAAAAATAAACTGTGTAAATGGGAATACCCGATAAAAAAGTGCCAATACTAAAAATGCAGCCAAAGAGAGCAACGCTGAGGAGCGACCCAACGCAGGCTGCGAGATAAAACGGTGAAACAGCGGTAGAAATATCGCTGTTTTTCATTTTCACCGGATATCCCCGAGCGGATAAACCTCAGGGGTTCGGGGACAGAGTCCCCGAGATTACGCTGCAAAACGATCCTCAAAATAGACAGAGAGCTGCGCATAAGCAAGCCCCCAGTCACGGACAGGCATCGTCCATTTTTCGAGATCTCCATAACGCTCATATAGATCACCTTGCGAATGGAATCGTCTGTCGGGAATACTGCCTTGGATTTAGTGAATTTGCGTACCATTCTGTGGTAACTTTCCACCGCATTTGTAGTATATATTATCTTTCGTATCTCCTGCGGATATTCGAAGAATACTGTCAGTTCAGCCCAGTTTTTGTCCCAGGATTTCAGAATATTCGGGTACTTTTTGTCCCATTTCTCACGGAATTCTTCTTTTGCGTATTCTGCGTCCTCGAGATTTACCACACCATAGATCTTTTTGAGATCAGCACACACTGCTTTTCTGTCCTTGTAGGGAACAAATTTACAGCTATTGCGTATCTGATGCACGATGCAGAGCTGATTCTTGGTTTTCGGGAAGATTGAGTTTATTGCCGTGCATAATCCTGTCAGATTATCATGGCAAGCAATGAAGATGTCCGTAACCCCTCGATTTTTGAGGTCTGAACAGATGCTTGCATAGAAGTTTGCTGACTCGTTTTCGGATATCCAGGTTCCGAGAATCTCTTTCTGTCCATCCATATTTATACCCAGAACAGAATATACGCATTTGCTGACTATTCTGTTATCCTTGCGGGAATTAAACACTATTCCGTCAAAAAACACGATGGGATAGATTCTTTCCAGCGGACGATTCTGCCATTCGTTTACCTCGGGCAGTATTTTATCGGTTATCCGCGAAATAAGTCCTTGTGACACTTCTGCACCGTAGATCTCTTTCAGCGTATCCTCAATGTCGCGCTGGCTCATTCCTTTGGCATACATTGCCATGATCTTCTGCTCGATCTCATCGGTGCGTGTGTGTCGTTTTTCGATGACCTTTGGCTCAAATTCGCCGTTCCTGTCGCGCGGAACAGATATCTCGCAGTCGCCATATTCGCTGGTTATGGTCTTTTTCCCATAGCCGTTACGGCTGTTTCCGCTGTTATTGCCTGCAACATCGTTCTTCTCATAGCCCAGATGTTCCTCCATCTCAGCTTCAAGCATTTGCTCGATCGTGCCTGCAAAAAGCCGCTTCAGCTTCGCCTGTATGTCTCCTGTTGTATGACAGTCCAACATCAGTAACTGTACCAGTTCCATTTCCTTTGCACTTAAACCGTGTGTTCTCTTTTTCATGCTTCATACCTCCAAGTTTTCTTGTGGGTATTATTGCCATTTACACGGTTTGGTATTCAGACTCTGAATTGACTATAATTATCGTAGAAATATCACATAAAAATACTATTTGTGCGGAGTTCAATTTAGGCTAGTCATGGTTCAACTTTGTAGACTTATTTGGCAATCCAAACATTATTTTCGCTCCTAAAATCATTGGGGTATTTATACCGTATGACCATTCCTTCATCAAGATATTTTACAGTTATATTAAATTGTCCCCGTTTTCTGCCATATTCAATGTTGCTGACATATCCTTCACCGTACTTTTTATCAGTTACATATTCTCCCATACTTAAAGGACATCGAGCGATTGAGTAAGTTTCCATTATTCCATTTTTAAAAGATGTTGGATACATAAAGCGCTTGACATTACCATCAAAATCAACCATTATTACATCATTTTTTATTGATGTAATAGTACCTACTTTATAATTTTTATGATAGAGTTTATCACCAACTTTATATGGCACATGTACATTACGCACAACTTCACGAATCATATGAACCGTATCAGGTTTTTTCTTTATAGCCTCAGCACGTTTTATTTTTACTCGTTCCTGCTCTTGCATCTCGCTCTGTTTCGTATATAGTTTTTCCCCATCAAGCCACTCTCTGTAATAATCACAATGTGATGAGCCAAAACAAGATGCTACGACCTGCTTACACCAGCCATCTTTGAAATAAACACAAAGCCGTTTATCTCGAACAGGATCGCCTGGCGCACGATGTAGATATTGAATATTGAAAGGAACTCCTTGCAGAAGTGAAGATTTCTTACGCTTTGTCATATTCTCTCCTATTAATATTACATAACGATAAATTCACAAATAATCAACTTAATTATAGCATATTAGCATCACAAGTGCAATGTATTTATATATCAATAATCTCCTCTTTATTTTTCGTAGTCAATCTACATGTAGTAGTACCGTCATAGCTATGAGTACACTACTTAAAATTAAAAACAAAACTAAATATGTTAATACTTCATTACTGAATATCACTGTCTATATAGCATACTATTTACAATTTATCGTGTATATAATGGGACAATTTAGAATATACATCAAAAAATTTTATATCCTGATTATTTCAATCCACTTACTCTCTGCATATCTTACCGTATAAGCGGTACCACCTGTATTCTCTCGCAGATAACATATCAGATAACCACTGTTGTCAACCATGTGCCTGTTACGGTCAAGCATACAGGTGCTTGTGTAGCGATTGGACAGCACACGCACCTTATCAGCTCTTTCAAGGATATCGAAATAACGCTGCTTCTGTGCGGAGTTCCATTTGAGCGTTTGCTGCTCGGGAGGACAAGGCAGCACTAGCACCAGCCTTATATGCGGATATTGCTCTTTAAGCCGCAGTACAGCTTCCTCTGCGAGCATATCAAACCCCAGTGCTCCTCCTGCACCGAAGAATACCACCCCACGCTCGATCAGTGACACGATAGCGGATTCAAGATCAGCAGTAAGCTGTGTGCAGTTTTGTGGGAGCTTTCGGTGTCCTGAAAAACAGGCTACTTTTGATTTATCTATCATAATAAACCTCCAAGTTAGTGATTTTTCACTATTATAACACATTTTTAGTGATATATCACTAATCTTTTTGCTCAATTTTAGATAAACTAGATTTAAGCAAAAATGGAGGTGGTCGGTATGGGCGTCTATGAAACAACTGCAAAGCGTATTCGTGAGCTGTGCGAACAGCACAAAATCACACCCAACGGACTTTCGTATGTTTCTGGCGTATCACAATCGACTATCAAAAGCATACTCAACGGCGAAAGCACAAACCCTGGCATTGTAACCATCAAAAAGATCTGCGATGGTTTTAATATCACATTGGCTGAGTTTTTTGATACAGATGAATTTAATCAGCTTGAGCAGGAATTAAAATGATTACCTTAAAATATTCTGTCATTCCCTTAAAACGCACATGATTTTAAGGGAATTTTATATAGGAGACACCGATGCAAAACAAACCAACCAAACTATTTGCAGCTCTGCTGTCGCTCACAATGCTCACAGCCTGCAGTGCGAACGCTGACAGCAACAGCTGCGCTCCCCAAAAAGCGGAGTATATCCAGATAACCCAGGCAGAAGCAAAGTCCATCATCGACAGCGACGAGGAGCACATTATCCTTGATGTCCGTACTGAGGAAGAGTTCAGCTCAGGGCATATTGAAGGTGCAGTGCTCATTCCCGACTACGAGATAGCCGACAGAGCCGAAGCAGAGCTTCCCGACAAGGATATGCTTATACTGGTATACTGCCGAAGCGGAAACCGTAGCAAGCGAGCATCCGAGGTGCTTGTGTCGCTGGGCTACACGAACGTAAAAGAGTTCGACGGTATCAACACCTGGGAATACGGTATAGTCCAATAAACAGCAAAGCTCCCGAGCAATTTCGGGAGCTGTTTTGTTATAGTGTTATCCAGAATCTTTTTACATCGAACTTTTCATTTGGTTCATATACAGTGTTCTCATAAACTCCACCGTTTGCACGGATAGTCTTTTCACTGCCGATATTGCCATCTATGCAGGTTATCAAAACTCTTTCAAGACCTGCCTCTCTGCAGAAAGGGATCGCCATTTTCAGCATTTCCTTTGCATAACCTTTGCGCCTTTCGCTTGGTCTTACTGAATATCCGATGTGACCACCAAATTTCTCAAGATAATCATTGAAATAATGTCTTATCTGAATCATTCCGATCAGCCTGTTGTCACTCTCACGGATGAATAACAGTTGAGTTGCAGGAACCAGATGAGCAGGTGTTGTTGCAGGATCTTCATATTCTCTGCATATCGTTATGTATTCCGTAGGAGCTTCGATTGTACGGAGCGGTCCTGTTCCGTCCATCGAATCACCCGCATCTAGGAATTCTTGTCTGTATCCTAATATCTGATCTGCGTATTCGCTTACAGGCCTTATTAGTTTCATCGTTGCACCTCTTATACTTTCAATGCTACTTTTTAGTTCCGATCTTACCCTTAAGTGGCTACAAACACAAATACGCCACCAATCGCACCGAGAACTCGCAAAGTAGCTTTTATCACCTGCTTGAAATTATCTGTAGTTTCATTCTGACAAGATTCATATTTGTTGAACTTATATTTTTCCGGTAGGTGGCGGTTACATTTTTTACAATACTTAATCTCCATCGTATTCCTTCTCCAATAAGTGCATATCCGTTATCATCTATATTTGCAACAGATACGAAATCAAGATCGTAATATATAATTTCATCAGCGATGGCGCCGAGTAACATTTCTTATTATTAATTAGCTAAGCATAGCATAATTGAGTTGAAAATAAAAAAAACGGAAACTTCACTTGACAAATTGGCAAGTAGGTGCTATAATATGCTCAAGCTGAAATGATTATGGCTTTGAAAGGAGTGCTATTATGGGCAAAGCATTAGGTTTGCGAATATCAGAAGCATTGAAAAGGCAAGGAATGGCACAAAAAGAACTTGCAGCACGAGTTGGTACAACCGAAGGTGTTATATCAAGGTACGTTTCGGGGGATAGAGATCCAAAACCTGAAATGTTGGCGAATATAGCTACAGCATTGCATACTACATCAGATTATCTGCTTGGAATTGAAAACAATGAATTTGATCATCCCAGAATTCGTCGTCTGATTGCACGAAATGCATCTTCAATGACTGAGCAAGAAAAAAGAGAGCTGATCAACGCATTGTTCGGGGAGGGATAATATTGGGGATTTCTTTATCAAACGCAAGATATGAGGAAATCAAGCAGATTGTTGTGGATATGTTCGTTAAATATGACATTTCATGTGTACCTGTTAATAGTTTTGAACTGGCAACAAAAATGGGAATTAAAATCATCCCTTATTCAGCCATACCGAAAAATAAGCGTTTTCTCCTTTTGAAAAAGAGCGAGGATGGATTTTCGGTAGAGAAGGATATCGGAGAATGGTACATCTATTATAACGACATTAAAGACTATGGTCGTGTCAACAATACAATCATGCACGAAATAGGTCATATTGTTTTAGACCACAGTGAGGACAGCGAACTGGCCGAGAAAGAAGTTAAGTTCTTTGCTAAGTATGCACTTGTTCCGCCTGTGCTTGTACATAAGTTGAAACTTGACAATCCTGCTGACATAGCTGATAGATTTGAGGTGAGCAATACAGCTGCCTGCTATGCTTATTCATATTATCAAAAATGGTTACAGTATGGTGCGCTTGATTATACAGATTACGAAATTGTACTTTTAAGACTGTTTCATAATGCGGTGTGAGGCAAATATTACGATATACAAGGACGGTGATTCCAATGGATTATTTATAAGACAAAGAAAAACGCACTGAAAGCTGTTGGTAGCGGCATTTCAATGCGTTTCGGGTTAAAATTGCTGTAAGCAATCTTAGTAGTGTTTGATTATTATAGCATATTTGACCTTTCTTTGTCAATTCGCAATCTTAACAAAAAAGTTATTGAAAATTTCAGATATAAGAAAGGAGGCTTTGTCCTATGACAAGTCTTGATATGCGTGAAAATGCGCTTTTTATGCGGAATGAGTTCAATACTGTCGGTAAATGGCAGATTCCGCTCGTAAAAAAACAGAAAATAGTCACAAGTGATATATCTCTTGTAGCGTATTCCGACACCCGTGCAAATGATAACAAAGAAAATATTAAACGAGGTGTTCACTTTTTCGTTGATGATTACCGCTTTAAAGGGATTTATAATAATCCTGACAAATCGTTGGCAAAATTATCGCAATACGCTTTTCTGCTTACGCCTGATTATTCTACATATTCGGATATGAACTTGTGGAGACAGATGGAAAGTGTTGCTCACAGCCGTTGGGTAGGTGCGTATTGGCAGAGCAAGGGACTTAAAGTCGTTCCGACTGTAAGTTGGGGCGATGCAAGAAGCTATAGTTTCTGCTTTGATGGAATTGAACAGAATGCAGCTGTCGCTGTGGGTATGATAGGCTGTAAGGGAAATAAGCTCGCTTTTATGCGTGGTTACAACGCAATGCTCGAAAAGCTTGCCCCCTCTTGTATTATATGCTTCGGCAAGCCTTTTGATGATATGGACGGCAATATTGTTGCCGTGGACTATCTTTCTTCAAGAAAGGTGGTGCGTTGATATGGGAGGAAGAGGTGCATATACAGAAGGCAAACAGCAAAATTATGTTTTTGAAACTGTTGGAAAAATTGGTGGTGTTAAAATTTTGGCACCTGTTAATACAACAAGTAGCCACAGTATGCCCGCAGAAGCACATTCGTCAGATTCGTATATTATTTTAGATAAAAAACACGGTGAATTTAGGCAGTATCGAGAGTATAACAATAATCACTTACCGATATTTGAGGTTGGCTATCATTTTGAAAGCGGATTATCTGAGAATGGAAAAAATGTGTTTCACATACATGAGTATTCTCGACCAGGTATTGAAAATCGTCGTGGAAGCCGATATATGACGCCCGATGAAATTTCAAAGTACAAAAAATACTTTAAAGGGATTACACAGCAACAAATCGATGAATATTTATCATTATATTACAGGAGGCACAAATAATGAACGAGAAAGCGATAAGTGATTTTATATCAGACCTCTATTACAATTCGGAAACAGAATTCGTATATCAGAATATGCGATATATAATTTCAGGATACATTGACAATAACAAGTACACGCTTGAATTATACAATATATCACAGGATAA
>JAZPZN010000001.1:0-4231 GCA_045544715.1 Oscillospiraceae bacterium | reverse complement strand
GTATGTTATAATTAATCGGTAGGTAAAGTCGAAATCAACAATACTATGGAGGTTTTTAATTGATAGTATTATATATTTTAGGTGTTATACTTGCAACGATCTTATCAATAATATTGCTATATATTCTGTTTCTGTTTATCTGCAGTCTTTTTGTTAACCCTAAAAAAGAATATGAGGAACATAGCAGATTTCACAGAGAACATCTTAATTTTGCAACAAAAGTGGCACTGATAATACTGGGAATAAAAGTACATACAGAAGGAATTGACAGAATCCCTTCCGATGTTATGCCGCTGTTTGTAGGAAATCATCGCTCGAACTATGACCCGATAATTGAATGGCTTATTCTAAAGAAATGGCAGCCTGCTTTCATTTCAAAATCCGCTAATTTCAAAGTTCCTATATTCGGGCGTTTTATCCGCAAGTGTTGCTTTATGTCAATTGACCGCAGTAGTCCCAGAAAATCTCTCGATACTATCATCAAGGCTGCAAATTTGTTGAAGAAGCAGGAAGTATCTGTAGGAGTATACCCTGAAGGAAAACGCAGCAAAAGTATCGAACTGCTGAAATTCCACAACGGAGTATTCAAGATTGCACAGAAAGCTAATAAGCCTATAGTTGTCATGCTTATCGAAGGAACAGAAAAAATTCACAAAAGAGCTCCATTTCGTAGGTCAGATGTATATTTCAAGATAACAGATGTGATCTCCGCTGATGAAGTTAAGCAGATGAAAACTGATGAGATCTCCGAGCGAGTTCGGATAGCTCTTGATGTTACTAAGAAAGAGAGTTCAAAAAAAGATGAAGAAATATATTCTGTATAATCCTTTGGCAGGAAACAGCAGGTGCAAATCTGATATAGAAGCTTTGTGCGCAACTAACATTAATGCCGAAATGGTGGACATGTGCTCGATCGACAGCTATGCAGACTTTTTCAGTAAACTGGACGACAGTGACGAAATAATACTCTGCGGCGGCGATGGAACACTCAACCACTTTGTCAATGATATCAAAGGCATCGACATAAAAAATCGCATATTCTACTATGCGGTAGGTAGCGGCAACGACTTCGCACGTGATCTAGGTAAAAAACGTGCTGACAAGCCAGACTACCCTATAAATGAATATATCAAAGACCTCCCCACTGTTTATGTCAACGGAATGGAACGACTATTCATAAACGGTATCGGCTATGGTGTTGACGGATACTGTTGTGAGGAAGGTGACAAGATCCGTGCGAAGAACAAATTAACAGGCAAAAACAAACCTATCAACTATATACCTATAGCACTCAAAGGTCTGATATATGCCTACAAGCCAACAAACGCTACAATAACTATTGACGGGCAAAAATTCACGTACAAGCGTGTATGGCTTGCGCCAACGATGAACGGTCGTTTTTTCGGAGGTGGTGTTATGGCAACACCAGATCAAAAACGAATCGACAAAGACAAAAAGGTATCAGTAATGCTATATCACGGTGCAGGCAGATTCGTAGCACTTGTTCTGTTTCCTACTATATTTAAGGGAACTCATGTCAAGTACAACAAGGTCGTGAAAATACACAGCGGCAAGAATGTTACTGTTGAATTTGACCGCCCTACCCCACTGCAAATTGATGGTGAAACTGTACTCGGAGTGAGATCGTATACAGTTAAGGTATAACTCTCTCAAAATGATTAAAGCGTTCCATTACGGAACGCTTTAATCATTATCAGAACATGATATATCTCAGTCTATCAACGCTTTTCATGCTATTAAATTGAAGTTATCTCACATAACCTCAACAAGAAAGCGTCCCTGTTAGGAACGCTTTAAGAAATTGGTACGCCTGATGCGATTCGAACGCACGACACGCAGCGTCGGAGGCTGCTGCTCTATCCAGCTGAGCTACAGACGCAAATTTTGCACTTATATATTTTACCACACTTTGCGCAAAATTGCAACTGTTTTTATAGGCTTTATTTTGTTTATTTTGAGGAATCTATCGTAAATCTGCGGGACACCACAAAGTACAGCGCATTCGACAGTAACGCTGAAAGCACCCAACCTATTGGCCATGATAACCATATTCCCGTTGCACCATAAATAGGCGTAAGCAGAAATGCAAATAAAACTCGCAGCACTAAATCCGAAAACGTTGTCGCCATGAAAGCCTTGATGCAACCGAGGCCTCGCAAAACGCCATCCGAACTCAGCTTTAACCCAACTGCAAGAAAAAACGGTGATACTATCTGCAAAAAGTGCATACCAGCCTCTGCTGCAGCTATATTGTTAGCATCGGCACTATCCATAAATATGTAGATAAGGCTTCCCGAAAAAATGACATATACAAGTGAAAACACTACAGCAATTGCACCTGAGAGCAACAATCCAACCTTGTAGCCCTGCTTTACCCTGCTGTATTCACAGGCTCCATTATTCTGTGCGGTGAAACTGGACACACTGTTTCCTACAGTTGAAAAACAGGTGACAGCAAATGTATTAAGTTTTATAGCGGACGAGTATCCAGCCATTACATCAAGTCCGCAAGAGTTAACAAGCCCCTGTATAAAGAGATTTCCAACAGATACAAAACTTTGCTGCAAGATGCTCGGCACGGAAAGAGTAGCGATCTTTCCAAGCATCCGCCACTCAAAGTATGGAAATTTCGGGCTATCTATTTTCTTTATTCTCTTCATCAGCACAAAAAATGCAAGTGACGAACACACTCCCTGACAGATTAACGTAGCCCATGCCGTACCCGGCACTCCTAAAGGAATTACAACAACAAACAGCACATCTAGCAGCACATTACCAATTGACGAACCGATAAGGAAGTATAACGGTGTTTTGCTATCACCAAGCGATGTGAAAATACCTGTGCAAATATTATACATAAACAGAAACACAAGGCCCAATGCATAAATATTAAGATAAGCATGAGCATCCTCAAATACTGCCATATCAGTTCCCAAAAGTGTCAGAAAAAGTCCGCTAGTGAAAGCTCCAACAAGCGTAAGCGCTACAGCTAGTACAAAGCTCGATATTATGGATGTGAACACTGCTGTCTTCATGCTTTTTATATCCTTCGCACCGAAATAGGTGGATATCACTACAGAGCAACCAATATTCATTCCGGTGCCGATAGCTAGGAATATCATAGTTATCGGATAGGAAGCTCCTATTGCTGCAAGTGCATCTTTATTAATAAACTGCCCTGCAATAACACTGTCAGCAATGCTGTAGAGCTGTTGAAATACAACACTAACAAGCAGCGGCAGCGAAAACTTTAATAGGATCGGCGCTACTGCGCCTTTGGTCATATCTTTAACCATTATTAACCTCAGTTTCTCTAAAAGGGCGGCATTATTTGCCGCCCTTAATTTATTTATCAACCATTACGCTTCTGCTTTGCCTCAGCCTTCAATCTGAGATCACGCTCAAGTATTACCTTTCTGATACGAATGCTCTTGGGGGTTACCTCTACAAGTTCGTCATCCTGGATAAACTCAAGGCTCTCCTCAAGACTCATTACCTTGGGAGGAATAAGGTGCAGTGCATCATCAGATCCACTGGCACGGGTGTTGGTAAGATGCTTCTTCTTACATACATTTACAACAATATCACCAGCCTTGGGAGATACTCCGACTACCATTCCCTCATATACTGGTACACCAGCACCTATAAACAGAGTTCCTCGCTCCTGCGCATTAAACAGGCCATATGTGATAGCCTGACCATCCTCCCATGCAACAAGTGAACCAACTGTCCTTCTCGGAATATCACCAAAATGAGGCTGGTAGCTGTCAAATACTGAATTCATGATACCCTCGCCTTTGGTATCAGTCATAAACTCGCTTCTATAGCCAAAAAGTCCACGAGATGGAATGAGGAATTCAAGCTTAGTACGACTGCCTACAGGTGTCATATCAGTCATTTCACCCTTGCGCTGTCCTATCTTCTCCATAACAGAACCAACGGCAGATTCGGGAACATCAATAACAAGACGCTCAACAGGCTCACACTTTACACCGTCGACTTCCTTATAGAGAACACGAGGTGTGCTGACAGAAAGCTCATATCCCTCACGGCGCATAGTTTCAATGAGGATTGAAAGATGCATTTCTCCTCTGCCTGCAACGTTAAAGGCATCAAGCGTATCACTATCACTGACTCTAAGCGAAACATCCTTGAGCAACTCTCTTTGAAGTCTTTCTCTTATCTGTCGTGAGGTTACAAATTTTCCCTC